>DUCD01000168.1:14684-28732 GCA_012959985.1 Verrucomicrobiales bacterium | reverse complement strand
GCGTGTGCGTGTGCGTGGTCGTGCCGTCGCCGAGTTGTCCGTATCCGTTTCGACCCCAGCAGTACAGGGAGTCATCATCGAGTATCACGCAGGTGTGGTACCCGCCTGCATACGCATCCACTGCGGTCCGCCCACTGGGAAGGCTCACAGCGACCGGGGTAGAACGGGTAGTGGGTCCATACCCCTTCATTCTGACTGATGAAGGAGATTTGGAATACATTCCGAATTTGACTGGACCAACGGATGCTCTTGACGCAGATTTTGATGCTTCGATTGCAAATCTACTTAGGAACGAAGGACCAACGGTACGCGCTGATGCACTGGTTGACATGTTGAAGCGTTTGAAGGCCCATGAAGGTGAGTTGGATCCTGACATGTATCGGGCGTCTCGTAAGCGGCACATGGATCAATTGGGAGAAGCGATCAGTGAGATGACTCCGAAAGAGCAGGATGAGTATCTCGCAGGGTTGGGGAACTTTTTCCACGAGATGGGTATTACGTCACAACGGCAGGGGGAAGGGGACGGGCTTGATCTGAGTGGTCATAACTTGCTTGATGGGGATTGGACAAATACTGATTTTAAGAGTATGGGGGTGGATCCGGATCAGGGTTTCAGGGAAGCCAACTTCGGTGGGTCGGATCTTTCTCGTGGGAATTTTAGAGGGGTCGATCTCAGGGGGGCAGATTTCACTGGCGCCCGTCTTATTGATGCGGATTTCACTGGGGCGGATCTCAGGGGGGCAAACTTTGATGGGGCGGATCTTGCTGGAGTGAACTTCACTGGCGCCAATATAGAAGGGGTAATTTGGGGTAACTCAACACCCGATGACAACACGATTTGGCCGGATGATGGGTATCCCGGGTTCGATTCGGATCCACCGCTTACCGGGGGTGTTCCACGGGGGCCGAATAGCGCGGGTCGTGGTGGTCCCCTTCGGGACAGGAGGGGACGTTTCATTGACAGAGTGTTTGATCCCGACGCCGATTACACGTTTGAGGATTTGGAAAAGTGGCCCATGTTGGAGTTGAGGGAAGTGGCTTTGTCCTTGGATGTTTCTACTGTGACTGACTTCAGGAGAAAAACTAAGAAAAAATTGATAGAAGATATTCTGACCCGGAACACGGAGCGTCCTCCCCGCCAGAGACACATTGGAATACCCGGAGCGAGAAATAAAGAACCGAGTCAGGCTCAGAAATTGGACATGCTTAGGAGTGAGTACCGCAACGCTGAAACGGTTGGCGATCAGGATGAAATGGATCGCATAGCGGATGAACTACGAGGGCTTGGGGGCAAACCCTTCACTCGCCGTCGGAGGCCCGATAGGGGGCGACGGATTGATAGGGAAGATCCGCCGCTTACTGGTACTGTCCCCTCACCATTCGACCGCCGGGGAGTAGAGCGCAGCAGTGCCGATGCGGCCATGGAACGTTATGACGCTTTGGGTCTAGAAGAACTAGATCTAGAGGTGGCGACGAGATCATATTCTGCTCAACGCCTACGGGATTTGAAGGCGGCGCGAGAGGTGTTGTTTGAGATCGAAGAGGATCCCACGCTTCCAAGGGGTCTGAGGGATCAGGCTCGTGGGGATATCCGTGCTCTGAGATTTGCCATTGACGCAGAGGAAGCGATCCGTGCTCGGGGGCTTCAAGAAGCGTGGAATGTGCAATATGCGGATAGTTCTAGTGAACTATTGAAGAGGGGCGAAGATGCTCTTACGAGTGGTCGCATAGAGGATTTGGATGCGAATTGGGAGAATGACGTTGAAGAGGCTATTGCAGCGTGGACCGGTCCGGGTCCTACACCCCTGTTGGGTGGTGGGTACACCCAAAGTGGTCCAGATGACCGGCCGGGTGGTCTCAGGAACTTGCAAAGTTTTAGGGATAATCTTCAGCAATTTAAATCGGCCGCTGGTGCTTATGAAGGTGTAGCGCCTAGGGCAATGGAAATCATTGCTGACCTTGAGATCTTCCCCGAAGATGAGGGTTATGTTGCCGACGAGGATTTGGGAGGACTCATAGGCGAATTGGAGGAGATAGAAGGAACGCTATCGGATGTGCCATACGTTGGCATGGAGGGTCCGTTCGGCATGCTTTTGCAAGATAAGCGTGACATGTTGCTAACGCGGGTAAGGTCGGTTGTTCGGGAAGCGCTGCACAGGGAGCAAGAACTTGAACTTGGTCCGCTGGGTGCTGTTGAGAAGTGGACCGGGGATGATCTTGACGGATCTACGGCTCTGCTTTCGACTGGGATAAGGTCGCGGCCTGCTGGATTGGGGATTGCTGGTGATGTGGTTGATGGATTCGTGCGAGGAAAACGGGTACCGATAGGGCACAAGGGGATAAAGACGAGGCTTCAGGCGGCTGAACATGTTCGTTCTGGTGGTGACATATCGGATGTGCCGGATGAATATCTGACGCACGCGTTGCTTACGAATTCTTCCAGATACCCCGGAGAGAGGTTTTTGCGGATGTTTGGCCTTGGCAGCAAGACAGATATCTATATTTTGAGGCAGCGTATTAACCGGTCTGCCGGTGAAACCGGGGAGCCAGACGTATACGGTCAAGAGGGATTTGTCATCAAGGGGTCTACCGACAGTAATGAAATTTCCCCACTTATTGAGTGGGCAGCCGCAGAAGTGCTGCATAACCTTGGTTTCCCCATGCTTCCGTACAGGATGAGTGGCCCAGATCTTATGAACACGAGGGGTGAATCTGCACGACCTGACAGTGATGATACTATTCCTTCCGGGCGTGGTGCCACTGTTGTTATGGAGTTTGCGTGGAATGGGCATCCGATCGGGGAGTTACTTTCACCTGATCATTCGACTGACGGGTTTGATGTGTCGGACTTCGGCGCAGTGCCGAAGTCGCCAACCGAGTCACCGGAATATGAAGTTGCTCTTGTTGGGTTGGAGGGTCGATTGATGAACTTTCTATCCAGAATGCTTCTCAGTGATTTGGATGGTCATCCCGGGAATGCAATTTCAGCACATGCCCCTGATGGTTCGGCAGGAGTTGTACCGATTGATTTGGAGGGGGGATTGGACTCTGGAAATGCGGTTTCCTTGTATGGATCTGATGATCTGGCAACGTATTTTGCCCGGGTTTTCCATGACCGTACTGTTACTACGGGGCTCGGTGGATTTTACATGGACAGGGATTGGCGGAAGGTTTTGTTGCAGGCCATTGAGGATAATCCAGAAGTGGAGCACAGGTTTGACACAATTATCCGCACGGCTATTGAGCGGTTCAAGATGATGTTGGGTGATCCGAATTGGGTGGAGCGCTTGGCATCGGCAGGACCCTATTCGGATTTGGTGAGAAAGCGGTCTTTGGAGGAGTTGCATACCAACGTGGTGGCATACGCTGCCACCATGCTGCCAAAGTTGGAAAATGTTGACGGTATTGTTGATGCCCTTCTTGGTCGCATAGAGGGAGAAGATATAGTAGATACGGATCCCTCTGTAAAAGAGTTTGATCCATCGTCTGATAAAATGTTGGCGGTAATGGATTACATCAATACATGTTTAGAAAGTGCAGCGTAATGGCATATAAAGACCATCTTGTAAAAATTAGAAATACATACCTTGTTTCTAAAGATGCGCAACTTTCGGTACATGCTCCAACCAGTAGAAGGTTGGATACTTGGAAAGAGTATTTTCAAGACGAGAACACCAATTGGAGAACTCGTGATTTGAAGACTGATGCACCATTTGAGAGCATGGCAGGATCATATTCAGAAGTAGTGTTCAAAATCGGTGAGAGGAACAGATACGAAGAAATGCTTAGTGAGGCTGAGGGCATGCCACACTCGTTTAAACTACGAATTACAGAAGTACCAGATAAGTTGATGTCGCGACAACGGAGGTTGTAATGCGTAAGAAGAATCAGTTCGATCCGAACCACGGACGAGTCGTTAGCGAAGAAGAGTCTGCACCACCGGCTCCTCCGCCTGCTCCCAAGGTTGAAAAGACAATAAAGAAGAAGTAACTGTCATGTCTAAAGACCCGATTAAAGATCAAGCACTGCCCACGAGGAAACAGGCGCTTAAGGTTTCCAAGATGTTGGGCTGTACTGGCGCTCATAAGAAAGAAGGCGGTTGGGGTTTTTGTGAGTCGCCAGAAGCGTTGACACTTCTGATTGAACAGGGGAGTGCCGCTTATCGGGAAGACCGGGACCAAAACGGTGAGAAGGCTTTCTGTATAGAGTGTGAGGAGAAGGCTCCGCATTCTTCAGACAAAAAGAATACTTTTAGCACTAGGGAGGAAGCGGAAGCGGTGGCTACCTCCATAGGTTGTACCGGCGCCCATCAAATGGGTATAGGTAGGTGGATGCCGTGTAACGATCATGAAGAATATGTTGCTATACGGAATTCTCCAAATGTAAGACGGCTCGTTATTGAGACTCCAACCATGAGGCGAAGGAAGCGGATTATTGATCTTCCTCATACTCGTAATAGCAATTGGGAGCCTTTAATCAATCGCGGAGCGCGTGGAATAGAGGCTTTGCCGGGTGGAGGTTTAGTCTCCGGTAAATAAGATTCTTAAACTACTACTATAGCAGTTGCACTGGAAATACATTTTCGTAACCTAAGATTACTTCTGTTCAAATCGGTAATGGTGCTTACCTAAGCCGACACGACATCAAAACCATTCAACTATGTCGAACAGGAGTTACGACTATGGCATTTGACGAGAGTCGGCTGACAGAACTTCAAGGCGCTTTGCGTGAGAAGATGACAGCCAACAACGAGATCGCGGACTCCTTCCGCTCCGAAGATGGTGCAATCATCATCGACTCGGAACGTAAGGCGGCTTTCGATACAAACATGGGTGAGATCAAAGAGATTAAGTCTCTGATCGATTCTATGGAAGACATGCAGAGGGTTTCTGACTGGGGCTCCGAGGCTCCGATCGAATCTCTTGCTGCGGTTGCTAGCGCCGATCAGGCGGGTGTGTTGGCTCAGGTCACCGTTCCCACTGGCGTGAAGAGCCTTGGCGAAGCATTCATCGGCTCTGACGAGTTCAAAGCGATGATGAGTCGTGGCTCAGGCACAATGGACAGTCCTTACAATGTTAAGAACCTTTACGAAGGTGATTACAGCGTCAAGGATA
Source organism: Verrucomicrobiales bacterium (assembly GCA_012959985.1). GTDB lineage: Bacteria > Verrucomicrobiota > Verrucomicrobiia > Limisphaerales > DUCD01 > DUCD01. The sequence continues at coordinate 23,618 of DUCD01000168.1, read as the reverse complement.
TGTACTCGGCCCTACCGAGCGGCACACCTGCGGCATTCGGCACTGTTCAGCGTGATCCGATTGTTACTCAGCAACATCGTCGGACTCGCGTTCGGGATCTTTTCCCGACCCGCCGGACCAATGCAGCGGTGATTGAGTATTTCCGTATGAGCGGGTTCACGAACAACGCAAGTGTTGTTCCTGAGCGTGTTTCGTCTGCTTTCGGTGCGAAGCCGCAGACGACGATGGCATTCACCGGTGTTCAGGCGCCAGTGCGGACCATCGCTCACTGGGAGGCTGCCCACCGCAACGTTCTTGCCGATGAGCCGCAGTTGCGGTCAATCATCGACAACGAACTCCTCTACGGCCTTCGGCTGCATGAGGACTACCAGATCCTATCGGGTGCTGGCACAAGTGAAGACCTTACGGGTATTCTGAACACCTCTGGTATTCAGACATACTCATGGTCTGCTGGTGCAACCTTGCCCGTCAAGGACACTAAGGCTGACGCAGTTCGGCGTGCGGCGACTCTGTCGTTCCTCGCTTACTACGAGCCTTCGGGCATTATTCTTCATCCCAACGATTGGGAAGACATCGAATTGGTCAAGGATTCTAATGGCCAGTACTTGATGGCTGTCTCCATCGTGCAGGGTGCAGAAGCCCGTATGTGGCGGATTCCTGTGGTGGACACCCCGGCGATCACTGAGGGCACTGCTCTCATCGGTTCGTTCGGTCAGGGTGCCCAGTTGTACGACCGGGAAGAAGCCACGATTCGTGTCAGCGAACAGCATTCGGACTTCTTCGTGAGGAACGCTATTGTCGTCCTTGCGGAGCAGCGCCTCGCCCTTGCGGTGAAGCGGCCCGAGTCGTTCGTCAAAGTCACCTTCGACGCCGCTCCTTCCTAAGCCTTAGGTAGCGAGTAGGTCAGTCACTGACTTGACCGATTAAGTAGAAGCCCCCCGGAGCAATCCGGGGGGCTTCTGCGTTCTCTAGGAACGATTGCGAAAAGGCTGTTTAGGGATAGATCTCTAAGTACGAGTTCCAAAGTGTTCTATGGATTAAGCACTCTTTGCAAATTATTGAGGGGTTTTGGATGTTGGCCAAGGTGGCCATGAGTTCGTCGTTGGCTTCAAAGACCTTGCCTACGGAGTAACAGTGTTCACAGATGCCTTCGTCTACTTCTGTCCAGACACCGTTGTCTATGGCTGCTTCCAATGAGATAGTAACGTGATCCAATTGCAAGAGAAGAATTGGATCGTCTGCCATGAACAGATGCTATCTGACTGGACAGGCCCCAGTGGCACAATCGTCGTCCAATAGTTCACTGGTCCCAGCGCCGATGAGAACCTTTTCTGGTTTGACCGCTTCTGTCATGGCTAGATAAGTCTCGTGAGAGATTTCTTCTAGTGGTGCCTGAGCGAATCCGTGTTCGCTGTGCAGCAAGAATGAAACGGATTTCATGGAATGCCAGTTTTCTTTCAAGTATTGACGAACTTCAGTGAGTTCTTCCGGTTGGAGGTAGACGGTGACGGATACGGCGTTGTCGGCCCAATCGTGTTGGAGTCTGCCCTGTAGTTGAAGTTGTTGTATCGCCGTCATGTCAGTAGCGATGACAGTATCTTCTGGGAATTCGCAAGGGAACTCCACGACTTTAGTGCGGTCATCGTTTTCTACCCACTCAACTGTGTAGCCACGGGATTCGCAGTAGGAGAGAAGCGGGTCGTTGGCACCCATGCGGACACGACGAATGTGGTAGCGACTGTATCCGGGGTGAATGCCGGGGGTTACCCCAGCGAGAAGGCTGAGGGTTCCGCTTGGCTTGACTGTTGTCAGCCGAACGGATGGGGGCCATTCCTTGTAGGCGGACCAGTATAGATCGAAGTCACGCAACATTTCATAAGTTGGTGATAGCCAATCTAGTTTCTCTTTTGCCTGTGCAATGCCGGAAACCCCGAGACCGAGGCGCATATTCTTGCTTGTGATTTCGTCTGATTCACGGTCTAGATACGGGAGGCCCGCAACTGCTTTTTGGATCTTGTATAGGAGTTTGGCAAGGTCGATGAGTTCGTCTTGTGATTCGATGTTCGGGAGGAAGATGTCTGCGAGGTTGCATGATTCGCGGTTGGCCAAGCCAATTTCAGCGCAGGGATTGGTTCCTTCGATTGTATTATCTGGGCGAACTTCGTGACTACGTCCAAGTTTCCGTGCGGCTTCCAAATTGAACAGACCGTATGGTTCGCCGTTGCCACGGTACCCGTCCCAAAAGGTGTTGGGGAGGGCCGTGGTGTCGGATGTGACAACACTATTGTTCGACATGGCCCTGTGGGGCGGGATGTTTCCTAGATCCCATCGCTTGGCGTTGAGGTAGTCGGTGTCGTATGGATCTCCGAGAGCGATTTCAGCACTTCGTCGGACGTTTCCGGCAACGACTACAGAACCAATAATGTTACTGATGTCTAGAACTTCGGTGGCCCTAAGGTGACGACCCACCGCTCCGTCTAGAAGCGCGCAGATTTTTGTGATTCCCTCTACCAGAATCCCCGGTCCAGATGCTGTTCCCCCGAAGGTTTTGATGGGAGCACCCGCAGGTCTGATCATTTCCGTGGAGTAAGACAGTTCCGTCGGATCATCTTTGCTACCGAGGTAAGTTTTCATCGCTCGCAAGAGACACTCTGACCAGCCTTCCCGCTTGTCGGGAGCGATGAAGTCGGCGTCTGGTACGTTGTGGTTGGTTACAACGCCCTGTCGAACGATTCCGAGGCGTTGTGGGTGGAGGATGGAGAAACCAACACCACCACCCAGCATGAGACGCTCAAACATCCATGCAAAATCTTCGGGCTTTTTAATGTCCACGAACCAGCAGTTACACAAACTGTCTCCACCGAGCCTGAAATTGTTAAGTGTTCCCAATTGCCAGAGCATGCGCCCGCCGGGTAGGCCCTTGAGGTGGAACATGTAGTCGAACAGGCGTTCGGATTCGTCTTTGGTGAGTTCTGCTCCAATGGCGTTTGCACCGTCTACGACCCGTTGGCAGGTCTGCCACCATTCTTCTGTCTGGTTGTCTTCGGTGATACGAGCATAAGTACGCTTGTAAACTATGTAGCCTAGTCCGTTAAAACCCCAAGGGGGGGCTTTTGAAGAGTAGGGTGTTAGGAATTCTTGCGATAATGGCATATCTACCTCTGGCGTACTGTGAGGTTTGTTAGGAAGGGCTTACAGTATGACACTTGTTGTTAATACTAAAAGGGTTAAACCAAACCTAATTTTTCCGCTTCTGACCTGCTGATTCGTTTCCCTGCTGGTACTACTAGTACCTTTCCCAAATGGTTGGGGGTAATCCATCGTCTTTGAATAATGTCCTCTTCTACTAGGAACATGTTTTCGTCATTGAGGTCTTTAAAAACGATGTTGTGGTCTTCTGGTGAGCAGTCTCCGGTGGGGTGTCCGCACACTATGCATGGACCAAAATCTAGCGCGACGAATTCCACGCCGGGCATTGAGGAAGCGTTGGATCTACCTACCATTCACAGACCTTACACCATGAATGTTGAATGTGACGGGACGCGAAAAGAGAGGGCTGAACCCTCCAGAACAACCCTCTCCAGACGCCCGCCCGGCTGGGACGGGGACGCAGTTGGGGCTATGTCATAGCCACCCCAGCCGTTACGATTTGTTGGTTAGACGATTTCGACGTACCGATCATCTGTGCCGAGTTCCGTGTAAGCCTGTGTGAACAGCCGCTCGTACTGTTCGGCGTGCAAAGCCTCAAGAGCCTTGTGTGCCTTATAGGCGGCGGTCATCTTGCGACGCTGCCTAATCTTGCGGAGCGCTGCTTTTGCATCGGTGTCTTCCGTGTTCTGGGTAGAAGACATGATGCGACGCAGGACTTCCTGCTCTCTGTTGGTGTCCACGAGTGATCCTCCGTTAGTAGTTAGTTATCGTGTGAGAAAAACGATACAGGTGGTGAAATCGATTAACAACCTCAGACTATGATTTTTTTTGCATCCCTTTGAGTCCGGTGAAGATTGCGAAAAATACCCAACTCAAGAAGAACAGCCTCGTAGCGTTCCAATAGCCGATACCGGGTTCAAAATCATTAAGGTTCGGGTAGGCGTCGTTGATAACGGCGTTGAGGACCATGATGACTAAGCCACCGAAGAAACTGATGACGGCTATTGCCGACATGAGACTCAAGAATTTGCCCGCACCAGTAGAATGCTGTGTGTTCGGAGAATCTCCCTGCGACATCCGATTAATCAATCGATCGAATTCGTTATCAGTGTTCATGATTGCCCGTTCTGTTGTTTACTATTTGAGAGATGCGAGATTTAGATAGGTCAAAGCGTTGTGCCAGTTGAGCAAGGCTATACCCCTTCTCATGGAGTGTGAGTATGAGTCTGTTTCGTCCGATCGATGAACTGTGCATCGAAAAGGATACTACTAGAGCCAGAACACGGAAACAATGCGCTACACTTCTAATGTTTAATCGCTTCAAGGAGATCCCCGTATGCCGGTTCCTGATGAATCCGATGATAGAGAGGGTGGCCGCCGTCGTAGGCGTCCGAGGATAGGAGATCGTGCTGCTCGCGGAGCATCTAGGGCCTTTCGGAGGATTTCAGAACGCTTACGCGGGAGCCGCCGATAGGGGGTAACCGTGGCACTAGTTACTACTTCTGACCTTAAGAAGTATATGGACATTACCTTTTCCAATACTCAGGAAGAGGCGGCTCAAATGATCGTGGATGGTCTTGAGGCCGATCTGGAGCATTACATCGGGCGACCGGTGACAGCCGCGTCCTTTTCCGAGTCGCACGTTGCTCCAGCGAATTATAGTGGCTCGTCTCAATACAGTTTCTTCTACGATTACAATCTTGATAGGACTGGTACGGCTGTTGCAGATGTAACGAAGCCGCCATTTGTTTTGTATACACGCAGGTCACCTGTTGTTTCTGTGGCGTCATTGACCGTACAGGGTCAGAGTGATGCTTCTGCTGCGACCCAAACGGTTGGTAGCGATTATGTGGTGCGAAGATATGGCGTTGATATGTTCACAGTTCAAGATAATGATATAATCGTTATCAATTATACGGCTGGTTTGGATGCTGCGGCAGATAATACCACGGCGTTGAAATTGATTGTTCTTAGAGCCGCGTCTCGGGAGGTGCAGAATCTCCATGATGATGTTGTCGGGATGAAGGATTTGACGACTAGAAATGTTGCCCCGATGGTTACTGGTTTTACTCCGGAGGAAATGAACTCGGTTAAACGGTGGCGTCGCGTCAGGGTTGCCTAGCATGACGCGGATTGTTCGTATTTCATATAAAGTCAAGGGCATAAAAAAAACACAATCAGTTTTTGCCGGAATGACGCGGCGTTCTCAAAGTTTTGCTCACTCTTATCGTTGGGCGCGCAGGGAACTCCAGCGGTGGAATGCAGCCAACTTTGCTACTGGTGGTGTCGTGTCTGGGAATAAATGGAATGCGTTGGATACGGAGTATCACTCATGGAAGATTGCGCACCACGGACCGTTGCCGACGATGGTTAGAACAGGTGACCTGTATAGGGATCTGGTGACCCTTCGTGGTCGTGCGAATCATATAGGTCATAAGGATGCATCATTCGGAACTGATATTGAATACGCGAAGTTCCATCAAACTGGTACTAAGTTTATGCCGAAGCGTAAGATTGTGTTTACCCCCAACCGGTTTGCTGATAAGTTGGGTGAAAGAATAGTAGACTACATTATTTACGGCAGGCCCGGTACTAGGGCGTATAAGAGGTTGAAAGGTCAACTTCACTTTGGACGGGATAGGTAGGTCATGGTCGCCCAGATGGAAGGCCCGGCAGCGGCCAAGAAGTATGTAAGCGATTATCTTGCGGCGGACATACCGACACGACTAATGAATTATCGCAACACGTTGTTGGTTGACGATTCGATTTTGCCTAATCCGGTCAAGTATTTGACTTACGAGCCGTTTGTTCTGGACAACTGGCCAACGATTATCACGCTCGTTGAGAGTACTCGTAATATGGAACGAGTTGATTACACGGCTAATCATGATCCAGTTTATGATGTTACTTATGGCATGCGAACTTATGCGTGGGTGCGTGCCGTCGGTCCGGATGTTGTCACGCTGGCGCGGGATCATATGACAACAGTGGTTCGGGAATCATTGTTGGACGGACCAGCGTTACGTTTGGCGGGAGCCTCACCTATCAATCCTGTTGGAGTAAATGCCGAGGTCAAGATTGATGAGGGGAGTATCACAGAAGACTTTTCTGATCTGACAACTCTCAAAGGCGAGAGGTTTCTTGCTGCGTCGTACCTGTCCTACGAATTGAATCTGTATGAAACGGTCGTTCGGGCCAATTCGGGGGTAATGCTTACGAGTGTTGTCAATGAGTCTTTGATGGAAAAGGTTCCTAACGCCCCAACTTTCCTTCAGGTTTCGGGAGGGAACGCTCAGGTTTCTTTGACATGGCGTGCTTCGACTTATGACGGTGGTGGGACAAATATTATTAGTGGATACGTCATTCAAATTTCGACTGATTCTGGTACAACTTGGGTAACCGTTATTGCAGACACTACGTCCACAACTCCTTATTATGTTGTGCCCTCTTTGGCTAATGGAACCTCTTACCAGTTCAGAGTTGCCGCTTTGAATGCAGATGGTACTGGCGCTTATTCATCTGCTTCGCAAAAGGTTATACCTTCAGCCTAGGGACAGGTTGCGTCTGCTATATTCATATGGCCAACTCATACATGCAGCGAAACGACGCAGATGGCATGTAAGATTTCCAGAGTAGTTCGTTCCAGAAGAGTCTATTGGAGGCTGAGGGATGCCGGGAATTGTAGTCACAACAGATGTACGGTCTGGTCCGGTCCCCGCCGGTGAAGTTATTTCAGGTCAGACCTTTATGGTCGGAACCACTGAACGGGGAAATGCGACAGAACCGAAGTTAGTCAGGAACTTGACGGAATACAAAAAGTATTTCGGAAGTTATGTGTCTGGGAACCTGTCTGCTTATGCTCAGACTTTCTTTGAAGAAGGTGGAAGTCGCCTGTACGTTCAGCGTACTGTCGCTGATGATGGGGTAGCGGGTTCAAAGGCTTTTGTGGACACCAATGGTTCTACCGTTGCAACGTTCACTGCTGCCGATGTCGGTGCTTGGGCAGCGAATCTGGATATTCAGATTGTCGCTGGTAACGTCAGCGGTATCCGGGTCAGGGTATACCTTGACGATGTTCTCATGTTGGAAACCGCCGACGTGACCACACTTGATACCTTGGTAAACGCCGTTAATCTCGGAGTGCCACATCTTGTGACTGTTGCTAAAGAAACCGGTATGACGTTGATTCCCGTGGCAACCGCCCTAACCGCCTTGGTCAGTGGTGCAGATGGAACGCTTGTTACCGATGGAACTGCGGCTGATAATCACATTGAGGCTCTTGCCAAGGCCGGTAAGGATCTTGGCCCCGGCGCAGTTGCGATACCCGGTGTTGCCACAGCATCGGCTTATTGGCATGCGCTGATCGATCACGCTAAAGCCAACGATCGGATTGCGCTTTGTGCGTTTGCTTCTGGCGCGACGGACAGTGGCGCTAAGACGGCGATTAGTGGTGCCTCACCAGCGATCTATACGGATACTGATGCTCATTATGCGGGCTTCTACTATCCGTGGGTGAAGATTCCGGATCCGGCCAATGCCGGGCTGACTATTTCGACTGATCCGACTGCGTATGTGGCGGGCGCTCGTGCCCGGGCCATAAAAGCAGCGAAGGGTCCGTGGCGTGTCGGTGCGGGTATTATTTCTCAGGCCAAGTTCGTGACAGCCCTCTCCATGCCCTCTACGGTGAAGATGGATAAGACGACTGGTGACGAGTTGGACAATGCCCGGGTTAATGCTTTGCGGCTTATCAATGGCAGGGTTCGGGTTTACGGGGCACGGTCTGCTTCCAACGATGAGAACAACTGGCGCTTTATCACCCACCGAGACACGATGAACCATATCGTCAACAAGTGTGAGAAGTCGCTTGAAAAGCATGTGTTCCAGACGATTGACGGTCGTGGTTCGTTGTTCGCATCCATTGAGTCTTCGTTGACGGCGGTTATTGATCCGATTCGCATAGCGGGCGGCGTGTATGAGGGTCACGACTCTACTGGTTCAAAAATCGATAACGGTTATTCGATTATAGTGGATTCCACTAATAACCCAACATCCAATCTTGCCACTGGTCTGGTTACTGCTGATGTTGCAGTCCGTGTATCAGCGGTTGGTGATAAGATCACAGTTAACATCACTAAGTCCAACATGACTGCTGGCGTTCTTTAATAGGGAGTAGAACATGGCAAAAGTATCACAGAGACAAATCGTAGCCAAGATTGACCCCTCGGATGCAGACGCAGTTGAGGCGTTTTCCCCGGGGAATAATGCTGATGGCACTGCGTATTTTGCGCAGGCTACTGGTGGCGAGATCACGGCTGCTGTTGAAAAGGTTTACGACGGCGGGCAGAGGTTCCCTGAGGTTCTGTGTGCCACGGCAGATGTCGGTGATATTACTTTGACTCGTCATTACGACAAGGATCGCGACTCGGCGTTTCTGGCCAAGATTCGTCATCATATTGGTAACGTTTTTTATACCGTTACGTTCAGTGAATTGAACTGCGACCTTGAATCCCTGAGCAATATGCGGCAGTACAACAATGCTTTGTTGGTGGGATTGACGGAACCGGACAGCGATGCTTCTTCTGGTGCTCCGGCGTCGTACAGCCTGACGTTCTCCGTTGGACCGATTACGGCTCTATCGTAAACGTCCTACATAACTTAATTATCCTAAAACTTGACCCACCCCTAGGAGGGGTGTACTATTAAATCTATGGCAGATAAACAGATCACTTATGCAGTACCTGAACCTTCTGACGATAAGTCGGAAGTTCTTATTGATCCCCTGTT
>DUCD01000168.1:12154-14661 GCA_012959985.1 Verrucomicrobiales bacterium | reverse complement strand
GATCCACTCGCTAGTCTGACTGATAAGTCATCGATTCTGGATCAGTTGCGGGCGGAGATTTCCAAGAAGGTCGAAAGACCCATAATTGAAATCCCAGTTCCGGAACGTGCAGGGGTAGTTGTTAAATATTCTCCGAATATTTCACAGAACCAGTTGAAGGCGTGGCGTCGCAATTCGGGGGAAACTAGCAAGGACGGATTCGACAGTATCCGCTTCGCTTGTTATGTAGTTGGTACATGTTGTCGTGGATTCTTGATCAACGAGAAAGAGGTTATGGCTCCGAACGGTCAGCCGTACACTTTCGCTTCTGATGAGATCTTGGAGATGACCGGCTCCGCTGAGAGCATCCAGGCCGGAATACGGCAGGTCGCGCTGCGGTCGAGACGGGTGAGCCGCATTTGGAAGCCACGGCCTTGAAAATCATGGACATGGCTGGATACGGGGAGGATGTAGAGGAAGCGGTAAACCCTACGAGTCTATCGTAGACGAGTATTCTGATCATTTTATAATCCAAGGTGCTGCTCGTTTAGGAGAAGTTTGGGGAACTGATCCTTTACAACTTATGGATTGTAGTGCAGAGGACTGGGCCATAAGAATGGCTTGTGCTAGAGTTATTGCTGACGATCGTGACCGTCACAAGAAAGAGGCAGAAGCGGCGCGTCGAAAGAGATAAAATAACAAATTACTAAAAGGTTTGCGTTATGGCCCGTGATAATACTGTCAGAGTCAGTATCAAAGGGGATTCAACTGATCTTCAGACGGCATTGGCTACTGGTGCTCTTAGTCTTCAGGCTTTCAATAAAATTGTAGGTCAACAAAACAAACTGTTGATGACCCAGCGGGACACGCTGGATTTCGCTCTTGGTAGGGCAATAGGTAGGGTTGGCGCCCGTCTCGGTGATTTCGGTAGGAAACTCCTCAGGATGAACCTGAAGGGGTTCGGTATCGAACTCGTTGCGGTTACTTCGGCTTTGTTGTTGATGAAAGCCTCTTTAGCAACTGGCCGTTTCATCATGAATGCGTGGAGTTCTACGGTTAGTTTTATGACGGCTAGCGTCGCTGGATTGACTGCCGGTATGATCGCGCTTGTAGGCGTGTTGGCTGCGGCTAATCAAGAATTTGCCCAGATGGTTATGACTCCACATTTTGGCAACAACATGGTTCAAACTGTTGCTCCAATGAGACAAGCGATGGCATCGCCGTCAGTGCAGATGATGGGCATAACCAATAACGCGGCGGTAATGAATACATTGGGGAGGAATGCCGCTACGCAGGGGCAAATGGGTCAGATTATGCCCGCCTTGGCACGGCTCGCCAACGGAGATCCAAGGGCTTATCTGGCTATGGCGAAGACTCTGGGCCAGAGTGTGACTCAAGGATCTTCTCTGCCCTTCAGCGAAACTCTGGGAGCACAGGGAAGCATCTATACGGGGGTAGCACAAAAGGCTGCTAGTACACCCACTGTTGATCTTATTTCTTCGCTGCTTTCAGGACAGTTGACTCCGGCGGAATTGAAAACTCGGGGAAACCAGTTGGAAAACACCTTGATGGGTGTTGTCAAAGGAATGGTTGTACGCTTTTATCAAATCTTTGCTGAGATAGGCGCACCGTTCTTAGACCCGCTTAAAGACGCGCTTATTGATATAGAAAAAATGCTCAGGACCGCTCTGCGTCAGATGTCTGCGGTTATAACTAAGGTCGGATTAGATGACATGGTCCCCGGTTTGGTCAATCAGACGCAGCGGTTCTTGGACTGGATAGTCAAGATTGTCGTTGAAGATCTCCCACGGGTGAAGCAAGTGTTTCACGACATTATGGAATGGTGGAGGGATTTCACAGCGGGTGCTACACGGTTCTTCGGAATGTTGGGCGACAAGATGCATGCCTTTGAGGGGGCTGCTGGTACTGCTTGGGAGATGGTCAAGAACGTTTTCGGAGAAGTTTGGGATACTGCTAAAGGCCGAATCAAATTTTGGCGTGATCTCATTGATCAGAACGCTGCCGCATTCATAGGGTTCGGAGAGGATATGGGGGGAATGATTGGTGGCTTCATTGAGATGGTCACCAGATTTGCCGGTCCGTTCTTTGAGAGCATCGATAAATGGTCGGAGTTTTTCCGGTTCCTCAAGGATGATGTTTTTCCAAAGTTGGGCGATTTCGCTGAAGAGTTCTCCAATGCGTTTTCTAGGGCTATACCGTATGTTATGACGATTGTCAACGCGTTGATGCCTTTGGTTGTGGCATTGACTGGTGTTATAACTGCGCTAAATAGTATGGGTGGGCTCGGTTCTCTGGCGGTTCTTGGAGGCGGGTTCCTCGGTTTGACCGGCATGGGTCGCGGTATGACTGGGGCGTTTGCTCAAGGTGTGAGACAGAATCGATTCAATGACCAGTATGCGATATCCAGTAGTTTGGGGATGAGACTTAATCCCCGATACAACGCACGGCAGAATGCGAGGGCATTGGCAAGGTGTACGAGCGCATGGAGGACTTTCTCGGCGGAGAGG
>DUCD01000168.1:11022-12144 GCA_012959985.1 Verrucomicrobiales bacterium | reverse complement strand
CAAATCCCCGGCTTGCCCGCCCAGTACCAGACACCGGCGAACATGGGTGGTAAACCGGCCAGTGGTGCTTGGGTGGGAAGTAAATATTTTTCTGGTTCCGCGATGGCCTTGGCGATACCGATGTTGGCGTCGCTTGCCATGTCGTTGGACGACGATAATCAGGTTCTTCAGGGTATTGCGGGAGCGTCTCCTGCTGCGATGCTGGCGATGATGCCGAAGTGGGGCGTTGGCGCGGCTGGCGTAATGGGCGGAACGATGTTGATGAAGTCGGGGATGGAGGCGCGCGGCGGTGGCGCAGCCGCATTGCAGACTGGTGTAGGTGGAGCACTGGCAGCAGCGGGCGTCATGGGAACATTGGGTATGGCGAATATCTGGAATCCGGGCGGTTGGGCGATGCTGGGTGTTGCGGCTGCTACAGCCGGGATTGCCGGTCTTGTCGGCTACTTCCGAGGGGGAGAGAATCAGGAGAAATATGAAGCGGCGGGCGGGATATCGGCATGGAATCGCATTCAGCAGAATCGGGCCAGTGTCTTCGGAGCGACAAGCATTCAAAGCATCAGAGATGAGTTGAAAGCGTATGACGATTTTCTTGCTGATCCGGCCGCGATGCAGGTGGAGGCTAAGCAGCGAGGCGTGTCTTACGAGCATTTCGTGACGGGCCTAGAAGAAGGAAGGGAAGGTTTTGCCGGGGATGTTGAGGAACGCATCGATCTTTGGAACGCCTCTATAGACACGATCATGCAGGTCACGGACGAAACGTTTGCGGAGGTAGAAACTAACGCTCACCGGTTGGGTCTCAATTTGGGAAATGCCGCCGATGCCGCCCAATACTTCTTCAGAATGAATGAAAGGTGGGGAAGTTGGCTGAGGGATGATGGCTCAGTCCGGGGAATCACTAGGGATTATTTCGCGGCGTCTTTGACAGGCGTTATTTCTAATCGGGTTGAAAATAGTGTATTTAGTCAAGGCACTGAGAACGAGCGATTGATGCAGGCGAGGACTCAGTCTGCTGCTGCGAACACTGCATTTATGAACCGGATCTCCTCAGGGAACTTCGACTGGAGTCTAGGTTCAGACGACAGGGGATTGGCTCAGGGTGTTTTGGAGTCTACGCTAAGGATG
>DUCD01000168.1:10137-11012 GCA_012959985.1 Verrucomicrobiales bacterium | reverse complement strand
TACGCTGGCTCTCGGGTCGCAACTGGGGTTGGAAGGTAGCGAGTTGGACACGTTCGCTCAGAACGTCGTTGCAGGGTTCGGCGTCTCGGCGCGGAGTAGGGGCTATCAGTTCGATGACAGTGCGTTCAAGTTTGATGGCACATCATTTGGGTCCGAGTTTTCAAGTAGTTTCGATCTTACGTCTGAGAGTGCATTGGAAGAATTCCAGAAGACTCCGATCGGCAAAGCGATGACTCAGGTTATGGAAGGCGGATTGAAGTATACCGGGGACGAGACTACAGCAATGTTGCAAAGGGCGATGGAGTCGGGTGATCCTGAAGGAGCGTTGGAGAGGTTGAACGTCTCGCTTTGGAGCAAGGAGTCTCAGGACGCTGCGGAGCATCTACATACTTTGGGGGTTACTGCTCAGACGGCGGCGGAGCGGATCGGTATGCTAGGGGTCGATCCCAAGAATTTGCCGAGTTATGACAACTCTATATCTGGTTATACGTTGGATCCGGGTCAAAGGCCCTTCCGAACCCCTGCGGATACTGCCGATGTGGCTGTACCGGGTCCGCAGAAGAGATTTATCAAATGACCGTCGTTCGTTTTATAGTGGCAGGCTCCGATGGGGCAGAGGTCTTGGCTCGGCTATCCCGAGTGGGCAGGGTGTTTATCAGACAGCAACCTTCCGGTGAAGCCAAAATGGTAGGCGGGGGTTACTCTCGGGATGAGGTGACTGGTCGCCTCGTCAAAAGGCCGGAGGGTTTGGTGAAAACTCTCAATCTGACTGATTTGAAAGATTTTGAGTTTCCGTATGGTCCTAAAGAAATAACTTACGAAGGGTCTGCTCTTGATTATCAAGAAATTCAGCGGCCCGGTTTGAAACCGATATT
>DUCD01000168.1:5150-10076 GCA_012959985.1 Verrucomicrobiales bacterium | reverse complement strand
GAGAATAGCGTTAAGTGCTGCTCTGGCTGATCGTTCTAGTTTCGGTGTGGACTCCGTTGAAGATCAGATTTCGATATTAAATAGTATAGCGCAGGATGATTTGGATTTGTCGTTCGTGCATGGCGGGGTGCATTTAGGTTATCTGGTTCGGTTAACATCGATGACTATTACTTCATTAGAGCGAACGCTTAATGGTGAAATAACTCGGGCAATGTTGGATCTGAATTTCCAAGAGAGCAGTTCGATCAATGTTGATGTGGTTAGTTTGACGGCCATTACCGCTGAACCCACTACACCTGATGAGGTAGACGAAGAGACAGACGGGGATAAGTTGGAGATGGCGGCCTCGGATACTATTGCTGCCGCGGCTGCTGAACTTACAGCACCCGGGCCGAGTATGGAGCAGATGCTTTCAAGTGTTGGTAGATAATTGATATGGAACAGATAGAAGATTTGATTATAGGTGTATTAAGGGAGTCTGCTCAAAGGGAAATAAAGGACGCAATTTTAGAATTGGGCGTTGACCTCACCTTAGATATGACGACTCAAATGCGTTTCACTGTTTTGGATCCTGATCTCAAGATGATGAAAGCCAATTATTTTCAGGTCCGTCGTCCAGTTGTTTTCAAGGGCTTTGAGTATGAGATTTCCGGAGTTGAAGCGTTGCGCACTGCTGGCCGGACGGATGAATGCAGGGTAACGATGCGTTCTTTGCCGATTCAAAGAATGAGACGCGAAAAGGGTGAGCAGAATTGGTCCAACATATCAGCGGCGCAGTTTGCTCAGCAGGTAGCCGAACGTCATGGTCTCAGTGTGTTTATTCAAGATTCTCCTGAAAGACCCGGGATTATTCGTCAACAGGGGGAGAATGTTGATGAGTCAACGTGGGATGTTTTGCAGCGCCTCTCCGCTGAACTTGAGTACATTGTTTTTGAAAGTTACGGTGTTTTGTATTTTACCAGTGAAGAATTTTTGATTGAACGTCAACCGACGATAGTGGTTGATATGTTTGCTCTAGAAACAGATCCGTGGTTTCCGTATTCTTTTGCTTTAGTTCAAAATGATGACGATTGGAAGGGTTCAGCATTTACTTTGCAGGTGGGGCGGGAGCAGGGGATGAAGTTGCGTCCGGGGATGAATGTGGAGTTCACGAATTGTGGGGCTTTTAGCGATGGAAGAAAACATTTAATTAGTTCTGTTACATGGACCGAAGCCGATCCGACTCCCGTGGCGGTCCAAGGTAGGACGTTGAAGGAAACGGAGGATACTGTTGCTGATACTACCGTCGGTAGAGGCATTGTGGGGTGGGGTAAGCGTGTCCTTCAGGAGGGTATGGGTACTCCGGGCAACCCGCAGGCTGATGTCAAGCAGTTGCAATTCTATCTTAATCAAAATGGATATATATGTGAGCAAACGGGTATTTTTGGTAGTGTGACTGTAGAGGCCGTGCGGAATTGGCAGACTGATAATCAGTTGGGAATTGAAACGATTACGCTTGTATCAGAACTCAATCCTGCCGATCGTGCCCGATTCGGAACCCAAGAAACTATTACGACTTATATAGTTGACGGGATCATTGATGTTGACGATTGGGCAATTATCTTGGCGGCACCGTCAGGAACTAAGTCAGATTTACCGGCGTCTCTCGTCAACGCACCAGCGACAAGTTCAACTGCGGGGGCGTTAAAAATTGATCTTGGCGATGGAGATTTTATTCAGAATCCTGAAGTAAAGGTTTACTCCTGATGGGGTATGTAACCAGAACTAAGGCGTATACGAACAGATCGCCAGCGGCTTCAGGCTTTTATCAGGCGGTCGTTACGCAGGTGATCACAGCGGAGATTGATCCGTTTGGGATTCATGTGGACGTTTCACGCCTCGGTTTCAGGAATCAGGGTCCTTTTCCGTATATTGGTCCTCCTCCGACGGTTGGGGATGCGGTGTGGGTGAGTTTTCAGGAGTCTCGCCCGGACGAGTTGTTGGTGTTCAACGCTGGACATCAGGACGGTGATGACATCACGGAGGGGACGTACCGGTTCGGCGGTCAGGTTGAGGAGTGGGGGGTGACGTTGCATATCGAACCCACTTCTTATACGGGTTCTAGTCGTGCGTCGTTGAGATTCGACAAAACATTGTTTGGTGGCGGTGGTGGTTCTGCCGGGGTGAATGGAGAAACTACAGGTGATTTGTTTGCCTATGATTACAATAGCAGCGGTTGGCTGCTGTATCACATGGGCGCTTGGGGCGCTTTCGCTACGGGTAAGGAAGATTTAGCGAATTGGAATAATACTGCTTTGCATATTTACGGTGGGAATAAACATGGAATTCCCAGTGGAAATTTCATGCGGCGGTTCACTGTTTATCCCAGTTACAACGCCGATGGTCTTGGGTATGAGCGTCTCATTTTGCAGTGGAACCATCAAGACTCTACTGAAACCGCTCCGAGGTCGAATGGCACTAGTTACTATTGGCTTGACATAGGTAGTTACGGGTACATGCTCGGAAACTTCCACCCACATCCCGACGACAATAGAGATTTGGGTTGGTCAAGTTACAGGTGGAATGATATTTATGCTACTAACTCCACGATTCAAACATCCGACCAGAACTTTAAAACAGACATCGTTGATTCCGATTTGGGACTGGACTTTATAAACGCATTGCGGCCTGTGTCGTTCAAATGGCAGGAAACCAGTGGACGGCCCGGAGAGCGAAAGCATTACGGCCTGATCGGTCAAGAAGTTGAAGTGACGCTTGGTGCTGCTGCTTCCGGCACGGCACTGTGGATCAACTCTCACATTGAGGCCAGTTCAGAGGTACCGGCAGGATTAGACGAAGAAGGAAACGAAGTAACTCCTGCCATGCCAGCGGTTGAAGAACATTATCGCCAAGGAATCCGGTACAACGAACTGATAGCGCCTACGATTAAATCAATACAAGAATTAACTGCTCGTGTTTCGGCACTGGAGGCATAGTAATGATTCCAACTAAAAAGAATGTCGATCTTTCTCTACTTCACCCGCGTTTTGTAAAGCGGTTGGAAGCCTTTTTTGGAGATCCGCGTATCAGTGGTCGTGTGAGGATTACGAGTGGTTGTCGAACTTATGCCAAGCAAAAGTATTTTTATGATGGCTATAAAAATCGTAAGGCTGGCTTTAATTTAGCCGCTAATCCCGATAGAAGGCATGGGCCTAAAGCCTTGAATGGTGTCGGTATTTGGCGTGGAAGTTGGCACATGGAACAGGATGACGGATTTTGCTATGCGGTCGATTTCGGTTTGTGCGGCAATGGAATAAAAAAGTGGGAAGTAAACAACATTGCCAAAGAGTATGGGATGCATCCAACCGTTAAGGGCGAATGGTGGCATCATCAACCCCGTAAATCAACAGAGTGGTTTGATGCTCCGGCACTGGCACACGCCGGTGTTAAGGAAGAAGTCAAAGAACCGGTCATGGATTGGGCAGCATTGCTTAGGTATCACGCTGTTCTTACGGCTGAAATCAGAACGAATCCGATTCGGAGGAAAGAGCGTTCGGATCGGGTGAAGGTGTTGCAGCGTCGGTTGGGGGCTTTGGGCATTGATTGTGGAAAGATCGACGGGATCTTCGGTTGGGGGATGAAGCACAAGGTCAGGAAGTTCCAGCGGATCAACCGTCTGACCGTTGATGGGATTGTAGGTCCGGGTACTTGGGGTGAAATGTGGGGAGATGAACCGCTGTCATGAGTTTGTTTCGTTCGGGCCGCTGCCAACGGGGTAAAATCTTGTTGTTGCTAGCACTAAAGTAGGGTCTTATGGATGTACTATCGTTTCCTTTGAAGTTCTCTAGTAGGGGGGAGTTTATTAAAGTATCGGATACGTCTGATGCTTACAAGGCTCAGCAGATAAGAGCGTTTGTCTCTACCCATAAAGAGGAACGCAAGGTGTTCCCCATGTTTGGTGTAACCGATCCGACATTTGATGACTTTGTTCCGCTTGAACTGATTGATTCAATATCGCAATTTTATGGAACTACACTCGATTTATCGGATGTTGAGATTGTTAAGACTCAAGGGGCAATAAACACGATCGAAATCAACTTCAGTTAGGGATTATTATGGTTTCTCCAGATTGGACTTCGTATGTTGATTTGACTCCGTATGATTCTGCTGTTACGGCAATTCTTGAGGAGAGTTTGACACAAGCGAAGGCATTGTTGCCCGAGTGGACTCCTCGTGTTGGTCAGATAGAAACAACACTGTTGGAGGCGACTGCTTTTCAAACGGCCAACTTGGCAAACGCGGCCAACAGGTTACCCGGAGCGACAGTTGAAACCCTATTGAAATTGCATGGGGTTACTCGTTCTGATGGCGTTAAGGCGACGGCGACGGTGGCGTTTACGTTTGCCGATAACTACGGGCATACGATTCCTGCCCTGACTCCATTCGCGTATTTTGGTCCTGCGGGTGCGACTTTTGTTTATTTGCTTGATGCTGATGCGACGGTGGCGTCTGGTTCTACTTCTCTGACCGGTGTGGCGGTTACTGCTCAAGCCGTTGGAACCGGGTATAACACTCCGTCTAATGGGAGTTCTCTTCAAACTCTGTCGGTGTTGCCGTACGTCACAACAGTGACGTTGGATTCAAAGCCAACAGGCGGTTTGAACGCAGAGACAGATGCTGAATTCTTTAGTCGGGCAGTTACGATTTTGAAGTCGTATTCGACGGTTATGGTGACTGAAGATCAGTTGCGGGCGCATGTTCTTGCTAATTATACGGGAACCGTGTATAGGGCTAAGGCATACAATTTGCGTCGTTATGCTGACAGAAATATGGTGACAGATGGGAATTCGCATACCGGATATGTGTTGATGTCGGTAGCGGGGGAAAATGTTAATGGTTATCCAAGGTCAGTAGAGGACGCGACAATATCAGCATCGAACATATCTG
>DUCD01000168.1:4202-5108 GCA_012959985.1 Verrucomicrobiales bacterium | reverse complement strand
GCTGTAACCGCTAAGACCGCTACGGGTTTAACTATTGAAATTTATAATGCTGAACTTCTTGGAGTTGGTGTTACCTGTGAGGTATACAAAACCACTTCTGCTGCGTCCGGAACTGTCAGCGGTGCTGTGCAGACGGTATTGGAAACCTATTTGGATGCAGACGCGTGGGATTGGGAAAGGGTTGTTCGGGTCAATGAAGTTATCAGCCTGTTGGATAATGTTACGGGAGTTGATTATGTTAAGACCGTGGCCCTGTCGTTGCCTGAGGAAACAGTGGTAATGGCGTCTACGGCTAATCTGTCGGCTGATTATGATAATGGGACTTTAGGTGTCGGGGCGACATTGACGAATAATTCTACACAGGCGGCTTTTGATCTTGATGGTATATCCGGATCGGTCGGGCATCGGCTACTGATCAAAGATCAAACCACTGCTGCTCAGAATGGTATTTATGCAGTTACGGTTCAGGGGGATGCGTCAACGAACTGGATATTGACCCGGGAAACTGATGCTGACACCGTTAATGAGATAGTAGTTGACAAGTTTGTCTGGGTCTTGCCGGGTGGTTCGACCAATGGTAGTAAGGGATTTTCTTGTAGCGCATCGGGAGTGATTGGAACGGATTCGATTTCATTTGTTCAAACAAGTACTGCTGTTCGGTCTGAGGTTATGGCATCGGATGCCACAGATGGAACCGGTGCCCTTACTGGTGATATTCGTATGAATCATTTGGGGATGTTGACTTACCCAAGTACTTTAACTATTACGGTTTCGTAACATGGCTACTAACATAAATTTGATGTCTGTTGAAGCAGACGTATTGAATTCTTCTAGATGGTCAACAACGAACGCTACGATTCGCACGATTGCAAAGTTGGCCTATCAGGAAACTGCACTAGGAAGTGG
>DUCD01000168.1:0-4165 GCA_012959985.1 Verrucomicrobiales bacterium | reverse complement strand
TTCTTCGGAAGGGTCCGGAGAGGTTGTTGTCAGGTCTCCCTTGTTCGCCGTTGATTCAAGTAGGTCTTATAAGTCAAGTGGGATTGTTACTATTGGTACGGCTTATGCTGGTCAAACTATAACAATGAAAATCGAATATTTCACCGTTAGCGTCGGCGGTGGCGGCGCACCTGTGGATCCTGTGGGCGAGGATGGGTCTTCGGGAGCGTGGGTGGTATCGGTGGCCGACCACGAGTATCAGGCGACGCTTTCAGCGGAAGCCAGCAACACATTCGCAATTGGGACACCATTGGCTGTCAGTATTTTTAAGTATGGTTTTCGGACAGGTGTACCCGTATACGGTTCAAAGCGATTCTGGGTTCCTGATGGTGCGAACTATGCGAGAATAGTTATTACCTTA
The DNA here is from genome assembly GCA_012959985.1 of Verrucomicrobiales bacterium. GTDB lineage: Bacteria > Verrucomicrobiota > Verrucomicrobiia > Limisphaerales > DUCD01 > DUCD01. Next base: position 3,765 of record DUCD01000168.1, on the reverse strand, counting down.
GATTCTGCTACTGGGTTGAATCAAAGGTTTGTATTGTCAGATGTCTTTGCAATAGATATAACACTGGCATTAAACAGTGTGACGCTTAATGCCACCTACGATTTGATTCCGGAGTTCATCAGAATTGAAGATGAAGATCAATCGAATGCGACCTTTGGTCATTTGTTGATGGTTAAGAAATTGTTATCTGCCGTGTTTGCTTCTGGGGCAGTTATTGGAGAGGATCTCAGAAGTTGGGGGTATACGCGGGCTACCGATTCTTCTGTTGGTACGGAAAGTAAATCGGCGCTGACTGATCCACAGCAAACAAAGAGAAGTCATTTTGATTGGCTTGCTCAACTAGTCGGAGTTGATCTCATTAATCCGTTTACGGGTTTGAGTATGTGGCTTTCCCTTCCGGGCTGGGTTGACAGTACGGATTCCACGACATGGCAAAACATTGACATGGTTGATAATGAAGACCTCGGTCAAGATTCTGCGGCTTGGGCGAAGGTGAGGTCTGCTTCTTACGAGGATGAACAATCGTATCGGGATCAGATGGATTTTGCGTTTAATGGTTTGAATGCTGGTAAACCCGAAACAATGGCGTCTTACCTCGGAACGGTTTTAGATACACCAGCACCGGAAGATTACTTTTTGAAAATTAAAACACATGATCGCGAATTGCCATTTCTAGTGAAGTACGTCTACGATCCTGAAGTTGATCCCGACCCAGAGGGAACTCGTGTTTCTCTTGAGATGAATCCCATGCTGAGCATGGGCGTTGTCGGGAGTCAGTCGAACAGCCCGCGGGATGCGGGGGTGTTTGCTTTTGAAGCGAAAGACATTCTGGCGAAGAACGTACCGGGTGCTGGGGCTGCTGCAAACGATGACACCGTACTCAAGTTTGGAGATAGTGCTTGTGCGGCCGTACCGGATGTGACTGGTTCGGGTAGGCACATTTCATTAGTGGCGGCGGGCACAGCGATCGATCCCAAGGATTCTCGTTATGGGATTATCGCCGGGTCACGATACAGTCCGGGGTTTGCTTTTTATCCAAGTGGAGTTACTGGATCGAAGGCTTACCTTCAATCCGCAACGGTTTCAACAGGTCTCACGGGAACGGATTGTGACTACTTGTTCCGTATTGGTGATATTAGTTATGGAAACAGTTCCGATCTTATTTTGTTTCAGCAGGGGACTTCTGGCAATGCCGATTACAGGGCTTGCACAATTGATGCATCGTCCGGCGTTCTCAAATATCTGACTGGGGCGTCGGGAATTGTTACATCGGATGTCTACAGTTTTTCAACTCATCCTGTTGAATATAATTTCACTACTACGGGGGATCGTTGGGTGCGGTTTGCCGTCGGTGCTTCAACGACGAAGTTTTATGTTGGTCCGTCATTGATCGACGTGTGTCATCCCACCTCTCATCTAGTCACTACGGCATCGCAGTCTTCTCCAAATGTTTTCTCTACTTCGTTGACTGCACAGTGGTTTCAAGTGAACCACGGTGAGAACGGGGTTGTTGGTTATCGGGCCATTGTGAACGATGGAATGCTAGATAGTCAATATGCTGGTTTTGTTTTGTCAACATGCATAGATTTGAATATGACGAGCAGTAGTACAACTACTCCTACGTTATATGACGGAGTGGATACATTCACTCAGAGTGCTACTCTCAATACTGATGTGGCTTACACTATTCAGTATGAGGCAAGTCCCCTACCTGTTTCCGATTGGATAGGTTTGCCCCACACGGGAACCGACTATTTATACTTGGGTAACCAAAGTAGTTCCGGTGACAGCATTGTGGTGTCTGGAATGGATAATGACACCTACAACTGGACTGTTTACTACACGGACGCTGCGACGGCTACGGGTACTGGGACGGGTGTAACTACGATTACTTGGAATGCTGGAACGTATGGGGGTAAACAGATCACTCAGATTGTTGCCGTTGGAACTAAGACTTATACATTTTTGCCGAGTATCGCGTTGACACATACGACGACGACAAGTACTGGAACTGATGCGACGGGTGGGACATGGACTGTCAATCGCGCGTGGGAAGCCGCCGATGCGTATGAGCATTCTGCGATTGTTGATAGGAATCTATTTCAAGTGAACCGTGAGGGTGGGCGCATGGCTCCCAATCTGGTTATTGGCCGGGATACGGCTATGAGTATTTCTTTTAGTTATCGCCGGTGGAAATTTGATGGTGGTGCTGATTATGTATTTAAGCATCCCAATTTGAAGTTGAGATTCGATGGCGACAATGTGATTGGAACAGTCACAGAACAGTATGACTTTTCGTCGGCTGTTGGGGAGACGACGGATGTGACTTGGGATGATTCTTCACGGGTTGGGCAATGGAATCACGTTGGGATTGTTCGGGATGTTCCCAATGGAAAGGTTATCTTGTACGCGAATGGGGTAAAGATTCAAGAGTTGGCGGATGTTACGGTAGGTGGTTTGTCAGGTCGAACTGGTGTTCCAGATGCTGATATTATTTTCCACACGGACGATGAGCCGGGTTGGCAGTTCAACCATTTTGTCGTGTTTAAAGAAGCATTATCGTCGGCAGATATGGAAAGAGTGCGGATAACACTACCTACTTAAAGTGTAGTATCTACTCGGGAGTGATTGAATGACTATTACCTATGGAAGCAGATTTACTTCGTTGCCGAACTGGTCATCCAGTTTGGATGCGTTTACGCGCGTCCAGTTCAATGATGCTTTCACTAATCTTAATACGAATGCGGCCGGTTGGACGGAAAGCACTGCGGCGGCGTCCGGTACGGTTGGCGGCTTCTTTCATTACAATTCCACTGATAATACTCTCAAGGTTTATTCAACTGGCGATACGGCGTGGATAACCATTCGTTCTGGTTATGAGATCCATGCTACGGGTGTTAATGCTCAGGGGGATTTGATCGTTGGAACGGCTAACAATGTTGTTAGTAGGGTGGCGGTTGGTACCAATGGGCAGGTTCTGACAGCGGATTCTGGTGAAAGTACTGGTTTGGCGTGGTCGAATGCTGTTTTGAGTGTCGCGGGTACGGCGAACGAAGTTGAATCGTCGTTGGTTTCCGGAGTGGTGACGGTAGGACTTCCTAACGATGTGACAATTGCTGGCACACTAACGGTGGATAGTGTGGGGATTGCTGCTGTTCAGTCATCTGGTGAGGCGTTCGTTGATAACGATACGTCTGTTATGACTTCTGCTGCTATTGAAGATAAGATAGAAGGCTATAGTTATACAACTAATACAGGCGATATAACAGGAGTAACAGCAGGGACAGGTATGTCAGGTGGTGGAACATCTGGAACTGTTACACTTACAAATGCAGGTGTTACTTCTATTGTAGCGGGAAGTAATATATCTATTAGTGGAGCAACAGGAGCAGTTACTGTTACTGGAACAGATACCAATACTCAACTTACCCAAGAGCAAGTAGAGGATTATGTAAACGGACTCATCGTTGGTGGAACCAATGTGAGTGCTACTTATGACGATGCTGCAGGGACTTTGACTTTAGCGGCCACTGATACCAATACTCAAAATGAGTATGCTACATCATGGACGCCCGCAGGGGCCAATGTGAATCTTACACTAACAGAAAGCGGTGCTGGATCAGGGTCGCAAGATGTAAGTTTTATTGCAGGAACTAATATCACCCTAGCTGTCGCCGGCGCTAATTTAACAATTACTGCCGCTGGGGGCGGTTCTAGTCAATGGGCTTTTGATGGAACCATTGGCACAAAACTACAGCCAAGTGC
>DUCD01000167.1:18320-28748 GCA_012959985.1 Verrucomicrobiales bacterium | reverse complement strand
CCAAAGATACCCATCACGGGTCTGAGTGATGACTTGAACAGAACCCTGAGGAAGCCCATCCCGTTCTGTCCAAATATCCAAATGATATTGAGTGACGGCTTTACTCGGATCGAGGGCGAATCCCAGCAAGGGAATCCAACACAAAAGCAGGGACAAACCCGGAGCCGCTTTCATCCCGCACCATTGAGACCGTATAGCCATTTTTTGCCTGTAGAGACAAGCATCATCGGACTATCCTGGTTTTTTACAAGAAAATCCAGAACCAGGAAATAGATCAAAATACCTATTGATCAGATAGACTTTTAACTTAGTGACAAGGGATCTGGGTTGGATTAGCTTTAAAAATCATACAAAATTGCAGCATACTGCACGATTCTTGCAGATGGCAGCATACCATCGACATTACTATGAAGCTTCAAAAAAAATGTTCTCCGAATGGCAAGGGTTTTACTTTGATCGAACTTCTGGTCGTGATCGCTATCATTGCCATCCTGGCCTCAATGCTTCTTCCGGCGCTGGGACGCGCCAAGGAGCAGGCCAGGACAACAAAATGCTTCAACAATCTCCGGCAATTGGGAATCGGAACGCAACTATATTCCATGGATCACGATGATTGGGTGCCTGGAGACACCTTCGGAGGGGGTTACTTCTTCGCAAATCTGCTGGCCCCGTACATCGCCAAGAATATTCCGCAGGATAAGATTAATTCACCGGACGATTTGTATGAAAGGTACCGCCAAATCGAGACGTATCACTGCCCATCTCTTACGATAAAGCAGAAACCCGATCTTGGTCCCCCGGGAAGGGGGCGAAGGAATCAAGGACGAATTGTGCTCCATTACACGATCAACACGATCGACTTTGCAAATTTCTCAACCTCCCGGAACTACCGGGCGGCACCCTATCAGAAGATTTCAACTATTCCGGGGTTTTCACGAACGGCTTACCTTGTGGAAATCAACGACGGCGGTCCGATTTCCGCTAAAGGCTACGGCACATGGAATGTCTGGAATGACCAACATACGCCCTTCAATACTCGAGGGGTCGCCAATCGTAATCCGCGCATGATCGCTCACGACGACGACCGACATCTCGGAATTACCAATATGTCATTTCTCGATGGACATACCGAAAAAAGAAAACTGGCCTACAGCCAATCGAATAACGGCGTGCCCTTTCGATTATTTAATCCTTTGGTCGATACACCCCGATCGAGTCGGTGAATATGCACCGAGCTGATTCATGTGAATTCGCTTTTTGGATTATCTGCATCGGATCGGTATGGGCTTGGCAATGCCCGATACAGGCAACCGAATCCTTTGACCTCCCGAATTCTTTCTTCGAACGATATTGTTATGACTGTCATGATTCGGATGTTTCTAAATCGGAACTCGCGCTCGATACGGTCGACGCAAACAACCCGGCAGCCGCAAGGAAAACCTGGGAATCAGTTCTCAGAAAACTGAATCATCGTCAAATGCCACCGGACGGAAAACCACGTCCCGATAAAGCGGCTTATGACCAAGCGGTTGCTCACTTGGAATCCTCCATTGACCGTGCGGCGGCCACGGATCCTAATCCCGGTCGCCCCGACACAATGCGCCGGCTCACCAGAACTGAATACCGAAACGTTGTCCGGGACCTACTAGGATTGGACATCGATGTCTCATCGCTTTTACCGAAAGACGACAGCAGTCACGGCTTTGATAACATCACGGTGGGAGAGTTATCCCCTATTCTGTTTGAGAGATACCTGTCGGCGGCAAAGAAAATCAGCCGCCTGGCCCTCGGCAGACCCGTCGGTTCTCCACAAGGCACAACTCTCACATTACCGTTGGATCTCACCCAGGATAGCCATATCGAAGGACTGCCCCTGGGCACACGTGGTGGAGCGGTCGTGCAGCATACGTTTCCGCAAAACGGCGACTATGAGTTGCAACTCCAATTGACGCGCAACCGCAATGAGAAGGTCGAAGGACTGAACCGAAGCTACCAACTCGAATTGCTGCTGGACGGAAGCCCCGTACAGTCATTCCAAGTGCGGCCTCCGGAAAGAGGTGAAAACCACGACCACGTGGACAGGCATCTGAAGGTCAGGATTCCGGTTCAGGCCGGCCCACATGAACTCGCCGCCACCTTCATCCGGCAAACATCCGCGCTGAGTGAATCCGAAAGACAGCCTTATCTTGCCCATTTTAATGCCGATCGCCATCCCCGGTCTCATCCGGCTCTCTACTCGATAACCGTGGTCGGACCGTTCGATGCAAGCGGACCCGGAAACTCACCCAGCCGCCGTCTGATTTTTTCATGTTATCCTTCTGATTCGACGGAAGAAGACCGATGCGCACGAACGATCCTATCAACCTTGATTCGCCGCGCCTACCGCCGACCGATCGACGAGAACGACCTTCGAACACCGATGCAATTCTACCGGGAAACCAAGGATCAGGAAGGTTTTGAAGCCGGCATTGAAATGGCCTTGAGGGCGATCCTGGTCAACCCGCACTTCCTGTTCCGAATCGAGAAAACCCCCACTGACATTCCTCCCGACACGGCCTATCCCCTGTCACAGATCGATCTGGCCTCACGCTTATCGTTTTTTCTTTGGAGCAGCCTGCCAAGCGATGAACTGCTTGAAAAGGCAGTGCTAGGCGACCTGCGCAACCCGGATGTGTTGGAGAAACAAGTCCGAAACATGCTGGCGGATCGCCGTTCCGACTCGATGGTCAACAATTTCGCAGTCCAATGGCTCTACCTGCGCAATCTCAATACAGCTCGGCCGGACGCCCGATTATTTCCGGATTATGACGACAATTTACGACAAGCTATGCGCCGGGAAACCGACCTCTTTCTGCTGAGCATTGTGCGCGAAGATCAGAGTATCCTCGACCTGTTGCGTGCTGATTATACGTTTGTCAATGAACGGCTCGCCAAACACTACGACATCCCGAATATCTACGGCAGTCGTTTCCGACGGATTTCCTTGGACCGGAACGAGACGCGGGGCGGACTCCTCAGCCATGGAAGCATTTTGACGGTCACCTCGTATCCCAATCGCACTTCTCCGGTTGTCCGCGGTAAGTGGATTCTGGAAAATATCCTGGGCATCCCGCCGAAACCGCCGCCTCCCGATGTACCGGAACTTAAGGAAAACTCCGATACCCAAGAGTTTCTAACGGTTCGTGAGCGATTGGCGGAACATCGTCAAAACCGCTCTTGTGCCCGCTGTCACAACTTGATGGATCCCGTCGGATTCGCGCTCGAGAATTACGATGCGATCGGAAGATGGCGAACCGTAGACGACGGCAGCGAGATCGATGCCTCCGGTAGCCTGCTGGACGGCAGCCGATTTGACGGCGCAAACGAGCTGCAACAGGCTTTATTGAATCGACCCGAATTGTTCGTGAGAACCGTTACCGAAAAGCTGCTCACTTATGCTCTTGGCCGAGGCCTTGAATATTACGATGCTCCGGCGATCCGAAAAATCGTGAACGATGCCCGTCGAGAAAACTACCGTTTCTCGGCACTTATTCTGGGGATCGTCAAAAGCACACCGTTTCAAATGAGGAAATCTTTATGATCATCACAAAAAAGGCATTAAATCGTCGAACCTTTCTACGGGGTGCCAGTGCCGCTCTGGCGCTGCCCTTGCTGGATGCCATGGTTCCAGCCATGACCTCTCTTGCCGCATCACCCGCCAAACCGGTGCGTCGACTCGGATACGTCTACATTCCAATGGGAGCCAACCTCGCCGAATGGACACCTCCGGTTCAGGGCGAACTCTCCGAACTGACTCCCACTTTGAAATCCCTGACGCCCCATCTCAATCAACTCACGGTGATCTCAAATCTGGAACTGAAGAACGCCTACTCTGCAGGAAATCACGCCACTTCCAATTCGGCGTTTCTCAGCGCCGCCAGTGCGAAAATGACCGAAGGCAGTGACTATGAACTCGCGACGACGGCAGACCAAATCGCCGCGAAACGACTCGGTGCGGAAACTCCGCTACCGTCGCTGGAACTGGCGATGGACCTGATGACCGCGGTCGGAAATTGCGACAATGGCTTCGCTTGTGTCTATCAGAATAATCTCTCCTGGTCGTCTCCCACCACTCCGCTGCCGGCCGAAGCTCACCCGCGCGCGCTCTTCGAGCGCCTGTTCGGCACCGGCGCTGGCATTGAGGAACGACGCGCGGATTTCAAGAAAGACGCCAGTATCCTCGATTGGGTAAAAAATGATATCAAACGACTTCAGAAGGAATTGGGTCCCTCAGACCGCAACACGATCGCGGAATACCTCGACACCGTCCGTGAGGTGGAACGTCGGATTCAAAACGCCGAGCAACGGACTGCGGATGCCCCCTTGCCGGATCTCGACCGACCCAGTGGAGTGCCGGCGTCGTATATCGATCATGCAAAACTGATGTTTGATCTGCAGGCTCTGGCACTGCAGGCTGACTTAACCCGGGTCATCACGTTTCAATTGGCCAGAGAAACCAGCAATCGAACGTATCCCGAAATCGGGGTGTCCGATTCGCACCACCCGGTATCGCATCACTCCAACAATCCTAAAAAACTAGAAAAACTGGCAAAAATCAATGCGTTGCATGTTTCGCTTTTTGCCTACTATTTAGACAAGCTGAAATCCACCCCTGATGGGGACGGAACCTTGCTGGATCACTCCTTAATTCTCTGCGGAAGCGGGATGGGAAATCCCAATGTTCACGACCACGTTGACCTGCCGATACTCCTGGCTGGCGGTGGCACCGGAACTCACAAAGGAGGTCGTCATATCCGATACTCCAAGCCCACCCCACTCGCTAACCTTCACTTGTCAATGCTCGAAAAAGTCGGCGTTCAACGCGACACCTTCGCCGACAGCAGCGGAAAGCTGGAAGAAATTTACGCGCCCTTATCATTGTAAATGCAAGCGAGCCAATCGAAATCCCCTGGATGACTGCCTCCATGCCTTCCATCCGAATCATCGCCCTGACTTTACTGCTTTATGCCGTAGCTCTAACCGCGTCCGATGTCTCCGTCGAATTGATAAAAGCCACGAAGGAAGGAGACAAGGATGGGGTGACCCGTTTGCTGGAAGGAGGTGCCGATCCGAATATCCCGACTCCCACAGGAGCGACCGCACTTCATTGGGCGGTACATTTGGACTATATCGGCATCGCCGAACGCTTGATTCGAGCCGGCGCCGATATCAATGCCGTCAACCGATATGATGTCTCCCCGATTCTGCCAGCCTGCATCAACGGGAATGCGACCATGATCGAACTGTTACTTGAGGCGGGTGCAAACGTATCTCGAACGACGCCCGAAGGAGCGACTCCTTTGATGTTCGCCGCCCGCACCGGAATACCTCGAGCCGTCAGCATCTTGCTTTCCCACGGAGCCGAACCGAACACCAGGGAAAGCACACGCGGACAAACCGCTCTGATGTGGGCCGCGGCGGAAGGTCACCAACAGGCTGTTCAAACTTTGATCCGGCAGGGCGCCGAAATTATCAGTCGATCCGACCGGGGTTTCACGGCATTTTTGTTCGCCGCAAGACAAGGTCATCTCGAAGTGATTCAAACGCTGCTTGCCTCGGGAGCCGATGTAAATCAATTCCTGGCGTCACGGAAATCCGGCCAAAATCCGAGTCATGACTCACTTGGACCGAGCGCGTTGGGCTTGGCGGTTGCCAACGCTCATTATGATCTAGCCTCAGCACTTCTGGATGCGGGAGCTGATCCTAATTTCACCTGGAAGGGCCACACAGTGCTGCACACAATTACCTGGGTTCGCAAACCTGGCGCCGGATCCAACGATCCGGCTCCGCCCGGGTCCGGAACCATGCCAAGTCTTGAGTTCGTCAGAAAACTCGTCTTGCACGGGGCAAATCTCAATGCCCGCATGACGACCAAGAGGGCCGGAGCGAGAACGGTTCTGAACATGCGGGGTGCAACCCCCTTTCTTTTGGCAGCCCGAACCGCCGACGCTGATCTCATGCGGCTTCTCGCCGAACTCGGTGCAGATCCGCTGATTCCCAATGAAGACAACACCACGCCCCTGATCGTCGCAGCTGGAGTCGGAGTCCAGTCTCCCGGTGAAGATCCCGGCTCAGAAAAAGATGTCCTCGCAGCGGTCAAAGTGACGCTCGAACTTGGAAACGACATCAACGCGGTCGACGACCGAAACGAAACGGCAATGCACGGCGCCGCCTACAAACACGTGGCGTCCCTGGTACCGTTTCTTGTAGAGAACGGAGCTCGCATGGAAGTCTGGAACCAGAAGAACAAAAAGGGTTGGACTCCCCTGCGGATCGCCACGGGAGTGCACCGGTGAATGAACTTCAGAAGCTCGCCCAAGACCGCCACCGCCCTGCGCAAAGTGATGATCGCTGTGGGGGTATCGACCGATGTCGAACCTGAAAAAAACATCAGCGGCGCAACCCAATAATCGCGCTGGAACATCGAAACTTTCGTCGAAGTTTCTATGGTCAAAACCTGTGAACAGATTTACAATGATGAGTGATATAGGATCCAGGATATCTTACATTTGATTGAATGATGAAACCAATTGAGAGATATTTGCTAGTGAGTTTCACGATTATTCTGCTGGGCAGGATGGTCGCGATTCCGAGTGAACCTTCGTTTACTGAAGAAGATCGGGCTTATTGGGCCTATCAACCAGTCCGAGATCCTGTAATTCCACCCGTCAAGCAATCCGCATGGCTTAATAACCCGATCGATGCTTTCATTCTGAAAAAGCTGGAAGACGCTGGAATTCAGCCCTCTCCACAGGCAATCCGTCCCGTCCTGATTCGACGTGTTTCTCTGAATCTGACCGGGCTGCCCCCCTCTCCTGAGGAAATCGAAGCCTTTTCAGCAGATCCAGATCCGGATGCGTATTTAAAACTTGTTGAACGTCTTCTGGCCTCACCTCGATATGGCGAGTACTGGGGCCGCTACTGGTTAAACTTGGTCCGTTACTCGGACAGCAATGGCTTCAAATCAGATGAATACCGTCCGGTCGCCTGGAAGTACCGGGATTACGTCATCAAAACTTTTAATGACGACAAACCCTATCATCAGTTTGTCACCGAACAACTGGCCGGGGATGAATGTGAACCCGATAATCCGCAGTCTCTCGTGGCAACCGGATTCTTAAGGCTTTGGCCTTACGAAAGCAACCAACGGGATGTCGACCGACAATGGGCCGATATTCTCAATGAACTCACGAACGTCAGTGGCGAAGTTTTCCTTGGCATGAGCATCGGATGTGCCCGGTGTCACGATCATAAATTCGACCCGATCCTGCAAAAGGATTATTTCAGATTGAGATCTTTTTTTGCTTCGGTTTTTCCGGCTGACGATATTCCGGATGCCAGTGCGTCTGAAAAGGGGGACTACAACGAAAGATTGGATCGATGGCTGACAACAACCCGATCGATCAGGGAGAAGTTGGAAGAAATTGAGCATCCGGCCCGGAAGAAAGCGGAAGATGTCTCCCTGCTGAAGTTCGATCAAAGATATCAGAAAATTCTTGGGGCGGCACAGGAAACTCTGACGCCCTACCAACAACAGATTCGGAAAATGGCAAACCTTCAACTGCAGAAGGAACATGCCAATGTGAAAAAGATGATCCGCAGTGAGGAAATCGATCAGTGGAATGAGCTTCGCAAGAAACTCAAAACCTATGACCCGCTGAAACCGACCCGACTTCCCACACTGATGGCCGTTCGGGATATCGGTCCCATCGCTCCGAAAACTCATATCCCAGGTAAACCGTCCGATGCAGAGATCCAGCCAGGGTATCCCAGCATCCTTGATCCATTTCCAGCGGTGATCCGTGGTAATGCCGAATACGAAAATAGCACGGGCCGTCGATTGACTCTCGCACGCTGGATCACTCACCCGGATAATCCACTGACTCCTCGGGTTCTGGTCAATCGCATTTGGCATCATCATTTTGAAGCTGGCCTGGTCAAAACTCCCAACGATTTCGGCAGACAGGGACATGGCCCCTCACATCCGGAGCTACTGGATTGGCTGGCTCGGAAATTTTTGCAGGGAAATGGATCCATCAAGAATCTGCATCGTCTCATACTTACTTCCGCTGTTTATCTGCAAAGTGCATTGAACGGCAAAACCGCAGTCGAACCAACTATTGATCCTGAAAACCGCTTGCTTTGGAGAATGCCGGTTCGACGACTGACCGCCGAACAGATTCGCGATTCCATTTTAAAAGTGAGTGGAAATCTAGATCTGCAAATGCACGGTGAAGGCAGGAATTATGATTCTTATCGACGGTCCGTTTATTTGAAGTTTATCCGGAATACCCGGGAACAGTTTGTAGAGGCCTTCGACGGATCGGATGGTTTCAACAGCATGACGCATCAGACCGTAACAACGACTGCCCCGCAATCCTTGTTGCTACTGAATGGAAAATGGACATTTCAACAATCCCGATTTTTTGTTGAGCGCATCGATGAGATGGCAGGCCTCGATTCCGCAGCAGCCATTCAAAACGCTTACCGAATGGCCTATGGAAGATCTCCCACTCAGGATGAACTTCAGAAGGCAGAGGAATTCCTTAAGGAGACGGCGTCGGAGATTCAATACGAAAAACCATCTGCCAACTCTTCCCAAGATGGCAAGTCGATCATGGGAAAAGCCAACAGATCCGCAATGATCGACTTTTGCCAGATGCTTCTGAACTCGAATGAATTTCTCTATGTCCAGTAATTCTAATGGTCGCCTTACTGTTTTCTGTCTGCCAGTAGAAAAACGGAATGTTTTTTTGAAATCGAAATCAAAACAGGCACAATGAAACCATGCTCGAAGAATAAAAGGACATCTCCGATGATTGCCCATTCCGAACTCGCATGTGATCGGCGAGATTTCCTGATGAGAGCCGGCGGCGGTTTCGGTTCGATGGCATTGACCTATCTTCTGGGTCGGGACCGTACATTTGGATCTACCAATGCCGCACATCCAGCTGGAATCTCCCACTCCCCACATCATTCGGCACCGGCGAAAAGTGTCATTTTTATATTTCTCCAAGGGGGTCCCAGTCACATTGACACATTCGATCCAAAACCGGCACTTGATAAAATGGCGGGCAAACCACTGCCCCCCTCATTCAAACCCGTCATCACGGCAATGGGAGAGTTTCATTCTCCGGTTCTTCCTTCCCGGAGGACGTTCCGGAAACACGGCCAAAGCGGCATCTGGGTTTCCGACTGGCTGCCTCACATCTCCACGATCGTTGACGAAATATCCGTCGTTCGATCCTGCTGGATGGACGGATTGAATCATGTGGGTTCGGTCTGCCAGATGAATACCGGATCCGTGCTTGCCGGAAGACCCAGCATCGGGTCATGGGCAGTTTACGGTCTGGGTTCACTGAATGACAATCTACCGGCCTTTATGGTGATCCTTGACCGCAAGGCCAATGTACATGGCGGATCGCGCAATTGGGGCTCAGGATTTATGCCGGCAACCTATCAGGGAACTCTGCTCAAGAACGGAGATGAACCATTCGAAAATCTCAATCCTCCGCAAGGAATCGGCGATACGCGGCAACGTCGGAAATTGTCCTATCTGAAAAACCTGAATCAACGGTTTTCAAGAATCCACCCGCATCAATCTGAACTCGAGGCACGAATCAATGCCTATGAACTCGCTTATCGCATGCAGGCCGATGCGTCTGAAGCTGTCAAATTGGATGAAGAACCTCCTCATATCCGGGAGCTTTATGGAATGGATGAAAAACACACTGCTGATATGGGTAAATCATGTTTGCTGGCTAGACGAATGGTCGAACGCGGAGTGCGCTTTGTTCAAGTATACAGTGGTGCAGGCAATCGATGGGATGCTCATTCACACATCGAAAAAAATCATACCCAAATGTGTCTGGAAAGTGACAAACCGGTTGCCGGATTAATCAGAGACCTTAAGCAACGTGGTCTGCTCGAGCAGACACTGGTGGTTTGGGGAGGCGAATTCGGTCGGACACCGATGAGTGAAAAAGGAGACGGCAGGGATCATAATCCGACTGGATTCACCATGTGGTTTGCTGGAGGCGGAGTTCCCGCAGGCAAAACAATTGGAACGACCGACGAGGCCGGGCTTTATGCGGTCGAAGATCGAACCCATGTAAGAGATCTTCATGCAACCATCCTGCATCAGATGGGTCTGAATGCCATGGATCTCACCTACCGCCACAATGGAAAACTTGAAAATCCAGTAATGAATACTGGAGAACCGATCCGCAAACTCATTCACAGTTAACAAAGCTCTTGTCGATACTAAGTTGAAGAATTTGATACCGCGGCACGCAGTGATCGTGTTTTCAGGAATATCCGGCCTCTCAAAAAACGCCGCAAACTAAAATACAATTTAATCCATTTGGACTCACCGAAAGTTCCTCCCCG
>DUCD01000167.1:13473-18191 GCA_012959985.1 Verrucomicrobiales bacterium | reverse complement strand
CGCAATTTTGTCAGCTCTTTCATAACGCCTCTCGGCTGAGGACAGCCGACGCTACAGCTTGAGATATCGACCTACAACATCATTCGCGTACTTTCGGGTCTTTCGTGGGTTAATGTCCTCATTCAACTTTGGCAACCTGAACATTCACACCGGCTTGCTTTATTTGTGCAATCAATTTGGCTGGAGCCTGCGCATCGGTGATGAGTGTGTGAACTTCATCGAGACCACACAACCGATTCAAGGATTTACGATTGAACTTGGTATGATCGATACAGAAGACCACTTTGCCGGCGGCTCGGATCATGGCATGTTGGATATCGATCAATAGCCCATGAGAATTGGTGATGCCTTCTGAAGTAATTCCAGCCGCACTCATGATAGCGATATCCGCATGCATTTCCTCCATGGCTCGGACGGCTGCCGGACCGACCAGAACACCAAGGCGTGGATAAACCACGCCTCCTGAAACGACGACCTCCACCAAATTTGACGATGCGAAGTGATTGGCGATCGGGAGTGAATTGGTAATAATCTGGGGTTTTTTGTGTACATCCAAATGACGGGCAGCATGAAAAACCGTCGTCCCCGCATCCATAATGATACTTTGTCCCGGTTCAACAATTTCCGAACAAAGCCTCCCCATAGCTTCCTTTTCCTCTAATTGATGGGTATCCCGGTGCGAAAAAATGAACTCATCGGAATCCGGCTCCGTAATTCTGGCTCCCCCATGTGTTCTCCGAACGGTCCCTCCTGCTTCCAGTAGATCAAGGTCTCGTCGAACGGTCGAAACCGATACGTCTACATGCTTCGCAAGTTCTTCCAGTGAAGCATATTCCACCTTATTCAGATAGTCTGATATTCGATTCTGACGTTCTTCTGCCTGCATTCCGTGTTGCTCTAATTTGATATAAAATGATAGATATTGGTAAATTTTGCAATATTTATTTGACAGTTATTCCATCTTTGATCAACATCGTCTCAACAATTTGATAGAAATATGTCAGTAGAGCCAGCAAAAACCCACCACGCAGTGATCGAACACCTGGTAAGACAGATGTTGTATCAGCGCCTGGGTAAAGCGATTCCGGACATTGCCTTCTCACCGAATCCACTTTTAGTGAACATCAGCGCCAGACATTGTCACCTGACCCAGGAAGCCGTGGAAGCCCTATTTGGAAAAGGCCATCAATTGACTCCATTCCGCTGGCTTTATCAGGAAGGGCAATATGCCGCCAAGGAGACGGTCACTTTGATTGGTCCCCGCAGCCGAGTCATTTCCAATCTACGCATCCTGGGGCCCTGTCGACCTTTGAACCAGATAGAGCTGGCCTACACCGATGCCCGGGCACTGGGATTCGATATCCCGCTCCGTTCTTCCGGAAACATCGAGGGCACTCCCGGTTGCATGTTAATGGGACCGGCCGGCTATTTCGAAATGCCCCAGGGAGTCATCCGGGCATTGAGGCATGTTCACATGCATCCCGAAGATGCAGAACATTACAAGGTAGCGCCCGGCGACAATATGAAACTCAAAATTGGAGGCCCCTGCTCCCTCACCCTTGAGGATATGCTGGTTCGTGTAGACGACAGTTTTAAACTGGAAGTGCATATCGATACCGATGAGGGCAACGCCTGCAATCTGCAGGCCCATACCCAATGCGCATTAGAGAAATAAAGCTCGCCCTACTCCGGGAGAGAGTCGGGGTGAAGCGCAGTGACAAAGTAAGAACAACATTAAACAACAAACATCGAATACCAAATAACCAATGAGTGAAGCACTAGGAATGGTGGAAACCAAAGGATTCACAGGCGCCGTTGAGGCCGGCGACGCTATGGTCAAATCGGCCAATGTGAGACTGACGCAAACCGTCCCCATCGGAGGAGGCATGATCACCGTACTCGTGCGGGGAGACGTCGGCAGCGTCAAATCCGCCGTCGATGCCGGCGCCAATGCGGCCAGTAAAGTCGGAGAACTGATCAGTTCCCATGTTATGGCTCGTCCGCACGATGACCTTCTGAAGGTTTTCGGACAAGCCAAGACCACGGCTAAAGGAAAATAGAGAATCCCGAAATCGACTTAATTTAAAACTCAACTACTGAACATTATGGCAAATCAAGCAATCGGAATGATTGAAACTCAAGGGCTGTGCGCCCTACTGGAAGCCTGCGACGCAGCCCTGAAAGCTGCCGACGTCACTCTGGTCGGATGGGAAAAAGTGGGCAGCGGATTCGTTACTGGATTCTTTTCCGGTGATGTCGCCGCTGTCAAAGCCGCGACGGATGTCGGAGCCGGAGCGGCATCTCAAGTCGGAGAAGTCGTCAGCGTCCATGTGATCCCTCGTCCACACGAAGATCTGCATCACTTGGGCAAATGGCTTCCTGCATGAACGAAAACCCGATGGTTTCTTTGATTCAATTCGTTATCAATACGTGAAAATACTCGTCGCCAATCTAGGTTCGACCTCATTGAAATACCGGCTTTTTGAATGTTCCGGAGATGAGGAAAAACTGCTGACTCAGGGTGGGTATGAACGCGTTTCCAATTATGCGGAAACGATCGATCAGGCAGTGCAGTGCCTGAAAGACGGCGGATGGATTAATTCGGAAAGAGATTTGGCAGCTGTCGGATTTAAACCGATTCTTGCAAAGGGAATCACTGGATGTGTCCGGATGGACGAATCGGTCCTGGAGGCAATGGAAAGCTACCGTGAAATAGCGCCGGCACACAATCCTCCATACATCAACGGAGTTCGGCAGTTTTCAAAATGCATGCCTGACACCCCGTTGATCGGATTATTCGAAACGGCTTTCTATCAATGGGCTCCTGAAGCTGCTATGCGTTATGGAGTACCTGAATCCTGGTTTGACCTCGGAATCCGCCGATGGGGCTACCACGGAGCCAGCCATAAATTCATCGCCGAACGTTCAGCGGAGCTATTGAAGCGGGACGATGTCGCAACCCGAGTTCGGAATCTCTATGTGGATCAAGGCACATCTCCGGTTGAAAACCCTGAACTTAGAGTGGTGTCCTGTCACCTGGGGGGAAGCTCCTCCATCACGGGTATCCGCAGCGGACTCGCCATTGGAAACAGTTTAGGACTGAGCCCTCAATCCGGTCTACCTCACAACAATCGTGTTGGAGAACTGGATTCATTTGCCCTGCCCTACATCATGAAGACCACCGGCATCAGTCTGGAAGAGGCGGAATCTCAGATGTGCAATGAAGCCGGACTCAAGGGTCTGTCCGGTGGATACAACGACATTCGGGACATCAAACAGCAGGCGGCAGATGGAAATACCAAAGCCCGTCTTGCACTGGACGTCCTCATCCATCAGGCACGACATTGGATAGGATCCTACACATTCCAACTCAACGGTCTGGACGCCTTAGTATTCACAGCCGGTATTTCAGAAAACAACCCCGATCTCAGGCAGGAAATCTGTAACAACCTGGATCAACTGGGAATCCAACTGGATCCTGAAAAAAACAAGGCAACAATCGGAGTGGAATCCGTCATCAGTAAAGCAAACAGTCCGGTGCAAGTCATGGTCATCCCAACCAACGAAGAACTCGTGATCGCACGGGAAGTAAAACGATACCTAACGAATAACTGATTTTAAAAAACTCAAAATATAACCTTAGAAAATTATTATGTCACAACAAGCAATTGGTCTATTGGAAACGCGCGGTTTAGTCGCCCTGGTTGAAGGCACCGACGCCATGCTGAAAGCAGCCAACGTCACTCTGGCCGGCCCCATGAAACAAGTCGGCAGCGCTCTCGTCACCTCCATCGTCACCGGGGATGTTGCCGCCGTAAAAGCCGCCACCGAAGCAGGTGCCCAGGCCGTTAAATCCATCGATGGAACCTTGGTCAGTGTACATGTCATTGCCCGTCCACATGAAGATGTGGCCACCGTGCTTCCTAAAAAAGCCTGACCTCTACCGACGGCTGAATCATGTTTCTTGCCCGCGTTGAAGGTGCAATCGTCGCCACAAAGAAAGAAGCGGCACTCGAAGGACGCAAGCTCCTGCTGCTCCGCCCCCAATTGGTGGACGAAGCTGATCCGAGCCGCTTCCGCCCTGGCGTCAACACCATCGTTGCGGTGGATTCTGTTGGATCAGGTAAAGGAGAGTTGGTGCTCTTTTGCCAAGGCAGTTCAGCAAGGTTGGCGCAAGGCCTGAAAAGCTGCCCAGTAGATGCCGTCATCATCGGTATCGTCGATTCCGTAAATGTCCTCGGCAAAGAAATCTACAACTCCAATAAAGACGAACATTGAGAATTAGTAAGCCCCTTGCTTTTTATAACAGAGGTAATTTTTAAAGATTGATTGAAATCCAACACTGAACACCGCCAAAGCTTTCCATGAATCAAACTGCGAATGAAACATTAATCCGGGAGATCATCGAAGAAGTCCTAGGCAGACTTAACCCAAACGGAAATTCCACCATCAGCTCGGCCACAGCTGTTACTCCTTCCCGCACACCGAGAAGCGGAAAGCATTACGGAGTATTTCCAGATGCGGATTCAGCCTGCGAAGCAGCCGCTGACGCTTTCCAGCAACTGTCCAAGGAAGGAATTGCTGGACGTCGCGTCGTCGTTGATATCGTTAAAACGCTGTGTGAACAAAACGCCGAAGAATGGGGACGGATCGAGCTTGAGGAAACGCGGATCGGTCGATTGGACCATAAGATCGGAAAGCTTAAAATCATCAAGTTG
>DUCD01000167.1:773-13388 GCA_012959985.1 Verrucomicrobiales bacterium | reverse complement strand
ACCCTCGACCCATTCCATTCCAACTCTGGCCGGCAACGTGGTCAACATGGTGGCGGCCGGAAATGCAGTGGTCTTCAATGCCCATCCTGCGGCTTCCAAGTGTGCGGCCATGGCAACCCGTGTTTTCAATAAAGCGATTGAGAAGCAAATTGGAATCGAGAATTTGATCTGCATCGTCGAAGAGCCTACCCTTGAATCGTTCAATGCGATCTGTGCCAATGATCACGTCAGACTTCTTTGTGTGACCGGAGGACCGGGAGTCGTCGCCGCAGCCATGAAAACCGGAAAGCGGGCCATCTGTGCCGGACCTGGAAACCCACCGGTTCTGGTGGATGATACCGCCTGCATGAAGCGCGCGGCTCAATGCATTATCGAGGGAGCCGCTTTTGACAATAATCTGCTCTGCATCGGAGAGAAAGAGGTGTTCGTCCTGGATAAAGTTGCAGATAGGCTGATGGAATCCCTCGCAACCCAGGGAGCGATTCGCTTATCAGTTTCTCAGGTCGACCGTTTGACCAAAGAAGTTTTTTCATTCGAAGAAGGAAAAGGTGCCGGATGTCCGGACCCCATCCTGAATCGGGATTTTGTAGGGAAAGACGCCGCGGTGTTGGCGAGAGTGGCGGGCGTCACCGGAGCAGAAAAAAGCGATCTTCTGTTCGCCGAAACGGAGGAGAACAATGTGTTTGTAGCGGAAGAACAAATGATGCCGTTCATTCCCATTGTCCGGGTCAAATCCATCGAGGAAGGAGTCCGGGCTGCCAAGAAGGCCGAACATAATTATCGGCATACCTCGATCATCCATTCTCACGATGTCAACCATATGACGCAAATGGCCCGAGCGCTGGATACCACCGTTTTCATCAAGAACGGTCCCAGCATGGCGGGTCTTGGCCTGGGGGGAGAAGGTTACCTGAGTTTTTCCATCGCTACACCGACAGGAGAAGGTATCAGCAACCCCAAAACATTCACCCGAGTCCGCCGTTGTGTGATGGTGGACAATCTGAAAATTTACTGAGCATCCCATGCTGTTGGCAAGAGTAGAAGGCAATGTCGTATCAACCAGAAAGCATTCAAGCTTTGAGGGTTGGCGACTCCTCATCTGCCAACCGGTCGAGCCCTCCGGCAAGCCGGATGGCGTTCCGGTCGTGGCCATCGACCCACTGGGCGCCGGCATGCACCAACAGGTAATCATCAGCAGCGACGGCTCCGCCGCCCGGGCAATCGTCGGTGACAACAAAAGTCCGGCGCGAATGGTGATCACCGGAATCGTCGATGAATTGAAGGACTGAATTAAATCTTATGAAATTGGGAAATATCATCGGAAAAGTTGTGTTAAGTAAAAGCATTCCTCAATTGACGGGAGCGCGTTACCTCTTGGTGTCTCCCTTTACCCAGGAACAATTCCAGAATTTCCCCAGTGACAAAATAAGTCGTCAACCCAGCCTTGTCGTCTATGACGATATCGGCGGTGGAAGTGGCGATAAAATCGGATACATCGAAGGAAGAGAAGCCGCTTCCCCCTTTGATCCTCCGATTCCGATCGATGCCATCAATGGCGCGATCGTTGATGAGATCTTTTATACACCTGTATCGAAATGAAATTTTTAACCGCTAAAGACGTAGAACAATTGCTCCTCAGTGGTGAGGACATTAACGCAGCACTTGAGAATGCAAAGTTGACTCCTTCCGCAAGGGATCTGCTTCGCCAACCCATCAATCCCAGATCATCTCGAAACGGAAATTCGACCGTTTCGAACCAAAGCAATGACCTGATCGATACGCCTTGGGGGCAATACCCTGATCCATCGATCGGCGTCGAAAAGTTTTTCACACACCCAGTCATTCAAAGACTCAAGGAAGACATCTGTGACATCGGACGTCGCCTGTGGCAGCGAGCATATGTAGACGGGAATGGCGGTAACATTTCCATCCGGGTCGGGGAAAACCTGGCGCTCTGCACCCCTACCCTGGTTTCAAAAGGCTTCATGAAACCGGAAGATCTCTGCCTGGTGGACCTGGAGGGAGACCAGAAAGCCGGACAAAACAGGCGAACCAGTGAAATCCTGATGCACTTGGCCATCATGAAGAAACAGGTCAAAGCAAAATCCGTGGTTCATTGCCATCCCCCGCACGCAACCGCCTTCGCGGTAGCGGGAGTCAAACCGCCGACCTGTATGATTCCCGAGATCGAGGTATTCATTGGGGAGGTGCCTCTGGTTCCTTATTCAACGCCCGGCACACCTGAACTGGGCCGACAGATCGCAGAACTTGCCGATAACCACAACACCATCCTGATGGCAAATCACGGTGTGGTCTCATGGGGCAAGAATGTCGAAGACGCTTATTTCAAAATGGAGATCATCGAGGCCTATGCCCGTACGGTCGTCGTTGCCTCTCAACTTGGAACGGAGCTCAAGACCTTCACCAAACCACAGCTCAACGATCTTCTGGAAATCAAGAAAACTCTGGACATCCCAGACTCTCGATTCGATCTGAAGGAGTGTGAACTCTGCGACAATGATGAATGGCGACCTGGAATCACCTGTACTACGCCATCCACCAATGGAAACACACCCGCCAAACAAGATGTGGATCCGCAGACCGAAGAATTAGTGAACCAGATAACAACGGCCATCATGGAGCGTTTGAATTCACCAGGTTGAAATTTACGCCGATAAGGAAATGAACCGGCTCTCGGGGATCTTCGCCTTCCCCATTAAACTTAAAGAAAGAATATCGTGAAAGTTACAATTATCGGAGGAGGTGGCCGCGTAGGATCCTGCGCTGCCTTTGCACTTCAGGCAGACGGATGTGTTTCTGAAATCCAGATTCTGGATGCCAACCAGGCCATGGCCGAAGGGGAAGCATTGGATCTACTACATGGAAGCGCCCTGGCGGCAGACCAGAAAATCTACGCCGGAGATTACAAACAGGCAGCAGACAGTGATATCTTTCTGATCACCGCCGGACTTCGCCGCAAACCTGATGAGTCTCGCTTGGATCTCATCAACCGCAATGTCTCATTGTTCAGTCAGATCCTGGATGACCTGCAAGCGGTATCACCCAAAAAGGATGCGATCGTTTTTGTGGTTTCGAATCCGGTTGATATCCTGACACAACTGGCGATTCAGAAACTGGGATTGCCTTGGAATCAAGTCATTGGACTGGGAACCATGTTGGATACGGCCCGATTCTGTTCCTTGATTGCCGAGGAAATGAATCTTCCACCAACGCAGGTCAGGGCTCTGATCTTCGGAGAACACGGTGATTCCATGGTTCCCATCTGGTCGTCCGCAACGGTCGACGGAATTGCCTTATCCTCTATCCCCGGATTCAATGCTTCCTTACAGAGCAAACTGTTCACCAGAACAAAAGGAAGCGGCGCAGAAGTCATCAGTCGAAAAGGCGGTGCAGGTTGGGCAGTTGCTTGGTCGATCGTCGAGGTGATCCGTTCCATTTCCCTGAACCAGAATCGATTGCTGCCCGTATCCACGCTTCAGCAGGGCGCTTACGGAATCCGCAATGTCTGCTTCAGTATCCCCACAGTCGTGGGGCGCGGTGGGGTCATCGATCAGGTGGAAGTTGAACTCTGGCCCAAGGAAAAAATGGGACTGCAGAATTCAGCTAAAGCACTTAGCGAAACCTTCCGCAAAATCGGATGATTAAATCCCTGGATGCCAAACTCGATGAAATCCGGAACAATCCAGCCTCCCGGAAATTCATCATTGCCGACGCCAAGGATGCGGACATGGCATTCGGGGTCAAAGCACCCGGCTCCAGAAATTACCTGAGTCGTTCAGGAAAACATCCCGCCCAATTCTCGCCGGAAATCTGGACTCGCGAAGAATACGGTTCTCGGAACTTGCCGGAGTTCCTGGATATCATCCGCGAAGTGGTCCACCAGGGCTCGATCGATATAGTGTTGATGTCGGCCTATGTGAATGAACTCCTGAGCATCAAGGAGGGCCTGTTTAACAACTCAGCAATCACTCCCGCAGCAAGAGCCAACGACACTTCAGATATATGGGTTGTTCGCAATGGAAACTACATTCAATCCCCGTCAACCCCATTCCGCTCCGCGACCATCGATCATATCCAATGCGGAAAAATCGAATGTGATCGGGACACCGATGAATTCCCCGGAGCTAACCTCGGATTGTATTCGGTGACTTTCGTAAATGATCTGGATCAGGATCGGCTGGCTCTGCAGGCCTTCAAAAACTTTCGCGAAGAGGCCGAACGAAAACGCTTCCGTTATTTTCTGGAAATCTTCGATCCTAATGTGGACAGCGGAATACCCCCCGAAAAACTGGGGGAATTCATCAATGATCAAATCACACGAACTCTGGCGGGCGTAACCGAGGCCGGACGTCCGCAATTCCTAAAGATTGTTTATCACGGACCTCGCTTCATGGAGGAACTGGTTCAGTATGATCCTAATATGATCGTGGGAGTTCTTGGTGGAAGTGCCGGCACTACCTATGACGCCTTCAAGTTGATTCACGACGCCCAGAAATACGGTGCCCGTGTCGCCCTTTACGGTCGAAAAATCAACAATGCCGAACATCAATTGGCCTTCATTGAAATGCTGCGTCTGATCACAGACCAAGTCATTTCTCCGGAAGAAGCCGTTCGGGCTTATCATGGCATCCTTCAAAAATTGAGCATCCGCCCTACCCGTTCTCTGGAGGAAGATTCTCAATTGACAGAGTCTTCAATGAGTTACGGAGATTCCAATACCAAAAGCCGAATCCAAGTTTCTGATAAACCGGATTTCAAGGTCAACAATTCGGAAAAAACAAAATGTTCAGGAGATGAATCCTCCTGCGGTTGCGGATGCACTGAGAAACCGGATTCTGAGAATTCCAAAGACCTCTGGCCCCTCAAAGCAAACGGTGCGCCCGATTTTTCCAACATGACATCCGAACAGCGCCTGGTTTTTCACAAAGTGAGATTGAAGAAGAAGTTCGGTTGATGACCCGTAGCAGAATTCGTAAGAATTCTGAGAAAAAGTGGGGAGCACCGGCTTTTCATTCCTCGATTTAATCTGTTTGATTCAAGCCCCTTGGGGGAGGAGGAGTTATTCGAATGATGCCTATTCAAAATTCAATGATGGAGCCCTGAAACGGTGGATTTCACCAGACAGATTGGCTGTAGTTGCTACGTATGACTTCGTCGTTCGTTAAAAGAGATGAGGACTGCAGGGCAGCTTGTCCCACAATCAACCGGTCAAACGGATCACGTGTCCATTTAACAGCCATCGAACTTCGAACCACCCTATCAAAAGAAATCGTGCATTTTTCAAGGCCGATACGTTCCTTAAGAAAATCCGTGATCTTCCGGGCACCCGTTTTAATCCGTCCAATTTCGTACAAGAATTCGCTTTCCAACTCCACTGCCGGTGAAATCAACAGACGATTCAGTTCAATTTCCCTTCGAGCCGTTTCTGACAATAGACCCAATTCGCCACCGTACAGCCATACCACCACATGGGTATCAAGGTAGATCATGTTTCCAGTCATCGGACCAATCCAAATGCACCAGATCCTTCGGATCGCAATTCATTACTTTCCTTTTTCCAAGTTGACTGAGTTTAGGAAGCTGATCTGCCAAGACTAGTTTCAGGCGCTTTCCATGTCTTTCTATCTCAATCGACTGCCCAGTGACGATGACTCCATCCAGAATCTGATAAATATTTTTCCTGAGATGGGTTGCTTTTATAACCATGTCGTAATAATCCTATAAACGCACGTATCTGTCAAGTAGCGTACGGGTTTTGATCTTTTCTGGATTCGGTAATTCCCTCTTCGGAAGATTCACATCTTCCGCTACTGCCGGTAGCAGAATTCGTGAGAATTCTGTTGAATCCCCCGGTATATAACAACCCTCTAACTTTTTCTGAAACCTCCGTTTGACAGATCTCTTAACTGTTCTATTGTATTAGTACAGTTTAACACTGATCTCTCATGAGGATTGAACTCAATTACAAGTCGGGCCAATCGCCGTATCTTCAGATTGTCGAGCAGATCAAATATGCGGTTGCGGCGGGATCGATCGAATCCCATGATCCGCTCCCTTCGATCCGGTCATTGGCACAGGAACTTCGTATCAACCACAATACGGTGGCCAAAGCTTACACTGAACTCGAGCGCAGCGGAATCATCGCGACCCGGGCGGGCAAGGGCTGCTACGTCACCGATAACCACTCACCCCTGAAGAAAAGTGCTCGTCGCCAGATTCTTTCTGATGCGGTGGATGGAGTCATTGTCGAAGCGTTTCACTTGAAAATCGACCACAACACTTACTTGCAAGTGTGTGAGGAACGCTGGTCGGCATTCGAAAAACGCCGTAAGGAAAAGCGGCCTACCAAGAATTGAACCGAAAGGAACCACTAGAAATGGACGAAAAACCTCCAGTTATAGAGATCGAGAATCTGCACCGATCCTACGGTCGATCAGATGCCGTCATGGGACTGAACCTAACTGTAAAGGCCGGTCGTTGTTATGGATTCTTCGGACGCAACGGTGCCGGAAAAACCACCACCATCAAATGCATGCTGAACCTGCTGAGACGGGACAGTGGATCAATTAAGTTGTTTGGAGAAGATCCGGCCAAAGATGAAGTGGCGGTCAAGTCGCGATTGGCTTACGTGCCGGACACCATCTCCTTTTATCCCTGGATGACCGTGCGCGATTACTTTGATTACCTGGCCTCCTTTCGAAAACATTGGAACGATCATCTGCGCCGTGACTTGCTGAATCAATTCGACCTCGATGAAACCAAAAAGGTTCAGGACCAGTCCAAAGGCGAGCGAATGCAGGTAGCGCTGATCGGCGCGCTATGCCCCGAACCGGAACTTCTTATTCTCGACGAACCCACATCCGGCTTGGATCCCCTGGTGCGACAGGAATTCATTCGCACCGTAATCGGCGCCTACCAGGAAGGCGACCCCGACAATCGGACCATCTTTGTTTCCACTCACCTGATCACTGAGTTCGAAGGTCTGATCGACGAGTTCACCATCATAGAACAGGGACGCAATCTATTGACCATGGAAACGGAGGAGGCCCGAGCACAGTTTCAAAAACTGTGGATCTCCACCAAAGATGCACAGACCGAACCACAGTTCACTGATGCCCTGCATATACGTCAAATGGGAAAAGAGCTGGAGGTTACGGTCAACGGCAATGCCAGTGAGATTATCGAACAGGCCCGTAGGCAGGGACTGGAAATAGTGCGCGAGGAAAACCTGACATTGGAAGAAGTGTTTCTTGCCTCACTGAGAAAGGAGACTGAAGCATTATGAACGTAGCCATGCGACACGAAATCCGATCACAGTTTCCGGCCGCAATGATTGCCATTCTGGGAGCAACGCTGCCGATACTCTTCGGCCTTCGAGATTGGTATTTTGGCGCGCCAACGATACTCATGTCTTATGCCACTGGATGTGCCATTTTCAGCGTCGCAGTCTTCGGCAGGGAATTCTCTTCAGATTCCATGACGCTTCTTCTCAGCCAACCGGTATCACGCCGATCAATGTGGAAACGCAAATTAACTGTGGCAATCCCCGTCTGCGCCATCTCGGCATGTGTGTTCATTGCTTTTTCTCTTCGATTTGACGCATTTTACAAAAGTTCTTCAATCGTCTCAATTTTCTGCCTGCCCTGGATGATCTCATTCGGGTATCTTGGCATAGGAATCTTTGCGGTTCTTTGGTTGAAACAAGTAATTTCTTCTTTTTGGCTTGTTCTCATGTCGGCACCCTTCGTCCTGTTAATCGCTCGAATGCTCGACTGGGTTACTGGCACTACCATAGAACAAAGCCAAATTGCAGCATTGGGAATTGCTTGCGCCCTCTGCGCCTATACAGCGGCATGGAAACGGTTTTGCTCATTCGAAGAAGATGGCCACCGGATGAAAGACGTAGTGATCCGACTCAAACGCGAAAAGACAAATGCGAAGAATACTTCCGACATCCTCCCCGGAACACCAGTTCGTGTCCTTCACACACTTGTTCGCAAGGAACTCCAATTACATCAGGTAACCTTCATCGTAGCCGGGCTCATGACCGCCTTTTTCTTTGTGCTCTATTTCCTTCCCATTGATCATCGAAATCGTCAACAAGTTGATATGATCCAAATGTTGACGATTATTTCCCGATACTTTTGGTTGCTGCTCCCGATCATAATCGGCGCCACGGCCTTCGCAGAAGAGAACCGCATGGGTGTCATCGATTGGACCCACACCATGCCCATTTCCAGGAGATTCCAATTTTTCATGAAAACGGCCGTTTGTTTGGGACTCTCATTGCTGTTACCTGGATTCCTGGCATTCCTGCTCGATTGGATTGCCATGAACCATCCCGAGGTTCGAATCCGATACCCGGTGCATCTGGGAGAAATTGCTCTGAGAGGAGAAATTGGTCTGGGTAACATTCAGCTTATACCGGTGATTCTGTACCTAGTTTCACCAGCTTCTCTCGTAATTCTCGGAATGTACGCCTCATCACTGAGTCGAAGTTTTTCCCAAGCTCTCGGCTATATCGCAGGAATCGTATTTTTTCTCTTTGCCGCATTCGGAATCGGACATTCATTGTTGGGGTATGTGCCACCTTTAGAATCTTTTATTTGGTTGGTTATCATAGGAATTCCCGCCTTCACCCTGGCCTTTTTATTTCTCTGCTACCGGAATTACAAGACATCCATGTCCGACCAGAACTTCTGGAAATGGAATTGGATTGCTGTTCCATCCACGGCTTTGGCAATCATTCTGGTTTCCGGACTCATCTACTATCGCATGTGGGAACCCTTCACCCTGAAGTCTTCCAAAAAGGTTGATCCAAATCATGCAATGAAAGTCGAACCGAAGATAGGCAGAGATGGACGATTTATTATCAGCCCAGACGGTTCGCTCTGGAGAATGGATTTGAACCGTATTGAAAACAAAAGTGATCATCCAATTTTCATTCAGATCGGAAATGACACCGATTGGACACAACTGGCTCCAGATCCCTGGAATTATACAGCAATGTACGGACACAAGCAGGATGGATCCATTTGGCACTTCGCTAGCCCGAGGCGTAAAAACGGACCGGAAACAATCTCCACCCGATTCGGAACCGATCAGGATTGGGTGAAAATTGAGAGTGGTAAAAAGCATGTTCTTGCAATCAAAGAAAATGGATCCTTGTGGGGATGGGGAGACAACTCCTTTCTAAAGCTGAATTTTCGGGTTAGTGAGAAGTTGGAAGGAGAACTTAATCTTAATAATCCGGTTCTACTCGATGACCAGTCTAAATGGAAAGACATCGCCACAATGCACGGCGTATTATCATTCGGGCTGAAAGAAGACGGAACACTGTGGGGATGGGATGGTCGGGATGAGATCACCTCCGGTTCAGAAATGCGGCAGAAAGTCACGCAAGGTAGCGTTTTACAAAGTTTAATCCCCACTCCATTTATCCAGTCGAACAACCAAAGGGGTGCTATCCAGATACACCCAGACAACGATTGGACAAGAATCCACGGCTCCACCTCCTCATCGATCTTGGTAGCAAGAAAAGCAGATGGCTCCAGATGGATCTGGTATCATCATGGTCGCATTCCATGGACTCTGGGACCGACCCATTTAATGACGCACGAAATGCCTGTTCATATTTCCCAGAACGACCTAAAAACCTTTGGTGGGGACGATTTCGGAAATCGTTTTGCGATTACGACGGATGGATCGCTGTGCATGTGGCAACAAGCAGTGTTTCAAGGTAACAATCGACTTCTCAGGAAACTTCATGGAAGTGATTTTAATGAAGCACCAATTCTGATCGACCACGGGAAGGCATGGGCAGCCTGCTACGTCTCCCATAACTGGGCATTGGCCATCACACGCGACGGTGGGTTGTGGCAATTCGGTCGTCCCCTGAATCTCAACAATGCATCCATCCTACTTCCACACCGCTTCCGTCCAAAACGCATCGCGACGCTGCAGGCGAAATGACGGTTGTTATGTGCGACAGGTTGATTTCTTGATCAGGCTCTTCGGATGATTCACATCTTCCGCTACTTCGGTTTCAGAATTGAAAAGATGCATTCTGTAATTCAACTTCCCTAGAGAGGATCGCCTTGTCTTTCGCGCTTTACCGGAGTAAGTTCCTCCTGTGCCTCGGAAAGTTCGAGACCTGATTCGAGATCTAGGCGACGCCGGATTCTCCTTAGTTCGAGGAGGAAAGGGATCCCATCGGAAATTTGTGCATTTGCGGTATTCCGGAGTTGTTACTCTCAGTGGTAGTGATGGTGCCGATGCAAAGAAGTATCAGGAAAAACAAGTCCGTGGTGCCATCGAAAAGACCGAACAATGAAACCGATCGATCAATTTCACAAGTGGGTTGACTGGAGCGAGGAAGACCAAGTTTACATTGGCCGTTGCCCTGATTTAATTACCGGCATCCATGGGGATGACCCCGCCACAGTGTATCAGGAACTTTGCCTGATCGTTGAGGATGTATTAGAACATCTACACGCTGAAAACAAACCGATTCCACAGCCACGAGTACGTCCCATGCAGGATGTCACGTGAATATTCACATCTGGTAATACTTGAATTCTCCCAAACTCACATCGGAAGAAATACATTTTCCGCTACCTCAGCAGCAGAATTGGTAAGACTTCTGGGTCCTCCCCCTGCTCACGCCCGGTACTTGGATTTCAGACAGCATATTTTTGTTTGACTGCACTGCTGTCAATGACTACAGTGACAGCATCATGGCAACAATTACGATTCGAAATCTCGATGAAGCAGTGAAACGGCGACTTCGCTTACGTGGAGCGCAAAATAATCGTTCCATGGAGGCCGAAGCCCGGGCAATTCTGGCTGCAGGAGTATTGACGCCAATTCAACAACCAGCTGTACCCACTCCGTCCGGAAAGAATGAGACCGTCGCCGGCCCCTTTGATCACCTTGTGGGCAAGTGGGAGGGACGTATGACAACGGATGAATTAATGAATCTCAGTCGTGGCGAAAAATAATGCCTGTTCTAGTTGATACCAATGTCATCTCGGACATCTTGACCAATGATCCTCGCTGGCAAACCTGGTCTAAGGACCAACTCGAGCGCCACTATACTGAAGGTCTAGCAATCAACCCGGTCATTTTTGCGGAACTGTCCGTGCCCGCTGCTGATCTAAAAGAAGTGGAGAAACTGCTTAAAGGGTTTGGCCTTGAATTTCTAGAGATTCCCAAGCCCGGCCTTTTCGCTGCCGGCAAAGCGTTTGCCCGCTATCGCACCATCGGTGGAACAAAATCGTCCCCCCTACCCGACTTCTTTATCGGAGGCCATGCCGAAGCATCGTCTTTACGACTCATCACTCGCGATGCATCCCGTTTTCGCACCTACTTTCCCACCGTTAAAGTTATCGCGCCCGACTCGTGAATCTCAGCGACAAGGTCGGAAGATTTACATCTTCCCCTACTGCAGTCGTAGAATTCGTGAGAATTCTGAATTCTGTTTAGTGCAGTGTTATAATGCGGACTGGATTTGACAAATACATCAACATGGACCACATTGGACTACATACGTTTTTAATCAAAAATGAAGACAAGGGAAAGTCAACCTCTGTGGTCTGTTCGGGACGCAAAAAGCAAACTCTCTGAGTTGCTGCGTCTTGCTCGCGAACAGGGCCCGCAATACATCGGAAAACACAACCCATGTGTTGTCATTGCCCGCGAGGAGTGGGAAGCACGGATTCATCCAGAGGAAGGATTGGCCTCATGGTTGTTAAAAAACTCCCCGAAAGTTGAGTTTGATTTGCCACCGAGAGGCAGGAGCACCTCTCGCAAAATCCCTTTTGCTGAATCGGATTCCTGATGCAGGCACTGCTTGATACCAACATACTTTCTGAACTGGCGCGTCCGAAACCGAATTCCCGAGTTGTTGATTACCTAAGCCAAGGAATTCAAGGTTATGTTTCCGTCATCACTTTGCATGAATTACGCCATGGAACGGAATTGGTAAAAAATTTAAAGAAACGCAAAAGACTCCTGGAATGGATTGATTCCATCCACTCTGAATACCAGAGCAGTATTCTTCCAGTCACAACCGATGTTGCTGCTCGTGCAGCCATCATGCGTGCCAGTGCATCACGGAAAGGACTGACCCTTCATATTGAAGATGCTCTGATTGCGGCAACCGCATCCTTGGCAGTCTTGACTCTCGCTACACGCAATACGAACGATTTTGAAATCACGGGCATAAAATTATTCAATCCGTGGGATGCTTGAGTGGGCTCTTCGGAAGATTCACATCTTCCGCTACTGCGGTAGCAGAATTCGTGAGACTTCTGAATGGATTCAATCTCAGAAAAACGGATAAATGAACGGGGCAGCTCCGGTGCCGGCGAGAAGTATCAGGAGGCTTACCAGCAGAAGCACCAGAATGATCGGGGTCAGCCACCACTTTTTATTGTGGAGGAGAAAATCAACAAACTCGGCGATGAGCCCTTTCTGAGATTCTTCTGCCATCTGCTCGAATTCCTGAGTCTCGCGCTTCAGTTTGGTTTTTTTATTTGGTTTTTAGAGGTCTGGGCTCCGCCGTGGAGCTCTAAATGGTCGCCTTGAGGGGCT
>DUCD01000167.1:0-759 GCA_012959985.1 Verrucomicrobiales bacterium | reverse complement strand
ATCGGCAGTGGATTCAATACTGTTTGAAATACCTTTTTGGTTCAATGTTTTCTTCACGCGCCTCAAAGTAACTTTCCCGGTCCGGCTCAAAACGTCGGGACATCGGATCGTATTTGAAAAAACGCATCATCCATCCCGTGGGTGTCACAACTCCATAGAAAATGACGGCAAGAAGCACGACAGATACTACCCGACCGATTGGGTAAACGGCGAAATTCAATCCGAGGTAAACCCATCTCATGAACACCGGAAAACACCAACCGATAACCGGCACTGAAACCGTCAATCCAAGCAACACCCAAAAGGAGGTGGATTCTCCTCCAGCTTTTCGAAATCGAAGCGCCGTAATCATTCCAAAGAAAAGCATCCAGAAAAACCCGAAGCCTTTTAATTCTCGAGATGTGGGTTGTTTATTGAATCGGAGAAGAGACATGTAATTTGAGATGTTCGATGTTGGGTCTTGAATTTTTGTATTCTGTCATTTATGCCGCATCGTTCAGCGTTCCATATATGATGAGCATCACATTTCAATATACATTACAAGCGGCGCACTGGGACAGTGAACCCCACTGCCATTCGGTTAAGGAATCAGGCACCCCTGAAGCTGGGGGCGTCGACCCCGGATTATTGAAATCGACATTCATTTCTTCCATATTCCGGCCTCGGCGCGGCCAGCTTCAGGGATGACGGTATTAAAAAACCTGCGGACACCCCTTAACCGAATGGCAGTGCAGTGAGCCCTACCGTCATGGGTTTCCA
>DUCD01000166.1:25862-28756 GCA_012959985.1 Verrucomicrobiales bacterium | reverse complement strand
CGGAGTGAGACCAGAGTTGACTCGGAGTGGCACACCGATTTTAAGTTAAAACGCCAAGGCGAATACTTGGCTCTCATTCCACTGGACAGCCCTGAGACCCCGATTCAGGAGTTCGCCCCGGAATACCCGCCCCAGCGACTGGATGTCTCTTATGGGATGGATGCAGGCGGCCAAGTGGGTTATTTTCAAAATCCGACTCCAAGGAAGCCCAATGGCGAAATTTCAGGGATCCGTATTCCTCCCCCGATTGAATTCAATCTGGACGGTGGGATCTACTCGGAACCGATTCAATTGATTCTCAGCCATCCCGATTCGGAGACTCTGATCCGGTATACTCTGGATGGCAATGAGCCCTCCGAATCTCAAGGGCAAACCTACCTGGAACCGATCGAAATAAACCGTGCCTCAATAGTTCGTGCCATTGCCCTTGCCCCCGGTCAACTTCGATCCGACGTGAAGACCCATTCCTACTTGGTGGGGCTGGCGGAGGATTTATTAAAACTTCCGATCATGTCGGTGGTAACGGATTCCAGTAACTTGACCGGTGAGTTTGGAATCGAGGGCATCTCTGGCGGAACCTATGCCAACGGCGGTTGGCAGGCAATCCAGGAGCAAGACTACCACAATCCAACCAAACGGGGACCGGAGTGGGAACGTCCGGTTTCCGTTGAATATTATGATCCGACAACCGAACAGACCTTTCGATTGAATGCCGGGATTCGAGTGCAAGGCAGTAATTGGAGGCGAGCCCATTACCATCCCCGGGATAAGTACTCATTTCGGCTTTATTTCCGTGACGATTACGGTGAATCCCGGTTGGAATCGCCCTTGTTCGGTGATTCCGAAGTCGATTCATTCAAGAGATTGACTTTGCGCTCCGGCCATAACGATCAAGTCAATCCCTTCATCAAGGATGAGATGGTGCGTCAAATGTTTATCGATATGGGGCATGTCGGCGCCCGCGGAAGTTTCGTCAATCTGTTCCTGAATGGTGAATTCCAAGGATATTACAATATCACCGAACGGATTGATCAGCATTTCGGCCAGTCGTGGTACGGCGGTGATAATGACTGGGAAGTTGTGAAACAGGCAAGCAGCGTGACGAACGGCTCAGGCAACGAATGGTGGCACATGATAGGTTGGATCACACGAAATGACATGACTGTATCTATAAATTACGACTACGCTTCCGTCGTTCTGGACTTGGAAAACTTTGTGGATTACTTGCTGGTGAATAGTTATGCCGCGACCGGTGACTGGCCGTCAAATAACTGGAGAGCTCTCCGGGAAAATTCCCCAGAAGGAACTTATCGTTTTTTCGTCTGGGACGCGGAGGGGGCCTTCGGGGCATTTGGGAACAATATTACTTCGAATATTTTTACCGATGAAATGGAATGGGATGTCGCCATCAGCAGATTATACCAAGGCCTGATGGTTTCTCCCGAGTTTCATCTGCTGTTTGCGGATCGGATCCGGAAACACTTCTTTGGACAGGGAAGCCTGACCGATGGCCGGATCCTTGAGCATTTCAGTGCTTTGAAAGAAGTGATGGAAACCCAGATTCCGAATTTCAATACCCAGATCGAGCGCTCCTGGATTCCCGGGAGGCGTCCGATTCTTTTGAATCAGTTTCGTGATCAGAACTTTGGGGCTTTTGATCAGGCGCCCGATTTGGATCCCTCTCCTGGA
Source organism: Verrucomicrobiales bacterium (assembly GCA_012959985.1). Taxonomy (GTDB): domain Bacteria; phylum Verrucomicrobiota; class Verrucomicrobiia; order Limisphaerales; family DUCD01; genus DUCD01. The sequence goes on along the minus strand of DUCD01000166.1, from coordinate 27,067 downwards.
TCCATCCCGCCAGGTTCGACAGTCACTTTGAAATTCGGGGAGAATCGAATATTTTATACTCTGAACGGGAAAGATCCCAGAGTGATGTTTACCGGGATGACGAGTGATTTCGCCATAGAGTATGACCCTGGTCGGCCGATTATATTGACTCAGGACACCCTTATCAAAACACGGAGTATGTCACCGGAGGGACATTGGAGCGCCGTTACCGAAGGAAATTACTTGATGCAGGATCTGAGTTTCCCTCTTCGGATTACAGAGATCATGTATCATCCAGAGAACGGAAAAGCTTTTGAATTTCTGGAATTCGTTAATCTCTCTCAGCAACCATTGAATCTTTCGGGAATGAGCATTGAAGGAGTGAAGTTCACTTTTCCCGCTGAAGCGGTCATCGACTCAGGTGAGGTCATACTGATTGGTTCAGATGAGGATCAAAACCTCTTGAGAGAGGCCTATCCTGATGTTTTCTTCACTGGATTTTTTCAGGGAAGTCTTTCCAATTCAGGGGAAACTCTCCGGATGGTCGATTCACAGGGCAATGTTCGCATGGAATTCAGCTACGATGATGTGCCTCCGTGGCCCTCACTGGCCGATACAGGAGGAAGTTCCCTTGAGATCATTCATCCAGAATTGAATCCCGACGAACCCGGAAATTGGGTCGCAATCGCCGGTTCGAAAGGCAGCCCGGGCGAATGGGTTGACCGCTCCGAAGAGGATCTCTTCCCGCCGGACCCGCAGGTTCCCGAAACGATTGAGGTTCGGCTTATATTGGTCGAATCCGGTGATAATTCTCCCGTCATTCGATTTCAAAGGAAACGGGGGTTCCGGTTTCAGCTTCAATCCAGATCCGGGGTGCTTGATCCCGTGTGGGAGACCCTGATTTGGTTTGAAGAATCCATGGAGATCGCCGAGTTTCCTTTGACTGATGAGCTTTTAAAAAGTTTTTCCGTTCAGTTTTTTCGCGTAACTGCAGAGCCGGTTGGGGAACGTTGAAAACCGGTTTGAGTTGATCCTCAAGGATTCCGAATACCGGGAACCGTTACCAATCAACCCACTGCTGATTCCGGATTTACCCGTTATACTGATCGGCATCAAGTTTTCGGAAAATCCCAGGGGCTGAAATTGTCGGACTTGATGGGCTGGAATATAAGTCCCGGCGATTTCCTGAAGCCCGGAGCGCTGAACCGGGACCTTTTCATGGAGTA
>DUCD01000166.1:8657-25801 GCA_012959985.1 Verrucomicrobiales bacterium | reverse complement strand
GTTCTGCCCGGCATCAAGTTTGTGAAGAATTCCGAGGTTTAAATCCGAAAACTTGATGCGTAAGAGTATATTTTCCAAATTCCAGCATGGGATGCACCTTGTGTTTTTCGTTTTTTCTGGCATTGTATGGAAGTCGAAGGAATCTATAAATGAGGTATACCGATATGAAAACAGCTTTTTTTCCGCTTAGAAGAATTGTTTTTTCCGCTCGAACTCTAATCCGACCTGCCTTGATTCTTCTCTTCGGGCTTCAGCTCAATCTACAAGGTGAATTGATCGAAATGATCAATGGCGATCGCTATCAAGGCAAACTCGTTTCGGTCAATCGAACCACGGTTTACCTAAACAGTGACATTCAGGGAGATGTCAAATTGCCCCGAAGCAAAGTGGCGGCGATCTATTTCAATTTTAACGAGACACTGACGATTACGGGTGCCGGTGTCACAAAGTCTCTAAAAACTCCGGGTGTGAAGATAAGTCCTTCAAAAGCCGTTCAAATCAGATCTGCGGCGGGTTCGGGTGTGGCCTTGAAGCGGTCTGGGGCGGCATCAGAAACAGGGAAAGTCCTGAAGCAGATTCAAACCAAGGGCATCAATTCTGAATTGATTCAGCAGGTTCAGAAACAATTCCTCGGACAGGGGGGGCCGGAAGCGCAGGCGAACTTCAATGATATGTTGCAGGGTTTGATGGATGGTTCGATTGATATGAATGGCCTCAAGGTTCAGGCTCGAAGCGCCGCGCAATCCATCCGATCACTAAAATCTGAACTGGGGGATGATGTCGGCCCAATGTTTGATGGCTACCTGAGAATTCTCGAAGCGTTTCTCAAAGAAGAGTAACGGTTTCAGCAGAGTGAACTGCATTAGGTTAGAGGTTCCTGCCTTATCCAAAGCGGTGACTCCCTCGCACGCTGTCCAAAACCTCACGGAATATCAGAGCTTTTCGGGTAAATGTGTCAGCGGTCTGGATTGCATGCGACAGAGTCGCCTTCCTGAGACCACGCCTTTTTAGACATCGATGACATCCTCGGGGTTTTCAGGCGTGGGCTGGACGGGCGTTTTACTGGCCGTTACCAATACGAATTTCTTTTTCAACGTATTTTTCCAGATTGACCTGAACCCGGGATGTAAAAGAGAAAAACCTAGCAGATCAGTCATGATTCCCGGAGTAAGCAGGACGATTCCTCCGATCAGGACTAATAATCCGTCAATCAGTTCCGAAGCGGGAATTCGATTGGAAGCCAGCTCCGACTGAATTTTTCTCAAAACCGAAAATCCTTGAGACCGTGCCATGGAGGCGCCGATAACACCGGTCATTATAACCAGAACGAATGTAGCCCCTGGCCCGATCAATGAGCCGATCTTCAGGAGAAGAGCCAACTCGACCAATGGAATCGTGATGAAAATGAGGAGCCAATTAAAAAACATTTGTTCAGACGTTAACCCCAGACTTAATCTGGTCAAGCTCCGGGTTTTCTTTGACCCGCAGGCATACTTTTTCTAAGCTCCTGAATTCGTGCATAAGTGGATCACATATATGGTCGTATTTCTCGGGGGCTTTTCGATAATGGTCCTGGAGATTATTGGTGCCCGATATTTAATCAAGGACTTTGGTAGTGCTTTCTATGTCTGGATCAGCCAGATTGGTGTGATATTGATCGCTCTCTCATTGGGGTATTATTTCGGCGGAGCATTGGCTGACCGGTTTCGCAGTCTTCAAATTCTCGCTGGCCTGATTTCCGTCGCCGGAATTTTCATTATGGCCATTCCACATTTTGCAAATCGCCTTATTGAGAAGGTTGTTCTCAGGCATCCAATAGATCAGGAGATTCCGATGATTTGGCAGAAATTGGATCCGGTCATTGGGAGCGGTCTCGTGTTTTTCTTTCCGTGCCTGGTGCTGGCCATGATTGGGCCATGTATGATACGTGTGCTTTCCAAGCAATTGGAGCATGTGGGGCGAATCAGTGGTCAGACTTATGCCTTCAGTACCTTCGGAAGCATTGTGGGAGTGTTTCTGTCGGGTTTTGTATTTCTGGACCATTTGAGAATTAGTAATATATTTCGACTGACCGGTCTGATCACTTTATTAAGTGCCGGCTTGTGTTTGGCAATTGCCCGTAGGAAAGTATCCTCATGAAGAAGACGATTGGACAGTGGTTTTTATCGGGGCCGTTTCTGTTTGCAGCGGTCCTTCTCTGTTGGGCAATGTGGGCCGGGCAGGTTGACCTGTTTGGTGCCAAAAAGACCGTCTACGAGACTTATTCTCCTTATCATCATATTCGTGTGATTGATCAGAATGGTTTCCGTATACTGAGTTTCAATGGATCTCTTGAGTCTCAGGTTTCCATCAACAATCCTCTGACCGGTCATTTTGAATACATCGAATACTTCCATATGCCATGGCTTTGGAACGCCGAAATACGAAATGTTCTGGTGATGGGACTGGGGGGAGGAAGCGTCCAGCGTTTGTTTCAACATTACCACAAGGAAGTGGCGATCGAAACGGTGGAGTTGGATCCCAAAGTCATTGAGGTAGCAAAAACCTATTTTGATATCTCCAATAATGAATCCCACAAAATCACCAAATCCGACGGACGGTTGTTTCTGCGTCGAACGGGTAAAAAGTACGATCTGGTGCTTATGGATGCTTATTCCTCGAATCGATACGGCTCCTTTATTCCCTACCATCTCGTCACTCAGGAATTTTTTAAAATAGTAAAGGAACATCTATCTGAAAACGGAGTGGTTGCTTACAACGTCATTGGAACTCTGAAGGGGAGTCGTGCGGGGATTCTTGGAGCTGTCTACAAAACCATGAAATCTGTTTTTCCCCAAGTGTACTTGTTCCCGGCAACCAAATTGCAGAATGTGGTGATGGTGGCCACCATGAATCCGGATAATTACGATTCAGAGAGAGTTCGACAGGCAGCGTCCAGGTTGATGAGGCAGAAGAAATCGAATCTGCCAGGATTCCAGACTCGCCTGCAGTCTTTTATGAACACACCCCCACCCGCTGCGGAGCGGTCTCTGATCCTCATCGACGATTTTTCTCCGGTGGACGGATTGCTGCGATCTGCTTCTTTCAAGCAACCCCGCAAGCGTTGAACTGGTGTCCTCCGTGAAGAATGCGGCCCTCGGTTTTTCGTTTCGGCAACCGGTCCTTGGATCGTTCTTTGTTGCCGGATGCCTTGGAGTCATTATTTTTCCCTGGTGGTGTCTGACGCTGCCGGGGTTTTCCTCTTTAAATCACGAATATACGTTTCTGTTCTCACTGGTCTTTGGTGTGTTGACCTTCTGTGGATCATTGCGCGATTCCATCAAAATCAGGCAGAGAGTGCATTCCGCTAAATCGATCACCCAACGCGAAGAATTGTTAAAGTGCAGGTTTCTGATTGGCTGTATCTGGTTTTTTCTGAGTCTCATTTCCAAAGCGCTTGCTGATCGATATGTTACCGGTTGCCGAATGGCGATCGGGATTCCTTTTTTCGTTTCAACATGGGTCGGCGTTTCTTTTTTCTGCTCGATGAGCGGCATTGTTCTAGCTTCCTTCCGGCATCCGTTAATCGTTGGAATTGCAGGGGGGGGGGTGATTGTTCTTCTGACTCTGTTGAATGACTTATTGCAGATTAGTTTTGGCCCAAGAGTCGTCCCACTCGATTTGGTATTCGGTGAATGCCTTGCCTTCAATCAAAGGGCTGAATCGTTCCCCTCGGATCTTCATTGGTTCAGCAGGATTTATTTTATTGGTGTCCTTCTGCTGAGTTGGAACAGTTTTCTCTGGCATTCTCGAAAAGGTCCGCATCGTAAGAATTTCGAGCCAACACGTAATTATACAAGAGCGCGCATCCGGACATTTGCTTTAGCAGCCATCGTCCTTCCTACCAGTTTTTTATTTTCAGGCTATGTCGGTCTCGGAGGAAGCGACGCAGTTGTCCGCAGCCATTTGAACAAGGAGGTGACTACAGAGCATTTCCATTTATATTATTCAGACGATACTCTCAAAACAGATCAAGTGGATGCTGTAATCCGAAAGGCGGAGTGGTCCTTTCATTATCTTACGCGACTGTTGACCATCGTTCCTCAAAAAACCATTCGCGTGTATATCTACCCTGATGCAGAAACAAAATACCGACTCTCATCCGCCCGGAGTGCGCACGCTTCGATCCGATCAATTCATATTAAAGAAAGTGAAGTGACAGGTTCGGTATTCCTTCATGAACTTTTTCATGCATTGCAGATAGAGTTCCGACCCTCTCTGAAGATTCTGTTGTCACGTGGAATGCTCGAAGGATCTGCCATGGCCATTGAAAACGGCTTTTTCTCAGTTCCCGAATCGCATGCCTTATTGGCGGCAGCAAATCAGATGAATTATCTTCCTCCGATATCTTCGATCATGTCTGTTCAAGGATTCAGTCGGCATCGGGAATCGGTCGCCTATTCTGTTGCCGGCTCATTTATCGGTTTCCTGATATGGGAACATGGTTGGGAGCCATTCAAGGCACTCAACCGAAGCATGGATTATCTGAAAGTTTATGGAGTCACCCTTGATGAACTTGAACACCGATGGTTGAAATTCTTGAAACAAGTTCCCTTCAGCAATGAAGAACGCCGAATCAGTGAGGGGCGATTCAACCCTCGCTCCAATCCCGGTTACCGTTCACAAACATGTCCCAAAACCGGAGCACATCACCAGAGCCGGATCAGGAAGGCTGACGATCTATACAGGGCAGGGCAATACCGGAATGCACTTATCCTTTATGATCAATTGAACCGGGAAAATGAAAGTTTTCAGGGGCGTTGGAAATCCATTCAATGCCTTGAAAAGGCGGATGCATTGGATGATGCTCTGGATCGAATCGTTCAGCTTTGGGATTCGTCTGCGTTAAAACCCTCCGAAAAATCTTCCCTGCTCAAAATGAAGATTCGCGTTCTTTATCGTCTGAGAGACTGGTCTGCCGCCCGGGTTGTGATCGATGCGCGACGTCAATTGAATTTGGAAACAGACACGCAAAAGTTTTTATTTGAAAACCTTATCGATCAACCGTCCCATCAGGAAACCTTTGCGGACTATCTTGATCGACGTGATCGGGAGTCTTCTCGGATGCTATTGAAAAGAGCGATGGATCTTCATCCTGCCAGTCCGGTTTTTCCATTCCTGATGATTCGCGAAGGGCTTCAGAAAATCCGTTATCAACCTTTACTCAGGAAATATGTTTTCGATTTTCTTGAAAATAATCCGAATCAAGGTGATCTCGTCCAAACGGAGTTGCTGAGAGTTCTAAGACAGGCCTTCGACCGTGCTGAATATCAGGATTGTGATAGAATCTGCCAACTCATGTTAGATCACTGTCGCCATCCGGTTTCTCGGTTCTACGCGAACTTCAATATAAAGCGCCTGAGTTTTGAGAAAGAATAGAAATCAGCAAACTTCAGAATTAAGGGGCCACTCAATAATAGCTTCGCCCCCGCCCGAGCGGGCTTCACGCTTCATAAACCATGCTGAATATGGATTTAGAACCATTGTTTCTCATTACGGTCATACCGCCCATTCCGAAAACCGTTGAAAAACACGGACAGCATGGGATGAATAATTTCATCCCCTGAGTCATCCCGTTCCAGGTTGCTTTGAGCAACATAGGTAACCATCTCTGTATTGTGAACCAAAACATGATACCAAGGCTGGTTTTGCTTAGGTTGCGTCTGGTTGTTTTGATACCAATTTTCGTCTGCCGTGCAGGTCAAATCGAAATCAACGATGACGCCGCGGTATTCATATCGTTTGTGATGAATCAGGTCTCCTGACTTAAAACCAGGAGATTTTGGAGGATCAACAAAAGAATTAAGGAGTTTTATCAATTTTCAGTTGAGGTGAGTATCCAGTTGGAGGGCGAGGGTAATTATGTCACACTCTCTGGGGCAGAATAGTGACATAATTCAAAAAAATAAAGGAATATTGAATTTTTCCAGCCGTATTATCTCTAATCTTTAGAAGGGAGGAAAAAACTCTTGATATTTTTTAAGAATAAAGTTGAGGCCTCCTCCTCAAGTATTGAGGGAATACATCCGAAACTATCATGTGGGGTATATCGAAGGTTGTTTTTTCAAAAAAAATCGAAATAAAAGCAAAACAGGAACGAATCGTGCTTTGAAATATACTTATAATGAAGGAAGCAGCTACCAATTTAGCGGAGTTGGACAAATACTTGGAAATGATTTCCCGGTATCCGTTGATTACTCCGGAACGGGAATTGGCATTGGCCAGATTGCTTCAGGAGGGGTCTCCTGATGAGGTTGCCAATGCGAGAGATGAATTTATCCAGGCAAATTTAAGGCTGGTTATTAAGATCGCATTGGAATACGCCAATTGTGGACTCGACCTCTCCGACTTGGTCAGTGAAGGCAACCTCGGTCTCATCAAAGCAGTCGAGAGGTTTCGACCTCTAAAAGGAGCCAAGTTTTCTACTTATGCCTCTTTTTGGATCCGGCAGCGCATTCGGCGTGCGTTATCCAATCAAGCGCGAACTATTCGTATACCTGTACACCAATTGGATAGGCTCAGGAAAGTGGCCCGTCTCAAGGGCGCAATGGAACGGAGCGAGGTTGTGAACCTGAGTGATCGTGAGATTGCTGAGAAAATTGGATTAAGTCCCGAAAAACTGAAAGAAACTCTTTCCTTGGTGAATACGACCGTCAGTTTGGATGAACCGGTGGGTAGGGAGGGTGATGGACGCAATTCTGTCCTGGATGTTTTGCCCGATCAAAATGTAATCATGCCCGATGAATCCACCGAAGAGACTGAGATGATTTCGTTTCTCAACTCCAAAATGGATGGTTTGAATCCTCGACAGCAGGATATTTTGACTCGTCGGTTTGGTTTAAATGGAAAAGACCCGGAAACTTTGGAAACAATCGGGTTCGATTACAAGGTGACTCGAGAGCGAATTCGTCAAATTGAGGCCGACGCTATTCGGGTTTTAAGAAAGAGTTTTCAGAAGATGGAGCACGACGGGAGGAAAGCTGTTTTACTTGGGGCCGTTTCTGCCTCTCCATCTTCACTGTTGCCGGCCTCAGCAGAAGGGGGAAGCCTCTCCCGGGTTCTAAATCAGATGGTAGGGCAGAAGACCAAAAAACGCATTGCTCCCAAACCGTCCTACGCGCAAGCGGCTTGACGTGAATGTAATTATTTGCAATGCAGGTGGGGCTTTTTTCAACAGATTTTTCCGTTCTTCTTTGATGGCACTCTAATTGCCCGGCAGGGGTCCTCGGACTCGGGGTTTAGTTATCTGAGTCTTCGACTTTGCTGTGATCCACCTTGAGAAATGTCGGTTCCAGGTAATTTCGGGAAATACGGACCGCATGGTAAGGTGACGTCAGGGATTGGCTGACCATGGTTCCTTTGGCGGGTTCTGTTTCGGTATAGGACACTTCCAGTCGGTCATTTTCGAGTCTGGCAGACACGATTTCCACCGAAAATCCGCCGGTTGGTTTTTGTCCTGAATGAATCACCAGAACGATTTCTCTAGTGAAATCGACCTTTGGTGCCCGGAAAGTTGATCGGAAAGTATCGGATTGGTTTTCTTTCTGCCATGCCAAGAACTCATTGCTCGAGCGAAACACCAATTGACTGGATTCCTGAATTCGACCGATAACTTCTTTTTCCACAGTAGTGATGGGGTAGGCATTTTTGTCCACCGAGCGGCAGGCAGTTAAAATAAGTGATCCCAATATCAGTAATGTCAAGAGGACTACGGTAACCAATCGTTCGGCAGATTTCATAAGCCAGCAATCTGTCATTTTTCCATGGATTCGCCAAATAATTTCTTTGGATGTTATTCCGGTGTGATCCTTTGGATTTTTATGTTCATCCGATTCCTTAGTGTGCAGACTGTGTCACAGAAATGATTCTAACGGATATCGAGTTGAATAGTCTGGTAAATGCGACCAGTAGCCATCCTCATGAACTGCTTGGAATGCATCCACTTGCTTCCGAATCGGGATTGGTTGCACGTGCCTTTTTTCACAATGCGAAATCCGTCCGAATCGTTCCGATTCATGAGGTCGGTAAACCTTCTTTCCGATTGAAGTGCATCCATGATGACGGACTATTCGAAGGTGTAACCGACAAAGCTGCAGAGGTTTATTCATACGAGTTTAAAATTGTTGAGAAGGATGGAACGGCGTATTCCTGCCGGGATGGGTATTCCTTTCTTCCTACTCTAAAGGATGAGGATCTTTATCTTTTCGGGCAGGGTAATCACCTTAATATATTTGATCAGTTGGGATCACAAATACGAGAAATCGATGGGTGCCCGGGGGTATCTTTTGCTGTTTGGGCGCCTAATGCGGCGCGAATTTCAGTTGTCGGTGATTTTAATGATTGGAATGGTCGTCGAAACCAAATGAGGCTTTTAGGCGGTTCAGGAGTATGGGAGATCTTTATCCCCGGTTTGGGGGAGGGGGCCCATTACAAGTATGAAATAAAGGACCAAGAGGGGAAAACGATATTGAAAACGGATCCTTATGCCTTTTTCTTTGAAGAAGCCCCTAAGAATGCCTCGATCGTTTGGAATAACCGGAAGATGGAATGGACGGATGCCGAATGGATCGAAAAACGCTCCCAAAACGATCCTCTCAAATCACCGATTTCCATCTATGAGCTGCATCTGGGCTCCTGGATGAAGAAAAATGCCGCGGAATCCCTCAACTACCGTGAAATTGCCGAACCACTGATCCTCTATCTCCAACGGATGGGTTTCACTCATGTCGAGTTGCTCCCGGTGGCTGAGCACGCTTTTTATCCTTCCTGGGGATATCAGGTTACCGGGTTCTTTGCTCCGACTATTCGATACGGGACTCCGGATGATTTCCAGTTTTTGGTCAATGAACTTCACCAAGCCGAGATTGGAGTCATCATAGACTGGGTGCCCGCCCATTTTCCCCGTGACGATTGGGCATTGGCTCAATTCGACGGTACCTGCCTCTATGAGCACGACGACCCACGCCAGGGGGTTCACCAGGATTGGGGAACCTGTATTTTCAACTACGGTCGTCATGAGGTGAGAAATTTTCTGGAAGCGAACGCCCTGTTCTGGTGTAAGCGCTTCCATGTGGATGGTTTACGGGTAGACGCCGTGGCCTCGATGCTCTACCTGGACTATTCGCGGAATGAAGGGGAATGGGTTCCCAATAGGTTTGGAGGCAGGGAAAATCTGGAAGCAGTAGATTTTCTTAAATCATTCAACCATCGAGTTCATACAGAATGTCCGGGTGTTCTGACCATTGCGGAGGAGTCGACCGCATGGCCTCAGGTAACCCGCCCTCCTTACTTGGGAGGACTGGGATTCACCTTCAAATGGAACATGGGTTGGATGCATGACACCCTGAATTATTTTTCGTTGGATCCAGTTTTCAGGAAATACCACCAGAATGATCTCACCTTTGCCATGCTCTATCACAACACGGAAAACTTCATTTTGCCGCTTTCTCATGATGAAGTGGTGCATGGGAAAGGTTCTTTGGTTAGGAAGATGCTGGGAGATGACTGGCAGCGGTTTGCCAATCTGAGGTCATTGCTGGGGTATCAATGGCTGTTTCCAGGTAAGAAACTCCTGTTTATGGGAGGGGAAATCGGACAGTCTCTGGAGTGGAATCCCAATTCCCAGTTGGAGTGGGATTTGTTGAACCAAGGACCTTTTCACGTTGGACTCCAGAAATGGATGGAGGATCTCAACCATTTCTACAAAGACGAGCCGGCGCTCTGGGACGGGGATTACGACCATCAGGGATTTCAGTGGATTGACTGCGGAGATAACGATCAATCGATTTATTCCTTTGTCCGAAGAAGCTCGAATTCAAAACATCTTGTGGTAGTGGTGCTGAATTTAACTCCGGTTTGTCGGGGAGATTATCGAATCGGGTTTCCGATTGGGGGAACTTGGCTGGAACGATTGAACAGCGATTCATCATTATACGCTGGAAGCAATGTCGGAAATGGTGGGCAAATTGAAACAGTTGATTCGCAAATGCACGGTCAACCTGCTTCCGCTGTTTTGGCTCTGCCTCCATTAAGTGTTACGGCCTTCATTCCCAAATCGAGTTGATTGAAAAAAGATTTTTCCGCAGAGAAAATGGAAATTCTTGAGGTAGAGTCGGTCATCGTATAGTGCTGCAGACCATTGATTGTGAGATGGGTGCCCTCAGAAATCAGTCCCTCTGCGGAAGATCGTTTTCCGTGAAGAATTTTCATTAAAGCTGCAGAGGGTGCGCTTATGTCCCTGCCTTGTGATCCGGTCAGTCTAGTGCTATACTCTCTGTCGGAAACCGTTCCTGAAAACCAGGTGCCTTTCCTCTCAGACATTCCACTCAGATAGTTCAGTGATTAATAAAAACGATTTTCAGAGATTGCCGTACAATGGTCCACCGAATTTTGAAGAATTTCAAAAACAGATGGCGGATTTCATGCGACACCAGTTTCAGCCAAGTTCGACAACTCCAACCACAGACTCCGATTCTTCGGGGGATGCAACGGATCCTTCTCCAACGGAGGAGGACGATTCTTTCGATTTCGACTTAATACCTCGTGATGTCAAAGCTCATCTGGATCGATTTGTGATTCGTCAGGAAACCGCGAAACGGGTGTTGTCGGTAGCCTTGTGCGATCATTACAATCATGTGAAATTGGCCCAGCAGGGGAAATCACAGTCGAATTACGCCAAGCAGAATATCATTCTTGTCGGTCCCACCGGTGTCGGTAAAACCTATTTGATCAAAAGCATTGCCGATCTCATCGGCGTGCCTTTCGTTAAAGGGGATGCTACGAAATTTTCCGAAACCGGATATGTAGGTGCCGATGTGGAAGACTTGGTCCGTGAATTGGTCCGCAGGGCCGACGGCGATATTGAAAAAGCCCAGTACGGAATCATCTACGTGGATGAAATCGACAAAATTGCGACTTCGACAAATCAACAGGGTGGACGGGATGTCAGCGGAAGGGGCGTTCAGACCAACTTGCTGAAATTGATGGAAGAAACAGAGATTTCGGCCCGTTCTCCGAACGATATTGCTGGACAGATTCAGTCCATGATGGATTTTCAACGAAAGAAAAAACCGGCGGGTAATACCATAAACACAAAACATATTCTATTCATTGTGAGCGGTGCATTCGACGGGCTCAACAAAATCGTGGAAAAGCGTTTGCGTGAATCGACAATCGGGTTTGCCGCTCAACCGTCTGACGGGAAGATCAATGAGGAGATGCTCGAAAATGCCCAAACAAGAGACTTCATCGATTTTGGGTTCGAACCAGAGTTCATCGGTCGTCTCCCCGTTCGTGTGGTCTGCCATTCTCTTGTTGCCAATGATTTATTCCAAATCATGAAGACCTCCGAGGGCAGTCTTATTCGGCAATATGAAGAAGCATTCGGCGCTTATGGTCTTCAGGTATTGTTTGAAAATGCCGGACTACAAAGTATTGCCAACAGAGCTGCGGAAGAAAAGACAGGTGCCCGTGGGCTGATGACAGTCTGCGAACGGGTTTTCCGCGATTATAAGTTTGAACTTCCGGGATCCCACGTGAAGCGGTTTTCCGTCACCTCCGAATTGGAGGAACACCCCAGAAAGACCTTGGATGCCCTGCTTCATGAACAGGAGGAGGAAGAGAAATGCATCCTGCGGAGTATTGTAAATGAGTTTGCTCAACGATTTCATGAAAGTCATGGATTGAAGATCCGGTTCGAGGATGCTGCTGCGGATTACCTGATTGAACTGGCTGCAGAGCAAGGCAGGCAGGTCAGGGTTCTTTGTTCCGAACGTTTCAAGGATTTTCATTTCGGTTTGAAGTTGATTGCTCAGAACATGGGGACCGAAGAGTTCGTGATCAATCGGGCCATTGCCGAAGATCCTGAAAAAAAATTGAGCGAGTGGGTGGTGGAAAGTTATCGGGGAAAAGACTGATATTCAAGGAGAGGAAGTGGAGATTTGTTCCTTCAACCACTTGGGACGGTTCGTGGTGATTCCATCCACTCCGACATCGATAAGTCCTTTACCTGCCGGTGGGTCATCCACTGTATAAACCACTAAGGACAATCCTGCCTTCTTTATTCTTTGAACCGATTCAGAAGTCAGCGGTCCCTTGTAACTCACATCCAATCCGTCCAGTCCTCCTGAGACTGTTTTAGCAATCAGTTCATCAATCGCGGGGGTCCACCGGCCGGTTTTTTTGTCCTGCTTGAAACCGGACAGATAATAAACCATAAGATTAGGCATGAGTTTCTTAGCTTGGGTCACCACGTCATAGGAAAAACTGATGATGGCGGTCTGGTCGGGTTTCTTTCCGGCGTTTTTCAGATCTCGCTCCAGCACAGGTAGGATTTCAGGACCGCACTTGATCTCAATAAAGAGGCGTTTCCCCTCCGGGATTGTTCTTAATACTTCTTCCAGAGTCGGGATGAGTTCTCCCTTCCACTTTGAGGATTTCCATGCTCCGAAATCCAGATTACGCAATTGTTCCAGTGTCTGATTCTGGATTTCCCCATCATAACCGCCCGTGCGTTTGGTGTTTTTATCATGATGGACGACAATGTGCCCATCCCGACTCAAATAAACATCGATTTCCACTGCGTCGACATTCCGGTGCCAACCCAGATTGACTGCGGCGAGAGTGTTCTCCGGTGCATCATGCGATGCTCCGCGATGCGCTATAAACTCCAGGGCTTGGACTTTCGTCGTCATGAGGGTCGTCACGATGAAGATTCCCATCAGGTAATGCTGAATTAATGAGCTCATTTTCTCTATTTGCTGCAATGTAAATCGCTTCGTTCGGTGTCGGCAATTGAATTCCGAACGATTTGTGAAATTCATTCAGGAATCTCTTTGACCCGGCTACGACTATTGACTATTTTGACCACGGAGAACTTTGACTAACTGTTTTGACGCGTTGGCCTGATTGGATAAGAAGGCACGCTCAGAAATTCCAATGAATTTCTGCTGGGAATTATTTTTTGCAAATACCGAGTTATCCTACGTCTGGAATGAAGCGACGTGGGCCGGCAAGGGGATCATTATCTTCCTCTTCTTCTTTTCCCTTGTCGCATGGACCGTGATGGTCTTCAAAGCCAAACAAATCCACCAAGCTAAAAATCTGAATGGGGACTTTGAAGTGGAGTTCCGCGGACAGGAAAAAGTCCTGGATGTGTATCGACGGGAAATCCATGTGGAAGGTTGCCCGCTTTTTACCGTCTATCAGGAGGGGTGTCAGGAATTGGAACAGCGCCTGAAACGTTCTGATAACCCGGATGTGGGTGACGATATTTCCCTGAAGAGCATGGAGCACATTAAACGAACTTTGGAGAGATCCGTTTCCCAACAGTCTTTACGTCTGGAATCCGGATTGATCCTGCTGGCAATCGCCGTCAGTGGAGCTCCCTTCATTGGGTTACTTGGCACAGTATGGGGAGTGATGAGTGCATTCAGCAACGTTGGGTTGGAAGGGAACGCCCAATTGGCCACGCTTGCTCCCGGAGTTGCTTCGGCTTTGTCAACGACCATAGCCGGGCTGTTCGTGGCGATTCCCTCGATGTTCGGCTATAACTGGCTGGTTCATAATCTGAGGGTGTTCACAGTGGAATTGGATAATTTTGCTCAGGAACTTGTTTCAAAAATGGAAACGGAATATCTGAAGGATGACTGAACAAAACCGAGTTGTCCGAGTTCTAACCGACAGTCGTTGATTTGTATGAGACGGTTTTCGGACAGAAACTCACTTGTCACGTTGAGTGAGATCAACATCACTCCATTGTTGGATCTCGCATTTGTCCTGTTGATTATTTTTATGATCACCATGCCACCAATGGTGGAAAACGCCATGGAATTGGATTTGCCCGAAGGGGGAGATGAATTGGGACCCCGGAATGAAGGTGATATCCGCTTAGTGGAAGTTACTCCGGAAGGGGAAGTATTTCTAAATAAGGTTTCCATGACCTTGGATGATATGGAAAAAGCCCTTGTCCAGGCCAAAGAGGCCAATTCTCATTTGACAGTGGATTTCCGGGGCGACTCAAACAGTATGTTCAAATACGCAGCCCGGGTTCTGGATGTCTGCACTAAGAATCAGATTCCTATCCATATTCGCTACGAGAAAAACCAATAAAGAAGATTTCAACATCACTGTAAATCTCAGGACATGAATCGACTCGAAAAGAAATGTTTCTTTGTTTCCTGCATACTGCATGTCGTCTTTCTGTCGGTATTGGTTTATCGATCAGACCTGTTTGCCGAAAAACCGGTAAAGCCAGTGAAGATTCCCATTCTCAATGTGATTTCTGCCGAAGCCGTTGATGCGTTAAAATCTCCAGGCGGCGTCCTCGAAGAACCGCCTAAGAAGAAGGATCCACCCAAGTCTAAACCAAAAGAACCCTCTCCCAAACCCAAGCCCAAGCCGGAAGTAACGAAGGATCCGCCGAAAAAAGACCCGCCGAAGCCTAAGAAACTTCCTGAAAAGGATCCCCCAAAGAAGAAGCCTTCTATCAAACCCAATCTCAAACCGAGTAAATGGAAGCCTTCAAAAAGGTCCGTCCGGCCGAGTAAGCAGGCCCCCAAAGCCAGGACATCAAAAAGCGACGAAATCACTCAGGCGATGAACCGATTAAAGACAGGCTTAAAACCCATGGGAACTATTCGTCAGGTAGGGCCGGGAAGTGGGCAGTTTGCCAATTATGCTTCTCAGGTGTTCAACAAATACAATAATGCCTGGGTCGCTCCGGCAAATCTGTCCGATTCATCTCTGAAAGTGGAGGTCGAAGTGGTGGTCTCTCGAAATGGTAGCGTCAAATCCTCTCGGATTAAAAGAGGTTCCGGTAATTCTCTTTTGGACCAATCTATCCGAACGGTCTTGAAACGAGTGACATTCATCGCTCGTTTTCCTAAGGTCACCAAGGATTCAGAACGCACTTTTATCATAGATTTTAAACTTACTGCCGACCGTTAGGCTGCACAATGAAAACCTTAAAAACCTATTTTTTAAGCCTCGTCTGCATTTTGTCAGTTGCTGTCGTGCTCCAACCGATCACAACCCGGGCAGCGGTGGATCGTATCGAAATTGACAGACGAGGAGGGGATCCCAATGCCCCGATCCCCATTTTCCTGAAGGGGTTTTCCAGTGAAACCATGGGAATTCTGAGATTTGATCTGGAAGTGGTAGGATTCGAGATTGTCTCTGCGGCTGATGCCTATTATGAGTTATCCGGATCGATCGGAACTACTCTCAAAGCGAAACTGACGGGACGTGGGTCTTCCAAAGCATTGTTTCATCTGGATTTTGAAGGCGCCTCACGCCGTCATGTCCATACGCTTTCAGATCAGGTGGTCAAAGTCGTTTTTGACGGGCAGCAAAAGGGTATTGCACGGACCAAGATCGCCTTTAAAGTGAATTTTGGGAAATACAGTGAAATCTACCTGTCGGACTATGATGGAAATAATATGCAGCAAGTTACCTCGGATAGATCCTATTCCGCAGCTCCCTGCTGGGTGCCGGGGCAGATGAAGCTTTATTATACTTCCTATAAGGAGGTTTTTCCGAATATCTACTCTCACGATCTCATAACCGGTGTTCGGCATCGTATCGCAAAATTCCCCGGCTTGAACACCAGCCCTTCGATTTCTCCCAATGCTCAATTCCTTGCTATGATTCTCAGTAAGAACGGAAGTCCCGATGCCTATGTCAGTAACCTTTCAGGAGGAAATCTCACCCAGTTGACCCGTACCAAACTCGAAGAGGCATCCCCTTGCTGGTCGCCTGACAGCAAGCGGATTTGTTTCACCTCGCGTCAGAATGGCAGACCCCGTCTCTACACTCAGTCGGTAGGTGGTGGAAGCATGGTCCGTATACCCACTTCATCCGGGTCGGCTTTCGAGCCCGACTGGTCACCCGATGGGAAAAACATCATATACACCATACAAAGCGGACGATCGTTTGAGCTGTGGTTGGTCCCGGTTGATGCCCATGGAAATCCGACCGGCAAAAGCGAATTCATGACAGTCGGTGAAGATCCATCCTGGGCTCCAAATTCCCGTACCGTTATCTTTACCCGTAGAGATCGTAACAACCGGAAACTCTCTTTGCTTGACGTGAAAACCAAACGTGTCAAATATGCCCGAATTAAATCGGGAAAATGTTCTCAGCCTGCCTGGGCTCAATGATACCTATAACTCCTAAATCAATGCTGATGAAAAAAATATCCCACCTTAGTTTTCTCCTTGTCGTATTCGTTGTGGCCTTGGGCGGAACCGGTTGTAAAAAGACGCCGAAAAAACCGACACCGATTCCATCCGGCTCGGGCGCGGTGGTCGGCAATCCGGGAATGGAATCAGGTGGCATTTATGATGAAGATGTCAGCACCGGTGGATTTGGGGAAGGCGACAATGGCGACCTGACACCCATTGATGGTCAGGGAATCCCGGGTGCCGATTCCGATATCCTGGCCCAGATGACGGCCGATCGCGATTATTTTGCCTCCAATACAGTTTATTTTGATTTTGACCAATCTGATATTCGCCTTGGTGAGGAGTCGAAATTAGAAGCGATTGCCAACTATTTTGTGAATAATCCCACTCACCATCTGTTGGTTGAAGGGCATTGTGACGAACGTGGCACTGAAGAATACAACCGTGCATTGGGTGAATTGCGCGCGCTGTCCATTCGGGAATACCTCGTTAGACTTAGTGTAGGATCCAACCGAATCCATACCCTCAGCTACGGAGAAGACAATCCCGCCGTGGATGGCCAGAATTCAGACGCGCACGCTCAGAATAGGCGAGGTGAATTCGTTCTTTATACGCCCTGACGGTTTTCATCTTGGGGAGAGATTTAAGCGAATCGCGAGTGGAGCGCTGACAGCAGGCCCTACCCTTGGCAAAATACATCCTTCTTTAATCAAGGAATTTTGGGGCTTTACTAAGAAACAGGAATCGATTATACTAAATCTGTCTTAATGAATTATATGAATACAATACTTGCTGGAATGATGGGTGGCTGGGAGATCCTAGGGATTCTCGTGGTTGTTTTAATCCTTTTCGGTGCGAAAAGGTTGCCCGAGCTGGCGAAAGGTTTAGGAACCGGTATTAAGGAATTTAAAAAGGCGACTCGCG
>DUCD01000166.1:6844-8647 GCA_012959985.1 Verrucomicrobiales bacterium | reverse complement strand
ACTAACTCACATAAGTGCTTCTTTTCTTCTCGATTTTTGTGAGAGCTATATTTGCAGAAAACGACCCGACAACGTTTCTTCGCCGCCGCCGAAGAAAATCTCCCAAACTTCCAACCAAACAGATGGATCGGTGCCTAGTCATGCTGATTCTTCAACCAAGGTTTCCTGATTTTCCTGGAATCGGTTTCTAATCGGTCTCTCAGGTAATATTGAAGCGGTATGGAGAATTCCAAGGATGATGATGTGCATCCTGATCCAGGGACAGAGCTGTATGATGAGGCTCTGGCCGATGGTGGTGGGCCCATAAAGCCTTTCCTCGGACACCTCGAAGATCTTCGTTGGGTGCTGATTCGGTGCGTTGCCGCAGTGGGTGTCGCGATGGTGGTCTGCCTGATCTCAGCGAAAAGCCTCGTCTGGGTTCTTCAGTTGCCTCTTTTAAGTTCCGGCTTGGAAGTGGTGCCGGACTTGATGTCTTTAGGGCCGACAACTGGGTTCATCGTGGCTTTGAAAATGGCCATGTATGGAGGATTGATTGTTGCCTCTCCCTTTCTGGTCTTTTTCATCGGGCAGTTCGTTATTCCCGCATTGAAAAATTCGGAGAAAAAATTTCTATTTATCGCTTTCGGGGTCGGAACCGGGCTTTTTTTTCTGGGAGTTGCCTTATGTTATTTTTATGTCGCTCCGATCGGCATCAGGGCGATGGCAAACTTTAGTTCCTGGTTGGGGTTTGCGATTGAAAATTGGAAGGCTGAATCCTATTTCGATTTCATCACCAAGTTCATGCTGGGCATGGGGGCGAGTTTTGAGATGCCGGTCATCGTGCTCAGTTTGGTGAAGATCGGACTGGTGGATTATCGGAATCTTGCCGGGTTCAGGCGCTACATGATCGTCATCTGCATGGTGATTTCCGCCATTCTGACTCCTCAGGATATTATCAGTATGGTCATGGTAGCCATTCCATTGATCGTGCTATATGAAATCTGCATCTGGATCGCTTGGTTCTGGTTCCGAAAAGAACAGAAAGAAGCCGAAAAAGAGGCATGATTGGACCCGATAGTGAAGGTGTATTTAAGAATGTAGTATTTCCCATGAAATTTCGTGAAGTTTCTTCACAAAAGTTGTCCACAAAAATAGTAAATCGAACTTTACAACGATTGTATAATCATTAAGCTCTGCCCATCACTATGAAAACTCCGACTAGATTTTTGATAATTACTGTATTGTTGACGTTATTCTCCTTCGGTTGTTCCGGCCCGGAAAAAAAGCTTGGGCGAGGCATTTCCAATACGATGGAAGTTGTACGATTAGGAGAAGTGCGCCATTCCATTGAACATGCCTATCTATGGGAAGGGTTCAGGAAGGCTTATACCACCGGTTTGGTGAGAGGAATTAACAATACCATTAAAAGGACCGCAGTGGGACTCTATGAAGTGGTGACTTTCCCCATCCCTTCCTACGAGCCGGTATTCGGATTGGATGATCCCGTTTACCCTGAGAGTTACACTCCGGGTGTGATGGAAGGACCGACCTTGAATACCGATGTCGCCATGGGATTCTCCGGCGGTGATGTGGCTCCTTTTATTCCCGGAAGTCGTTTTCGAATCTTCGAGAATTGATCTGTCTTTTGGATTAAATGTTTTTGGCTAAACGCCGTCATTGATTCTCAATGACGGCGTTTTTCTTTTCAGATTCCATGTATTTTTGCTCAGGATGATTGAATATTGTAATTGGCTAGAGGAACATGGTTTAAAAGCAGCTCCAAGTGGATACCCTGATAATTTCAAAAAGAAAAAAGTAACAAAA
>DUCD01000166.1:0-6828 GCA_012959985.1 Verrucomicrobiales bacterium | reverse complement strand
TGGAAATTTCCGACTCCGGTATCCAATTGCATTGCAGTGACGAGTCCCTTCCATCCGGTCCGGATAATCTAGTTTTTCGAGCTGCTGAGTTGTTTTTTGAAAAAACCGGTATTTCCAGTGGAATCCACATCGACTTACAAAAAAACATTCCCATTCAAGGGGGGCTGGGGGGAGGAAGCAGCAATGCTGCCCGGACATTGGTCGGTCTGAACATCATTTTCGGAAATCCGCTGACTTCAGATCAATTATCCGAAAACGCCGCCATGCTGGGATCGGATGTTCCTTTTTTTATAGGCGAAGCACCCGCACTGGCTTTCGGTAGGGGGGAGAGAATCCGACCACTGGACCCGTTTCCTGTCCTGAAGGGGCTTTATATGATCCTAATACGACCGGGGTTCGGCATATCAACACCATGGGCCTACCGACAATCGGCAAACTTCCCGAATTCAATCAAGGGCCAACCCGGTAAAGCACAACAGCTTGCCGACAGCCTTAGAAATACTTCAGATTGGAAAGTGATGGCTCCATTGTTTCAAAATTCCCTCGAAGCAGCTGTGTTCCATAAGTATCCGATTTTGTCTTTGTATAAACAGTTCCTGATCGATCAGGGGAGTTTGGCTGCTTTGATGTCCGGGAGTGGATCTACCCTGTTCGCTCTATTATCCGACAAGGATACTGCAGAAAACCTCCAGAAACGGTTTGAAAACCGCTTTGGAAATCACCATTGGAGTGCCGTGGTAAGCTTCTGATTTTGTTTCAGTGAAAGAAGTATGGTTGAGGATGAAAATATCCTTTTCAATCCAGTTTATTGTCGTTAGCTTTCGCTCGGTCAGTCCGGTGGTGTAATGGTAGCACAAGGCCCTTTGGAGGCTTTAGTCAAGGTTCAAATCCTTGCCGGACTACCATTTTTGTTTATCGCGAGTCGGAGGTACACGAAAATCCCGCCCCGAAAGGTGAATCCCGGAGCGGGTTATTGTTCTCAAAACATAGCTGCCTTGATCATCACAATCAGGGCACTGACCATTACGAATGGAATTAACCCGTAAGCGATTTTGTCTTTGACAAGTGTTTCATTGAAGAAGAGTCGAAAGGAAAAAGGTCCCCATTCGACTTCATCTTCTTCATCAGGGGATTTATTTTCCATTTTGGAAATTGAACCCGCTTCTGTAAACGTAGACTCTATTCTTTAAGCTACCGCAATTGCGCTAAAAACACAAGATTCTTTAAAGAAATCTGTTGCAGTGTCGAGCTGGGTGGAATTAATTAGCGCATGTTGTTCAGCACCATAGGAGCAGAGATGATCGGGGTTTTTGTGCACGCCCTGTTTCCTCTGATTTTCTTCTGTCTCATCGGAGTGGCAGCAGATCGATACCTGGACTTGGATCAATCTTCGCTGAGTCGGCTTCTGGTTTATGTTTTTTTTCCTCCCTTGGTTTTTTCCTCCTTAATGAAGGTGCAGGTCAGCGCCCAGGAAGTATTTCGCGTCATTGGATTCACCCTTTTCATTCTTGGAGCCATGGCCGTTCTGGGTTGGGTGTATTCTCGAATGATCAAATTGGATGCCAATACCACCAGTAGCGCAGTTTTAGCCATTACCTTTTTTAATGGAGTCAATCTTGGGTTTCCCATGGCTTTGTTCGCCTTTGGAGAAGATGGACTCTATTTGGCGGGAGTTTTGATCGCAGTGAATTGTATTCCGCATAACGGTTTCGGAATGCTGATTGCCGCCCGGGGAGCCTGTAGCCCGCGTCAGACAATGTTGACCATGGTCCGGATGCCTTTTATTTATGTGATCATGGCTGCGTTGCTGATCCGTCTCTCAGGAATCTCTCTACCATCGATGATCCTTGAGTCGGTGCATAGCCTGGGCAAAGCCTCGATACCTCTCGTCCTGATTTGTGTGGGCATGGAGATGCGCCATATTAAAGTAGACGGCCGAATGGGTTCAGTAATGGGCGGGGTTGTATTACTGAGGCTGGTAGTTGCACCGTTGGTTGCTTACGGAGCCACTGAGATTCTGGGATTGACTGGATTGCTGCAGTCGGTCCTCATTCTGCAGGCCTCCATGCCGAGTGCCATGGCCCCAATTGTATTTGCCCGTGCCTTTGGTGGTAATGTGGAATTTATTTCTGGTGCCGTATTTTGCACAACAATCTGTAGTCTGGTTACGCTGCCAATCGTTCTGATATTGCTGAAACAGGGATTGTAGAGGACTGAGGTCTTCCTTCCACATCACTCAGTTATTTTCCAAAGAGAGCGATCGCTCCGGATGAACAGGGCGTTACCGGCAATGGACGGAGTGGCGAGGATGGTATCCTTGAAATCGTAGTGTGCCACCAGTTTCCCTTCCGGTGCGCTAATATTAACCACCTGTAGTAATCCTTTTTCATTTACGAAATAAAGGTGGTTTCTTCCACCGACGGGGGAGGCGGTAAAGGGGCCCTTCAGGCGAAGCTGCCAAAGGCGTTCTCCATTGTCGCTATCCCCGCAGGTCAGAACCCCGGCGTTATTGACCGTGTAGATTCGGTTCGCGATTGCGATTGGACTGGCGGTGCCTGGATTGAATTGCCGTTTTCTCCATATCTGGGTAAAGGAATCCGCTCCCGGTTGAATCTTCAGTGCGGTAATTCCGTGGGACGGAACGAATAGTATTTCACCGTTGGATGCGCTCGAGGGAATGGTTGCGGCTCCGTCATCGTAACTCCAGACAACTTTGCCGGTCTTCGGGTGGATTGCTTCTATGCCGCGACTTGACTGCAAGGCGATGATAGAAGAGCCTCCTGTGGTTTTCAAAGTCAGGGGAGATGTCCAGTTTGCATTCCGAGGTCGCTCCCGTTTCCAGAGATTGAGACCGGTCTCTGGATCAATGCCCAAAGCCAGAGATTCGCTGTCGGCTTCAGTTTGTATGATCAGGGTGTTTTCCGCTATGATCGGTGAGGCGGCCATGCCGAGACTGTTGCCCGCATTCGGGTAGTCTACGGTCAATCCGCGTAGCCACTTCAAATTCCCATTTAAGTCCAGACAGATAAGGTCATTTGAAGAAAACAAAGCGAAGATTCGCGACCCATCACTTGTGGGAGTCGAGGCTGCAACGCAGGTCTTCTGCTGAGTCATGGTACGTCCCGTGGCCCAGAATTGTCGGTGCCAGATTTCCTCTCCCTTCTCGATGTTGTAGCAAATGACATGCAGTCGGTCTTGGTGAATACCGCTGGAGCAGGTGACGAAAGCACGGTTTTCTATAATGATCGGTGAGGACAGGCCTCTGCCCGGTAAATCGATTTTCCAAGCAATATCCCGACCTGTGACCGGATGCTCGGTCAAGTTCCATTCTTTGGAAACTCCGGTGCCATTCTGCCCTCTGAATTGAGTCCAATTTTCGGCGATTCCGGATTGCAGCGTAAGATTGAGAAGTAGCAGTTTGAGACAAAGACCTTGATTCATGGTGGGGGCTGACTGGGTTTATCGGTCGGTGGACAGGATGGCCGTGCCGCTTGAATCGCATACTCTCAGTTGAAATTGCCATTCGACCGTCCAAGTTTCTATCTGTTCATTCTGGCATGCCTTGACCAGGATGGTGTTTTTTCCGGGATTGAGTTGTCCGGGAAGTTGATATTGATCAATCTTCATATTTCGGTGGTATTCATCACGGCCAAAGAGAAATTCACCATTCAGCCAGACTTTCCACCCATTCTTACTTCCGAGACGCAGTTCAACCGGACCGCCCTTTTCCGAATAAAATTCAGTGTAGGCATAGGCCGTTGTTTCCTTGAGCAGGCCACAGACCTTATTGATGTCGATCATTCCAAATTCATCCTCGGACCGGAAATCCTTCCAGGTGGCTTCCTTGTTTTTACCGGGGTAGCTCGCGCTCAGGTCGATCATTCTTTCAGGGGCATACACTTCAGAAAATCCTTTGTAATCAGTATTGTCGAAGGGGCCGATGATTTTCCAATCCATAAGAAATCCAAAATGGCGCGGCAAATCGACTTTTTGTTTCAGGTCCTTCAAATGGTCGGAAAGTTGACGGGTTTGATCGACATCCCGAGCGGCTCCGAGTGCCTGACGGAATACCAGGATGGCGGCATTGTTTTCGTTGGATTTAAGGAAAGACACTCCTTTATTGATCAGCAATTGAACGGAGCTTCTTCGCAGTTCGACGCTGGGGTCATTCAACATTCCCGGAATCAGCACCGCAGCAGCTTTGGGATCGGACTCCTTGATCATTTCAAAAGCAAATCGTCGAGCTCGAGGGTTTTGGCGAGTATCCATCAGGAATTCTCCTAAAGCGGCAAGAGGGAAGTTTACTCCTTGTCTTTTTTCCCGATCAACGATGGTTTCAATGGCAGATCGGAACCAATTCAACGATAGTTTTCCGGCTCCGTCCATGGCCTGCAGCAATTCGGGAATTCGGTCTCCACCTAACTGGGTCAGGTTATTCCATGCTTCGGATGCCTGGAGGTTTCCTTCACCTTCCCGATCCACACTTCGAATGGAGTGCACCCAATCATTGAAATCATTTGCCGGAAATGAAGCAATAGGAGTAACCAGAAAGGTGATTAGCGCAATAGGAAGCATTGCGTAGGAGAAAAGGTGTTTCATGTTTTACAGGGCTCAGGATTCATATAGGTCATGGAATATTGCCGATCTCCTCCCTTGATTGCAAGATTCCACTTAGTGGTGGCACCTCCGCATGTTTCATTCGAGTTTTACAAAGTCGCCGCTTTCCGTTGGATGCCCCGATCAGGCTTAACCTAATGGCAGTGCTGCGGACCCTCTCTGTTGTTCAAACTAGGTTGAAGGCAGTTTCGGTGACGACTAATCCATTGATAAGAATCTCCACTCGGTGGATTCCCGGATAATAGTTCCTGACCGTTACCGGATTCAGAGAATGTTTTTTATTCAAAGTCACAGATTGGTTGGAAATCAATTTCAGGTTTTTCCACTTAAAGACTCTTGTGGTCTGGCGTCCGCCCGATTTCACCCAGTGAATCCGGTAATCGATTATCAAGTCCTGGCGCTTTTCCGCGGTTGAGGTCACGCTCAATCGAAAAACCAGGGAATCCCCGATGGAGACTTTTTTCGGATGAATTCTGATTTCCGTATTTTTCAGTTCAGGTTTTCCGTAACCCAACATTTTCAAACAGGCCTTGTTGCCTTGCTTGATCAGGCTGCGGCAACCGTGTCTAATCAGCCGGTTTCGGTTTTTCCCAGCATCCGTCTGCCATTTTTCGGCGATTTTCACTACTAGCTCAGGATGGTCCTTGGAAATATCATTCAGATGATTGGATACCGATCTCCGGACATATTCTGAAGTATCGTCTTTCAATGCTTCCAGTAATGGTATCAATGGTTGCGGGTTTTTAACAAAGGGGCGTAATTGTTCACCCCAGGGCAGTCTGGGTCGGCTTCCCTCAGAAACCAGGCGCCTGACGTGTTCTGAAGGATCCTTGGTCCATGTCATAAACACTTTAAGTGTTTCCGCTGGTTCGTTTATCAGAAAGGGGCGGACAGCGAACTCTGCAGAGAAATGACAGGTCAACTTTTTCAGGGTATTCAAGGCAATTTTCCGCTGATCGACACCTTGTTCTGCAACGAACATCGTCATTGGCCAAACCATCCAGTTCATAGATTTCCCATCGGTTTCATCTTCGAAGTGATCGGGAAGTGAATGCAGCAGCAACTTACAGGCTACTGGAAACGAGGAGGGCAGGTGCTCAGCCAAGGCTTCAGAGATCAGGCTAACTCGTGCTTTCAGTTCGAGCTGAGAGAGAGTGTTCAGGATTTGATTCTGAAATTTCACCCGCGGAAATGTCGAATCCTTATTGGCCAGGGCCTTGGACAGAGACTTTACCACGGCTTCATTCAGGAATTCTTTGAAAGGTTCAGGCATTTATTCGACCGGTGACGTTGTGGGTGTACCCAAGAAAACTCTGTATTCATACGCTCCGCTCTTGAACGAATGGGAAACCATCACGATCGGAAAGAAAAGCTGGTCTTGCAATTGGATGCTTTCTCCCTTTTGGGGAAAAACATCAAACGCCAAGGTGAGATTATCCCGCTGTTTGTTGGTGAAGATGACTCGGACATCGTGGTATTTCATCCCGGGAATTTTCCTTTCCCTGAGAAAGAAAATCCAGAACTATTCACGGCAACTTAATATGGCGAATCAAGCTCATCTGGAAATTCTGAAACAGGGCGTAACTCACTGGAATTCATGGCGTATTGAAGAAGGTGATACCTTGCCGGACTTGCGTAAGGCAGACCTGCATGGATTGAACTTGAGTAACTACGATCTGAGCCTGTGTCGAATGGAGGGGGCCGTCCTGAGTAAGGCCAAACTCAAAAGAACCGATCTTCGTGCCGCAGACTTGACGGATGCCGATTTATCCGAATGCCTGTTGGAAGGCGCTTATTTGATCGAAGCTCGTCTCACTCGAACCAATCTCAGTCGGGCTTACCTCAAGCAGGCCAATCTCAGTGATTCCGATCTCATCGAAAGCTGTCTGAAAGAGGCCGATCTGACTGAAGCCAATCTGTATTCAGCAAATCTGAAATCCACAGACCTTCAGGGAGCGTCTCTCTGTTCGGCTAACCTTATCGAAGCCCGTTTTCTGCATACGGTTCTTGAAGGAGTTGAATTTTCACACTCCAATCTTTACGAGACACTTTTTCTCAATGTCGAACTCGACAAGGTTCAGGGGCTGCGTATCGGCGGCGACCGGGTCGACAGCGCTGCCGCCCTCACGGTCGACGGCTTCGACGTCTGGCGCAGTCTCCAGCAGCTGCTCCATCATCGGCAGGGGCCCGCGTTCCGCCGCGAGCATCAGG
>DUCD01000165.1:3425-4810 GCA_012959985.1 Verrucomicrobiales bacterium | reverse complement strand
ATGCTTCAGGGATCCTATGTTAATTTTGAAGGCAGCCAGACATCACCGGTTTGTCTCAGTCTCTCTGGGAATCGACTATTTGCTGTCAACACTCCTGATGCGGGGCTTTCGGTATTTACTCTAAACGGGATGGAGAGCCCTGAACTCGAACTGGAGATTCCCGTAGGTTTGGAGCCGGTGTCGGTTGCGGCCCTGACGGAAGATCAAGTGTGGGTTGTAAATCAAGTTTCAGACAGCATCAGTATTGTTTCAGTTAAAGGTGGATTGGTCATCGAGACTCTGCAAACCGGGGATCATCCAGAGGATATCGTTTTTGCTGGAGACCGAGCCTTTGTCAGTGTTGGCGGGAGGAATGAGCTGTTGGTTTATAATGCATTTAGTTTTCAACTGGTTCGAAGAATCCCTCTCAATGGAGTTCATCCTTCTGCGCTTGCTGTTTCAAAGGACCACAAGGAAGTCTATGTTGTGTTCACTTTTTCCGGGAACAGAACGACGGTCCTTCCTCCCGATAAAGCCCCATTGCAGACGTTCCCAGATCGCAATGAATTGCCACCTCACAAAACGGCTATGATTGTCAATGCGGATGATCCTGAATGGCGGGAAACGTTGGGCTATTCTCTAGTGGACCATGATGTCGCCCGGATCGATGCCGAATCTCTTGAAGTCAAAGAATACTATTCTCATATCGGGACGATTCTCTTCGGCATCGCGGTGCATCCATTGAACGGGGATCTGTACGTTTCTAATACTGAAGCACGGAACCAGGTTCGCTTCCAATCGGTGTTGCGAGGCCATGTTGTCGACCATCGGGTAACCCGGATAATTCCGGAGTCCGGACACTCTGAAGTATTCGATCTTAATGCCGACACAGACTATTCCTTGCTGCCAAATCCAGAGGCACGCAATCTTGCTTTGGCCCAGCCGACCGCCTTGAAATTTGATGCCTCCGGGAATACTCTGTTCCTTGCAGCTTTCGGCAGTGACCGACTTGCCGAGATGCATCCGAAGGGCACTATTTCATCACGAGCCGATTTGAATCAGCTGAATTCTCCTTTGGGTGAAACCAAACTACGCCGGGGGCCCCGAGGTCTTGCATTCGATGGCCCACGTCACCGTGTTTATGTTCTCAATCGAATCAGCAATACCCTATCCGTTTATGACACGGTCTCAAAAGGATTTCTAACTGAACTCGCCGTTGGCCGGAATGATCCGACGCCCATGGAAGTGAAATTGGGTCGTGGTTTCCTGTACGATGCGGGGTTATCTGGAAACGGACTGATTTCATGTGCTGTCTGTCACATTGATGGGGAAAGCGATCGTCTGGCCTGGTGACGAAGGGGACGAGGAAGGCGAGGTGTCCCAGCACCGTGCATGAGATGAGGGCT
>DUCD01000165.1:0-3415 GCA_012959985.1 Verrucomicrobiales bacterium | reverse complement strand
TGGTCAACCCTTCCACAGAGTCATCGAAATATTTCACCAAGGTCCAACTCAATCGATGATTCATCCTTTCAAAGGTCCACTGGTCACCCAGACATTGCGAGGCTTGTCTGAAAATGAACCGTTTCATTGGCGTGGAGATCGTCCGGATCTGGAATCTTTCAATGATACTTTTGAAGATTTAATGGGCGGTAAACGATTATCGGAGCCGGGTATGAAGTTGTTTAAAAGATTTCTGCTTTCTCTTGAGTTCTCCGCGAATCCGAATCTGACTTTGATGGGATCTCTTCCAGAGATGATTGCCGGAGGAGACCCACGTCGAGGCTTTGATCTGTATAAGAACCATAAGTTTTTTGAGGGATTCAAGTGTGGTTCCTGCCATAGCCGCCCCAGTGGCGGAAATAAAGCGGTTCTTGATGCCGGAAGCTTTCTGTTGAGCCAACCTTTCAAGATTCCTCATCTGCGCAACCTTTACAAAAAAACAGATTTTGACCAGTCGCCTGGCGCTGAATCATTCTCTGGGTTTGGCCTGGCTCCGGACGGATCTTTTGACACGATGTCCCATTATCTGTCACAACCCTTCTTTGGAAACATTCGGGATGATGAATCCATCAAAATTGATCTAAATGCTTATCTGCTTTGTTTTGATACCGGAACGGCGCCAGCCGTTGGACATACGGTAACCATTTCTCCAGGGATCCGTGATCTGGAGGGCCGTTTGATGCGCATTCAGATTCTTCAGGAGCAGGCAGAATTGCGTGGAATCGACCTTGTCGGCCTCGGTGTCATCAGTGGACGGCGACAGGGATTAATTTATTGGCCTAAAACCGCACGCTATCATTTCGACAACTCAAACCAGGAACCACTCACACTCGAAGGATTGATTCATTTTGCAGAGCAGGGAAGCGGTATAACCCTGATGGGAGTTCCTCCAGGTTCAGGGTTGCGAATGGGAATCGATCGTAATCAGGACGGTATCCCGAATGGGAACTCGGGGTTTCCTGAAGTTCGGATTCAACGAACGGGCGGGAAAGTTCTATTGCAATGGTCCGCATCGGCTCTTTCCTATAGGCTTGAACAATCGTCTGTTTTTTTTCAACCCTTGTGGCTTCCGATTCCAGATCCTCCTGAATTGAATGGAAATAACTTCCAAGTGGAATTCCCGATTTCAGATTCTGACATGATGTTTCGTCTGGTTTCTAATGGACTGATTCTCGGGGCTCGATGATTCGTGCTCGAGAAAAAAGAGCTCGATAGTCCACACCTTGATTCAGTGGTCGGGTGCGTGGGCTCAGCACAATAACGTATGATTTGACCCGAATGGCACTAAATTAAAGTTGGAAGGACATGCTGCACTGCCATAAGGGTGAGGACAATTTGTCACGGAGCACAGCATATCTTACTGAACTGAAGGGAGGGAGAGCGTCTCCGCGAGCCGAAGAATGGGTGGACAGAAAAATAGCCCACTCCTACTTGTCTTGCTTTCCATGTATGAAGGAATCCATGAATGGCTCGCGAGGACGCTCTCCCTCCCCGCACTGGTAATCGCACCCAGGCTAAACCAATTTGCAGTGGGGAAGGGATCGTTGAAACAAGCTTGCCCGATTCTGAAATATGTTCGAATATCACTAACCAATATGAAATGCTCCTTTTTTTATTTGATCGGTTTTTTAACGATTGCAGTTGTGAGTCATGTTCCCGCCGAGGATGTGCCTTTCCCATTGAACGCCGAACGGATTGTATTTCTCGGCGATTCAATTACTCATGCCGGTGAATACATCACCCTGATTGAAGCGCGCCTGCGATTGGAACTTCCGAAGAGGGTTCCTGAGTTGATCAATCT
This sequence comes from Verrucomicrobiales bacterium, assembly GCA_012959985.1. GTDB lineage: Bacteria > Verrucomicrobiota > Verrucomicrobiia > Limisphaerales > DUCD01 > DUCD01. The sequence continues at coordinate 1,575 of DUCD01000165.1, read as the reverse complement.
GGGGCTTCCCAGTGAGACTTGCAGTGGGCTTTCCGAACCCGATCACCCTTTTCCCCGTCCAGACGTACATGAACGATTGGCTCGAGCGTTGGATAAGGCTAAACCTGATGTTGTGGTTGCCTGTTACGGGATGAACGATGGAATTTATCATCCTTTCCATGAAGACCGTTTCAATGCGTATCGATTGGGTATCGGAAAATTGATTGAGGCAGTTAAAGAATCGGGTGCGGCGTTGATTCTTATGACACCACCTGCTTTTGATCCCTTGCCGATGAAGAAGAGTGGTAAACTGGTTTCTTCAGAAGCGGATCAGTTTGCCTGGTTTGCCATTTATGAGAATTACGACCAAGAAGTTTTGAAACCTTATGCCCAATGGGTGATGGCCCAGGAGAATCGAGTCCATAGGGTGATCGATCTGCATACTTCGGTCAACCGGTTTCTGGACGAAAAACGCAAAGTTAATCTCGACTTCACCATGTCCGGGGATGGCGTTCATGTTAATGGAGAGGGGCATCAGGTACTGGCGCAATCCATTCTTGAATCCTGGGGTTATTCAGTTTGGCGCCCTTTGGATTCCGAACTGGTTTCACTGATTCAGAAAAAACAGACTTTGCTTCACAATGCCTGGCTGAGTCATGTGGGGCACCAACGACCAGGAATGAAGCCAGGGCTTCCCTTAGTCGAAGCCCATCAGCAAATCAAACCGATCGAGGTCACCATAAGTGAAAAGCTCCGTAGTTTAAAATAACTATCACCGCTATTTATCGGATCCCGGATCCGTAGATTCTTGCCCAACTTTTTCGGTTTGAATATCGATGACCGGACTTTGCGATTTTTGCTTTTTCCAGGAGGAGAAGAGTAAGGTCGCCAACCCGAACAGAATTTCGTCGACCAGAGGAATCAGGTCGGGGACTAAAAGGTCAAGCCCGAATAGCCCGGCGGTCAAGATTGCCAATTTTGGAAACCGTAACCGGGACGCATATCGAAGGATTATTGCTGGGAGTCCTGTTTTCAACATTTTCATAGGAGGGGCGCCATTGTAAACAATTCCATTTTTCTGAAAAGTCAGAATCGAGAAAAATATTAATCTTTTGATGTGGAGCCGATTACTATCCTTCGTTGTTAATAATTAGTGGTTTCTTTATTTCTTAAAATGAGGTGATTCCACTGGAAAAAAAATCCGCATTACGTCAGATTCCAAGAATGCATCGGTTCGTTTATTTTTTAATTTCCTTTTTGATCATTAGTCAGGAATCATTTCTTTCCGCCCAATCGGTTCGGTTGAATCAGGTTCAAGTGATTGGCACTCATAATTCGTATCATATCGCCATGGGTCCCGATATGTTGAAATTGATTGGAGAACGGAAGGCTGAAGCGGCTCGTTCACTCGACTACACGCATCGACCGCTCGCCCAACAATTCGAGTTACTGGGAATCCGGCAGATCGAACTGGATGTCTTTGCCGATCCGCATGGTGGCTTGTATGCCGATCCGGCGATTCTAAGACTGGCTAGTGAAAGGGGGGTTGAGGTGGGGTTTAGTTTTGATCGGGATAACAAACTCGAAAAGTACGGG
>DUCD01000164.1 GCA_012959985.1 Verrucomicrobiales bacterium | reverse complement strand
GATCCAACGATCATCCCGATCGTCAAACCCTGAACGAATGGTTATAGCGTGTCCGACGGCAGGCGCAGTTCCGGTGTCAAAACAAAGTAGATAGGCATTCAGATCCTTCTTGATGGATTCATCATTCCGAATGTTTCCGAAGAAAGGTTGTGACAGATAATTGGAAAGGGTGTCGAAAGATCCGTCCGGAGCCAGACCAAACCCTGAGAGAGAATCAGCGCCCGGTGATTGGTCAAAGTCCATTTTTTTGTACAGATTGCGTAGATGCGGGATCTTGAAGGGTTGGCTTAACAGAAAGGTTTCCGCATCGAGAACCGCCTTATTCCCACCGCTGGGACGGCTATGGCAGGACCCGCAGGTGAATCCCTCAAAAAACTTATGGTTCTTATACAGATCAAAGCCTCGACGTGGGTCTGCTCCGGCAAGCGTCTCCGGCAGAGAACCATTCAGAGCTAGATTCGGATTCGCGGGAAACTCGAGAGACAGGAGGAATCTTTTAAACAACTCCATATTTGACTCCGAGAGCTGTTTACCGCCCATCAGATCCTCAAAAGTGCCATTGAAGGATTCCAGATCAGGGCGGTCTCCACGCCAATGAAACGGTTCATTTTCAGACAAACCTCGCAGAGTCTGGGTGACCAGAGGTCCCTTGAAAGGATGAACCTGCGACTGCGTTGGGCCTTGGTGAAATATTTCAATGACCCTGGGGAAGGGTTTGCCAAAAGGATCTCCCAGGTCCCATGCAATGCGATCGGTTTCCGCGTCCACATGACAGACTGCGCAGGAAACCAGTCCGTTTCCTGACAAACCCGCATTGTATAAGAAACCGCGTCCAAATTTTACTTCCATGGGTGTCGGGTCATTCCGGCCAACGGGAATTTCGATTGGAAAACCCCTTGTGGCCGTGTCGTAAATGGATAGCGTATTGCTGATTCGGTTGAGAACGTAAACACGTTGACGCGGGCCATCGAATTCAAGACCTCGGGGCCCTCGGCGTAACACGGATTCACTCAATGGAGAATTCAGCTGATTCAAATCGACTCTTGATGAAATAGAACCCAGCGGACCCATCTCAGCAATTCGATCACTCCCGAAAGCCGCAAGGTACAGAGTATTTCCGGACGCATCAAATACCAATGCAGTCGGCTGGGCCAACGCGTGAAAACGTGCCTCAGGATTGGGAGGGAAATCGTAGTCTGTGCCGGCATTGAGATCGAATATCTCAGAGTGGCCGGAACCGGGAACGATCCGGGTAATCCGATGATCAACCACATGCTCTCTCAACGCGGATTGAAATCGAACATGATTCCTTGCTTCGGTATTCGAAATGTACAGATCCCCGTTTAAAGGATGCACCGCTATACCGAAAAGAATCGTCCCTATATTGGAATAGTATTGTTTGACTTCAAGAGTTTCGACATCGATCCGGGCAACATCATGATCCTCTAGAGAGTAGCCAAGCATTCCCCCCCATTCCGGATCATCGGCTTTGACAATCATAGCCGTTTTGTGAGGTGGCAATTCATTGCGATTCGGAAACCTCTGCAGAGGCGCTTTACCGAGAGGAAGGACCGTGGTTCCGTTCCCGGAAAAGGTAAACACAACATAGACTTCCTTTTGATCCGATGAAACAGCAAGCGCCGAAGGGTGAACTCCATTGAGAGGAATTCTTCGAACCAGCTGGTAACTGAATACATCGTAAACCAGCAGCTCATTCGTTCCGCCAACACTCACAAAGGCCAGTTGCCCGGCAAAAACAATATCCTCCGGATGATCACCGGTTTGAAGCGTCTCAATGACCAATCCGGTTTCAACCGAAACAATGCTGACACTATCGGAAACCTGATTCACCACCCACACCAGATTGTCCGTAAGGGCGGCAACTGACACCGGCTCCAGACCGACGGGAATTTCCAGCTCAAGTTCAGGCCGTTCCATCCCTTCCAGAGTGAATACGGAAAGTCCGGCATCAGGAGTGTTGACGGCAAACAGTCGATTGCCGGAAGGACTGAGACAAACCGGTGATGTCTGGCTGCCTTCAAAATTAACATAGGAACCCTGAAGAACAGGCGCCAAAACCGGAAACAAAACCAAACTCAAGAACTGGATCCTTATTCCGGCCATTATCCAGTGTATTTTTCTATTGAAACCGATCAATCAACTTAAGACATTGACCGTGTCTTGAACAGAAGAATTCATCCCTGAAGCCGGGGGCTATTCCATTAAAAGCCTGTCCCTGTAATAAATACCCCGGATCCCTTTCTTGTCAAAGTCTCCACGAAGTCAAACGAGAGGATTCACATACTCCAAGCTGTTGAACCGTCGTCTTGCGTTTCGGTATTCGATTGCCCAAGATCAGCCCAAAGGGGTGTCCACCTCCAGAGTTTGTTTCAGATCCGGTTACTGGTGAGCGTTGGCAACCACAAGGAATCTCGAAATTGTCTAAATGAAGCTGAATAAACCCATTCGCAAATTCATCCCCTTGGCAATGGTCCTCTTGGTTGTCCTTGTTTGGCAGAGGTATGATCCGGTTTTTCACGGCAAACGGGAAAGCGTCTGGATGGAGGAAATCAATAACGGGGAAAACCTGACGCAATTTGAAAAACAGCAACAGATCCAACTCTGGTGGGGTTTTGGCTCTGATGGATTGAAGGTGCTTGAAAGAGAGTTTCGGGCGCGACGCCGAAGGGAATCTACTCGCAAGATTTATGCATACCTTAACTCAATCCTTCCAATTACGATTCGTAGCTAGCCAAGAATAACTGGTGGCCCACCGCAGAGAGCTCTCAGTCTGGTTTGTGACATGGGTGAAGATGCTTGGCCAATTTGGCCTTCTGTGGCGGGTTTTGTGGACCACTCGGATTCAGGGGTAAGCGCTGAAGCTGTCCGTTTTTTCATTGGCTCAGGTGACAAAAAAGCCCTCCTTTACGCATTGTCCATACGGCAAAAAGAGAAACTCCTGCCCCTCTTCCGTCGAGCCCTTCTTGATCATTTTATGATCTTGAGAAGAAATGCAGCCATAGCATTACGATACTACCCAGAATACCGACTCATTGTTGTGCCCTCCCTCTTGGTCCCACTATCGGATTCGTCTCCTTATGTGCGTCTCGAAGCGGCACGTTCTTTGAATATGGTGGATGCTGTGGGCGCAAGTAGGGCTGGGGCAGTAAAGGCTGTGATCGAGGTTTTAAAAAATGACCGCAGTATTGGTGCCATGGAAGCGGTTTACGCTCTCGGAGAATTCCAGACAGAAACAAAAGTTGCCGTCACTGCCTTGATTGAAGCTTTACAAAGCACCAATATTCTAGTCCCCGGGGCAGCACACAAGACTCTCATGGAGAAGTTTTCAGCGGATGTGATTACGCCGGAATTAATAAAAGCAATCGAACGACATAATGGCACTAGCCAGAAAGCCACAGCTATTCTTCGCCAACTTGAACTCTCCCGTCCCGCTACTGAATGAATCAGGGGTGTGACACTTGTATATGGAACTGGATCGAGGCCTAAAAGTTAACCCAAATTTAGTGGCGAAATAATCAGTCCGAAGCGGCGTTTCCAGGTTCGTCTCAGAGGGTGTGTTGCCGTTCGTTTGCTCCACTTTGAAAAACACCTTCTGATTATTCTCTCCGATTCGTAAAACACGGTAATCTTGCCGCCGTTCCCGGTAACCGTCTCCCCGACCGCCTGGAACTGTCCCCCCGCCGCAGCAGGACTTGAAAGCAACTGATACGATTTGCCGGATTCAGATTGAAAGGTCACTATGACCGACCTTATGATTTCGATTTCAACTTCCTCCTCTTGTCCGAATACTGAAAGTGCGAATGATGCCACAATTAAAGACCAAAAACTTTGATGCATTATACTCATGCTTTGGAAGCACACCGGAAAAACCGTCCTTAATAAATGCATTCCCGCTGGTTAAACGAATAATGAGATGTAATGTTTGTTGTTCAGCAAAAAAATGATTTTTAAAATAATTTATTTAAAATGGCATTACTACCAGCTACATATCTCGATTGCGTTGTAGCCATAGGGTTGGCGCCGAAACCTAAAGATTTCACCCCGATAGGAACTGGATTTCTTTATGGAAGCATCCGAATTCCATCACTATTCCACTGAACAGGCAGAAGAACCCCATTTTCCACACTGAACCTGGGACAATTCAGGAGTTTAATAATTCCCGCCATTTAAAAATGTCACCACTGAATACCTGCCAAAAAAAGCACTCTCCATAGCATGTATTCCTACGAAATCTCAATTTTGAGACGGGTCCAAAATATGCTTTCTTATAATTGCCATGATTTTACATGCATTAAATCAAACGAGGCATAAGTGGCTTTCAAAATGGATTGAAGTCTGGGCTCGATGCAACGCTTTCTGGTTTTGCCTCGCCTTAATTGGTCTACTCCTGAGTTCAATCGAAACACGCGCTCAATATAGCCCCTGGTCGAGCATCAGTTCCCTTGCCTGGAGCGACTTTCAAGGAATCGCTCCACCCTTATCTCCACATCCGGAAGAAAACTTTGAGGCCTTTGTCTACACAGAAATCCTCTGGGATTTCACGTGGGATCTAGATAGCAGGACTCTTGAACTCAATGCTCAAGCGGTATTTGTTCATCCCGAATCCTGGTATCGCCCGGAGGCCGCAACACCTGCTCTGTTCTCACATGAATCGGGCCACTTTGATTACGCAGAAATCCACGTCCGACAGTTTAAACAAAGGATATCGGAGTCAGTTGAGTTAAAGGAACTCCTAAGGCGATGCGATGTCACCGAGACAGAAATCGAGGCGTTACTGACAGAGTATCATGCCGAAG
>DUCD01000163.1 GCA_012959985.1 Verrucomicrobiales bacterium | reverse complement strand
ACAAAACGACCATACGGCTGCCGTCGTATCTTATAGGCAGGCGATCTCTCTCGGTTCCGCGAACGCCTCTACCTTCACCAGACTCGGCCTGTCATTGCTCGCTCTCGGTGATGAAAATGGCGCTGTCACTGTTCTGAAAAAAGCGTTGGAACTGGATCCCGGGAACGAAGACGTCGAACAAGCGTTGCGCAAAATGGGTGTCCTTTAGGAATAAGGTGATCTGAAGTCACCGTGTCAAAAGGGGGTGTGATAAAAAGTGCGGGGAGAGTCCTGCTGTAGCGTCGGCTGTCCTCAGCCGATTAGAATCGTCAACTCCACTGCAAATGCGCTGGGGGACAGCGCACACTGCAGGACAAATTGTTAATTTCCTCCCCTCACTGGTAATCGCACCCGTCAAAAGGGTTGGGGGGGCTTTGTTCTTGAAGCAACACCTCAAAGTACCTATCTTTCAAGAATACTTGGAAACCAAATTTCTAATAGTCTTTCCGGACGAAACCGGGCAGAAACAGAAAGGTGAAAAGTAGATGAGTTTCCCTCATTTGCGAAGCCGCCCCATCCTCTTGACCACGCTGGCTGTTACCTGCATGGCACTCGGCACCTTGGGGCACTTTCTTTGGCAACACGTCGCGCGTCCGGCTGATAGCAGCCATTGGCACAGAGTTCCCGGCACGCCCCTGCGGGTTGAGGCGCGTGGCAGCGGACGGGCGTGGCGATTTACATACAGTGGACGGGACGGGGTCCTCGGCACGGGTGACGACCGCGTCAGTGATAACCATCTGAGGCTTCCGGCAGGCGTCGATGTGGTTATCCAACTGCGCAGTGATGATTTCATTTACGTGTTCTCGTGCCCCGGTCTGAAGTTGAAAGAAATTGCTGTCCCGGATCTTGAATTCTCAATAGCCTTCCGGGTCGATCGCCGCGGCGATTACGATTTGGTCATGGATCCAATGTGTGGATTCCAGTTGCCGCCCGGCGAGACGATGGGTACACTCGGAGTCGCTTCAGAGACCGATTTTCGCCTATGGCTACGAGATCGTACAAATCTGATAACCGTTCATAACAAGACTTCGCAATGAAAACGCCTTCCACATCCTTGTGTTCTTACAAAAGCTCACTGGTCTTTGCATCGCTCGCTGCCCTTTTATGGATGTCGTCATGCAGCAAAGAGTCCGAAGATTCAGGACTTAAGGAACAGGCTTCTGAAAAGACATCAAAAATCGCAACTGCCGACGTGGGGGAGGCTGTAGACAGAGAGCATCCGCAAGTGATTGGGTGGACCCCGTCTTTCGAACTCACCGATCAGAACGGCGCGCGTTTTCCATCCGCCCGGCTCGCCGGTAAACCCTGGGTGGCCAACTTCATGTTCACCCGTTGTCAGGATACCTGTCCGCAGCAGACCGCATTGCTCAAGACTGTCCAGGATCGGATCAAGGGAGATCGGGGTTCAGGTGGAATCCACCTCGTCAGCTTTACCGTTGATCCGGCTTACGACACTCCCGAGATCTTGAAGACCTATGCCGGGAATGCCGGCGCTGACGACCGGACATGGAAGTTCCTTACCGGTTCAGTCGAAGAAATTCGCAACGCCATTAATCGTGAAGGCTTCAAGCTCGCTGTAAAGGTCGATGAAAACAATCCCGCCAACATGGTCCACAGCCCGTTTTTAGTTCTCGTGGATTCCTATGAGAGGGTCCGGGGGCTCTATGAATCAAAGAGTCCGAACGCGCTCAATGAGTTGATGGTGGATCTCGCTGCATTAGAGGCGGAGATTGTCAATGTTCCGCCCGATGTTCAAGACTCACCATGGTTGAAGGCTCGTGCGCAGGCGCAATTGGAGTCGGCGAAGTCGATTCGTGCCTTTCATGATTTTAAGTTCACCGATCAAAGAGAGGCCAGTGGAATCCGGTTTATGCATAAGATTGTCGATGAGTCGGGCAAGCGATTCAAGGGCGTTCATTATGATCACGGTTCGGGGGTTATCGTTGCCGACGTCGATGGAGACGATCGTCTGGATATCTATTTCGTGAACCAAGTCGGAGGGAACGAACTCTGGCGTAATCTCGGCGGTGGAAAGTTCGAGAATATCACCGAGCACGCAGGCGTATTCGTCAGCGACCGAATCGGTGTCTCGGCGGCGTTTGCCGACATCGATAACGACGGTGATCCCGACCTCTTTGTGACGGCTATCCGCAAGGGGAACGTCCTCTTCGAAAACATCGGGGGAGGCAAATTCAGGAATATTACTGCGGGTTCCGGTCTGGCTTACAAGGGGCACTCTTCCAGTGTGGTGTTCTTTGATTACGACCGCGACGGACTGGTCGATGTTCTCGTCACTAATGTCGGAAAGTATACCACCGATGAAACGACGAAGGTGACGATGGAGAGTATCCGGGGAGAGGCGGACACCGGTGACCAATACCACGTCGGGTTCGATGATGCCTTCGGTGGCCACTTGAAACCGGAGCGCATGGAAGGCAGTCGGCTCTATCGCAATCTGGGTGAAAGGAAGTTTCAGGACGTTACCTCCGCCATGGGGCTTGAGGATCTGGGATGGACGGGCGATGCGGCGCCGGTGGACATTGACTCAGACGGGTGGACAGATCTCTATATGCTCAATATGCAGGGGAACGACCAAGTCTTTCTCAATCGGGAGGGTAAGCGATTTGAGCGAGCGAGTAGGGAATTGTTCCCGAAGACGCCTTGGGGATCTATGGGGATCAAAGCATTCGATTTCGAGAACGATGGTGACCTTGATATTTTTATCACCGACATGCACTCCGACATGAGTGAGCACATTGGCCCGGAGAAGGAAAAAGCGAAAGCGGCGATGCAGTGGCCGGCTTCGTTCCTGGAGACCGAAGGGGCCAGCATCTTTGGTAATGCGTTTTATCGCAAGACTGGAGATGGAAAGTTTGAGGAGGTATCCGATCAGTTGGGCGCTGAGAACTACTGGCCCTGGGGATTAAGTGCTGAAGACCTGAACGCCGACGGGTTCGACGATGCCTTTCTGACCTCGAGTATGAATTTTCCGCTGCGTTATGGCGTGAACTCACTCCTCCTGAATGAGGGCGGTGAGAGGTGGCGGGATTCGGAGTTCATCCTCGGTGTCGAACCGAGGGCAGGTGGACTGGCCGTGCCGTGGTTCGAGTTGGATCTGGTGGGTGCCGACAAGGAATCGCTTATCCTCGAGACCTTGCAGAGGAATGGGGCCGATCTGGAAAAGTTTCCTGATCGAGTTGTCATCTGGGGTGCGATGGGGAGCCGTTCGTCGGTCATCTTCGACTTGGACGATGACGGTGATCTCGACATCGTCACCAACGAAATGAACCACCATCCGATGGTGCTGTTGAGCAACTTGTCAGAGAAGAAACCCGATTTATCCTTTCTCAAAATCAAACTGGTGGGGACGAAATCTAACCGCAGCGCATTCGGAGCCGTTGTCCGTGTCACAGCAGGTGGCCTCACGCTGATGAAGGTCAAGGATGGCCAGTCGGGCTATCTCTCGCATAGCGACTTTCCGCTCTACTTCGGCTTGGGAGCCGCGAAGCAAATCGACCGGGTGGAAGTCCATTGGCCATCCGGTATCAAGCAAGTGATTGAGGGGCCGATTGAACGGAACCGGATGCTCACCATTGAGGAAAGCGGCAACCTGGCCAACGTGGAGGTGCTGCAACCGCGACAACCACCGGCATCCTCCGTTGAGGAAACGGGTGACTACCATGTTCACGCCGGAGAGGACATTCAGGCCGCACTTGACATTTCGGCAAAACATCCGGAACGCAAACGGATCATCGTGCATTCGGGAACCTATCGTCCCCGACAACCGTCTCAGGCGATGCTCTGGTTTAACCAGCGTCATGACGGAATTACTCTGGAGGCTGAGGGGGAAGTCATTTTAACGGCTGCCAATCCGGACATAGCAGACGCATCCAAACAGAGTTATCCAGCCATCGTGAATCACGTCGTTTTCTTTGGAGATGGAATCAGTCGTAAGACCGTGTTGCGTGGATTCAAAATTACGGGGGCGAACGGGTTTTTGACAGACTTGGATGAACCCGTGAACATCCAACCCGAGGTTCAGGCTCCCAACATGAAGAAGGCTAAGTTTTTTTATACCGATGGGGGGGGGATCAAAATCTTTGGAAGATCCTATCCAACGATTGAAAATGTGGAAATCTACGACAACTTCACCAGTCCTTGCGGTGCGGGTATTTCTGTTGAGCATCGAGGGCACAGCGATGGATCAAGGCTTCAGTCCGTCCTTGTCCGTAACTGTATTTTTCGAGGTAACCGATGTCCGGTGAGTGGCGCTGCCGTCGATCTCCTGCATGGCAGCGGAGCGGAAATTGTCAACTCTCTGTTCGTTAATAATTTTTCCAATGGCCCAATGGACAAGAGGGCCGAGACGCCCGGGAAATGGAGGCCTCAGCATGGGTCCGGTGCCCTGACGCTGTTTCCGGGATCCCACGTGATTGTACGCCGTTGCACCTTCACCGGTAACCGAAACGCGATCGATGATTCCAACCATGGGAATATCTACGAAGACTCGATATTCTGGAGAAACAATGCGAGCGGAGGTTGGCCCCCCGGGGCTCGTTATGAGCTGGACCTGGTTTCCGGTATTGGGGTCAACGGGTGTTTCCTGGGAGGGGATATCAACGATTTGAGAAATACTGTGAATAGCGACAACAATGTCATCGCGTGTTCTGATCCCCAATTCGACGAGAACTATGTTCCGCGCGCAAAGGGATTTGAAGGCGTCGGTTATCGCGTTCTTTGAATTGATTCAGAATTACTGCCTGGCAAAGTTGTTTTTGAGTGGGCCTAAGGTGAAGGTGATGCTAATCCGAAACGTTTAAGTCCCTTACCGGAATCAGCTTTAGAATCATTCCCGGACCGTTCAGTACGATATAGACGGCTCCATCCGGTCCACAGGCGACATCTCTGACACGGCCTGCGTTCTTCAGTATGATTTCCTGATGGATTACCTGATTCCCCTGGATGTCCAGGAGCCGAACTTCCTCGTATTTCAATGCCCCGACCAGTAGATGGTTTTGCCATCTTGGAAATAAATTGCCACGGACAAAGTCGATGCCACAGACAGCAATGGAAGGTTTCCAATAAAGATTGGGGGTTTCCATGCCGGGTTTCCTGCGAAATTTGGACACCTGACCTCCATCATAGTCTCGACCGAAGGTGATCGTTGACCAACCGTAATTCCTGCCTGCCGAAATGAGGTTCAATTCATCTCCTCCCATGGGCCCATGTTCGCTTTCCCAGACCCTGCCGGTGATCGGATGGACGGCCAATCCCTGCGGGTTTCGATTGCCGTAAGCGAAGATTGTGCTCAGAGCCTCCGATTGATTATGGAAAGGATTAGAGGTTGGAATGGAGCCGTCACGATGAACGCGATGGATTTTTCCATTGGGACGTCCTAATTCCTGAGCCTGTCCACCAGCCCCGCGATCTCCGATTGAGAAATAGAGATACCCGTCAGGATCAAACACAATGCGGCATCCGTAATGTTGTCGGGTTTCCCGATATAACTCGTGTGGAGCTTCATAGACCACCTGTTGGTCCTGCCATCGGTTTCCAACCAGTCGGCCTCGGACGATTCGAGTCATTGCCGGTGGACGTTGTTGGCCGGGTTCGGGAAGAGCATGACTGTATGCGAGGTAGATCCAGCCGTTTTCCGAATACTTCGGATCAACGGCAACATCAAGGAGACCTCCCTGACCTTCATGGAGAACTTTAGGGATTCCAGCCACAGAGTCCGGATTCAATTTTCCTCGTTCAATGATCCGAAGATGCCCTGGACGTTCGGTGACCAGAATGGTTTCTGAATCAATAAAGGTGATGCCCCAGGGAATCTCCAATCCCTTGGCTAAGACCTGAATCCTAATTTCATAGTCCAGAGTGAAAAGTTTTTCAGGAGGTGGGGGTTTAATGGCGCCCTCTTTCTTTTCCTTCTCAAAAATATAGTCGATGATTTGATTGATCTCTCTATCTGATAACGCATTTTCAAACGCCGGCATGGAGAAATCGGCAATGCCGTATTTTACGTTCCTTGCAATATGACTTTTCTTGGATCCGAATTGCCAAACCGCGTCCACTAAACTCTGGGCGTTTCCGCCCTCTAGATTGACTCCATGACATTGGGCGCAACTATTTTTGTAAAGTTCTTCAATCGTTGTGGCGGCTTCGGATGCCTGACCGCAATAGAGCAGGATTCCGATAAGAACATGAATTTTGAGAATGGGGAGTAATCGGTTCATTTGAATATCTCGGATTAATTGATAACAAGTATTGATAAAACCAAAGGGAAACCATTGAAAAATCAGGCTGCGCTAAAAGAGTCAGTCTCGCGAAAATGGTTAGTGAGAGGTGGTTTATCGCAGGTTGTTCCACATTCCCCGCATTTCATTGGAATTATTATTGGGAAACCAGAAAATCCGGTTGCCGGAAACATAGTCATACATTTCTTCGGTCATTGTTTCGACACGAAGATCGGACATAACCAGATGCCCGCGTTTGCCATGCCGGAAGGACAGGGATCGGGAGACCATGGACGGTCCGACTTGGCCGGAGTAATCTGTTTTGCCCAGTTGGGCTTCCATGTACATCAGAGTTTTAGAGGGGTTGTTGAATTCGGAAAGATCGGTGTTGTGGCAAATACCGCAATTCATTGCATAGCTGTAGTTGCGGGGATGGTTTCGATTAAAACGCGAGGACCGGTCCGTCCTGGTTCGGCGTTGGTTCGTTGGTAAATCGCTACCCAGTTCGATTCTGTCTGTTGGGCACAGGTAGACTTTCTTGGTTTTCAAATAGGGATAAATGCGTCCGGAGGTCAAGTCTCCTCCCCGTGTGTAAAGCCAATCACGGAAAGAGGGGAGGTTGCCTTCGTAATCCATGGAATAGTTCACGGAAGCGATACTCAATTGCCTTAAGTTGTTGATGCAGGAAACGGCTCTTGATTTTTCTTTGGCTCGACTGAGTGCAGGTAACAGCAGACTTGCAAGTAGGGCGATGATCGCGATGACTACAAGCAATTCCATCAGGGTAAAAGCCCGTTTTCGAAATAGGAATTCTGGTTTCATTTTGTTCAGCGGATTCACTGGTCCTGAACACTTTAAGGTCGGTTTTTCACCGATTATGTTATGAATACTTCCAGATCGGGTTCTACAAAGCAACAATTTATCAATTTACTGGATTGGAATTCTGCCGGAATTTCATTACGGTTTGTGCTCAAATACTTAGTTTCAATACTTTTATGACCATTCAGAAAAGCTTGTCCGTCGGGTTTTGGATCTTGTTCGGGCTCGTTGTCCTTCCGGTTGTCCCACCTGTAATCGGGGAATCTTCGGGACAGGTTTCCTTCAATCGGGATATTCGCCCCATTCTGGCAGCCAACTGCTTTGAATGCCATGGCCATGACGAATCTGGACGAAAAGCCGGATTGCGTCTCGATGTTCCGGATGAAGTTTTCAAAGAAAAAAAAGGAATAACAGCCATTGTTCCCGGGCGGACGGCGGACAGCGAAATCTTCCGTCGAATCACGGCAAAGGATTCCGATGATCTCATGCCGCCACCCGAGACAAATAATACCCTGAGTCCCGAGCAGGTTGAGACCATTCGTCTTTGGATAGAGCAGGGAGCAGAGTATGAAGATCATTGGGCATTCGTTCCTCCACAGCGTCCCGTGATTCCCGCAATGTCGATAACCGGTTGGGCAAGGAATTCGATCGATCATCTGGTTGCCGTCAGAATGGAGGAACAGGGTTTGGAGCCTGCCCCTGAAGCGGATCGCTATACTTTGATTCGACGACTCTATCTGGACTTGATCGGCCTGCTGCCGACTCCAGGGCAAGCCGATGCTTTCACGAGTGATTCGGATCCGCTGGCCTACGAAAAGTTGGTGAATCGACTCCTGCAATCCCCTCGTTATGGAGAAAGATGGGCGCGGCCCTGGCTGGATCTGGCAAGGTATTCCGATACCAATGGTTATGAAAAAGACCGACCTCGATCGATTTGGGCCTACCGCGACTGGGTGATTAAGGCATTGAATGACGACATGCCTTTCAATCAGTTCACTGTCGAACAGATTGCCGGCGATATGCTTCCCAATGCTACACTCGAACAGAAAATAGCCACCGGATTCCACCGGAATACCATGCTCAATGAGGAAGGGGGGATTGATCCTCTTGAATACCGCTTTTATGCAATGGTGGATCGGGTTGCAGCAACAGGGACTGTTTGGATGGGTTTAACGACCGGTTGTGCCCAATGTCACTCCCACAAATACGATCCGATTTCTCACCAGGATTATTATAGCCTGATGGCTTTGCTGAATAATGCTGATGAACCGGATCTGATTGTTCCTGATAAAGGGGTATTAGAACGTCGAAAAAAAATACTGTCTGAAATTGAGCAACTCCAAAACGAACTTCCAGGAAAGTTTCCGATCGGAGACGGATCTGGTTCGGTAGAAGAACGACGGCATCATCGACTGGAACAATCTTTTTCAGAATGGCTTCAGGAGGAAAAATCGGTTGCCGTTCAGTGGACCCCGCTCCTTCCAAATCATTTGGAATCGAATCTGCCAAAATTGGAAATGTTGGAAGATGGCTCCACTTTTTCCAGTGGCGATATCACTAAACGCGATGTTTATACGCTCCGTTTCCCATTGGCATCCGTTACCAAGAACGGATCTCAGATCACTGCATTGAAACTGGAGGTGCTTCCCGATGATCGTTTGCCTGCGCGTGGACCGGGAAGAGCTTACTATGAAGGCAGGAAAGGGGACTTTTTTCTCAGTGAATTCACTGCCCGCATGAAGGGACAGGAATTGAAGTTCAAGTCGGCATCACACAGTTATGGCAAAATCAGTATTGGCAATGGGGGCGCTGATGCTGCGAATGTCATCGATGGAAATGGATCCACCGGTTGGTCCACTTCAGGTCAGGAAGGCAAAGCGCATCATCTTGTCCTGGTGTTTTCCGAACCGATCATTCCCGAAGGTGAGCTTGAAATTGAAATGCTGTTCGAAAGACATTTCGCCGCAAGTCTGGGGCGATTTCGAATCTCAGCAACTTCGAGGACGGGGGCGGTTTCTGCTTCGAGACATCCCGCTCGGATTCTCAGCCTGCTGGTTCGCGGTCCGAGTTCTCTTTCCGATTCTGAGAGGAAGACTCTCAAATCCGCTTTCCTTGATGTGACTTCTGAATTGGCTGAAGCCCGCAAGCAGATTGAAAAATTGCGAAAACAATTACCTGAATTTCCAACGACCATGGTCATGCTGGAACGTCCTCCTGATAATCCACGACTGACTCATCTTCGCCATCGTGGTGAATACCTCAGTCCCCGAGAAGTGGTCTCTTCCGGGATCCCTTCCGTTTTTGTTCATGCTGATTCTGGAAATCTTCCAACCAACCGGCTTGAATTGGCTCGTTGGTTGGCAAGCAGGAAAAACCCGTTGGCAGCCAGGGTGACCGTGAATCGGGCTTGGAGAGCTTTTTTCGGAGCCGGCTTGGTGAGGACCAGTGGGGACTTCGGAACACAGTCTGATCCTCCCACACATCCGGAATTACTCGATTGGCTGGCGTGTGAATTCATGGATCAGGACTGGTCACTGAAGAAACTGCATCGCTTGATTGTAAGCAGTGCGACCTATCGGCAGAGTTCAAATCTGACAGAATTGAAAAGACAGCAGGATCCAGAGAACCGATATCTATCAAGAAGTTCTCGAGGTCGGGTGGATGCAGAAACGGTGCGAGATTTGTTGTTGAGCGGTTCGGGATTGTTGTCGGAAAAAATGTATGGTCCCAGCGTGTATCCGCCTCAACCGTCCAGTGTGACAGCATTAGCTTATGGTAACACAAAATGGAACTCCTCGACCGGGGAGGATAGATACCGGAGATCTTTATATACTTTCAGCAAACGCACAGCACCCTTTGCCGCCTTTTCAGTATTCGATGCTCCTTCGGGTGAGATCTGTGTGGCACGACGGGACCGTAGTAATACTCCCCTGCAGGCCTTGACCTTGCTGAATGATGAAATGTTTATCGAAATGGCGCGTGAACTGGCGCAGAAAGCTATGGATTTGGAATTGCCGTCTCCGTCCGGGCGGGCCATGGATATCTTCAGACGACTTCTGATCCGCCCGCCTTCAGAATCAGAAACCAAGGCCATGGTTGAGTTTCAGCAGACTCAGTTGAGTCGGCTGAGTAATGGCGAGTTGAACGCCTTGCACATAAGCGGACAGGAGCAAGCATCTGATGAGCAGGCTTCCTGGGTGATGGTGGCGCGAGCGGTGATGAATCTGGACGAAACCATAACCAAACAGTAATCAGATTTTCGAATTACAGCATCATGAGCATTGAACAATTGCAACAGCGAACGCGGCGTCATTTTTTTAAGGATTGCGGTATTGGGGTGGGAAGGATTGCCCTGGCCTCTCTTCTTGGGAATACCTTGACCGATCCTTCGCGGGCTTTTTCGGCCAACAATGAAAGTCCCAGTTCACCTCATCCTACTCACTTCGCTCCCAAAGCTAAACGAGTGATCTACCTCTTCATGGCCGGCGCTCCCAGCCAACTGGATCTTTTTGACTACAAGCCCAAACTGGCCGAACTCGAAGGTAAGCCGATTCCTCCGTCTGTGATTCAAGGACAACGTTATGCGTTCATTCAACCTGATGCCGCTGTGCTTGGTCCGAGATTCTCTTTTTCACGTCATGGCGCTTCGGGGGCTGAGTTGTCCGAAATGCTTCCTCATTTAGGTAAAGTTGTGGATGAGATTGCCATCGTTCGATCCGTCCACACCGACTTGTTCAATCATTCACCCGCTCAGCTGTTCGTGAATACCGGGAGTGGCATTCCCGGTCGTCCCAGCATGGGCTCATGGTTGAGTTATGGAATCGGTAGTGAGGCTAATGATCTACCCTCCTTTGTGGTGTTGAAAAGCGGAGGAAGCCTCAGCGGGGGTGCTGCTATGTGGAGTTCAGGTTTTCTCCCGTCTACTCACCAGGGTGTGCCTTTCCGAAGTCAGGGTGATCCGATTCTCCACGTATCAAATCCAAAGGGAGTGGATATGCAGGCACAGCGTGATTCTCTCGACCTGATTCGACGTCTGAACCGGGAACGCCTGGAAGTGGTCGGAGATCCTGAAATCAATGCCCGGATCGAAGCCTACGAGATGGCTTACAGGATGCAGACTCGGGCGCCGGAATTGATGGATTTTTCACGTGAAAGTAAGGGCACACTGGATCTGTATGGAGCCGAACCGGGAAACCCCAAGCAGGCGTTTGCCAATAACTGTATTCTGGCTCGTCGTCTGGCTGAACGGGGAGTACGGTTTATTCAGGTTTACCATTCGGGTTGGGATCACCACAGTAATGTCGAGGGAGGGCTTCGATCACAGTGTGCTCAGACCGATCAGGCAAGCGCGGCGTTGATTCTGGATTTGAAACAGCGTGGGTTGCTGGAGGATACTCTCGTCATTTGGGGGGGGGAATTCGGGCGTACCCCCATGGTGGAATCGAGTGTTGCCTTGGGCAGAACACTCGGACGGGACCATCATCCGCAAGCATTCTCGATGTGGTTTTCCGGAGGAGGAATCCGTTCTGGAGTTACATTGGGTCAGACCGATGAGCTTGGATTTCACGTTGTTGAAAACCCGGTCCATATGCACGATGTCCAGGCAACCCTGCTGCATTGCCTTGGGATTGACCATACTCGTCTCAATTTCCGATTCAGAGGATTGAATTTTCGTCTGACGGGTGTGGAGGATCATCATCCGGTCAAGGAAATCCTTGCGTAGGTTAATAAATTCTTTACCGGGACTCACCCATCTGATTGATTGCTGTTACGATGTTTTCGGAATATACCCAGTGTCTCATAGGGAAGAAGGGCTTTCATTCCTGCGAATTCTTTTTTGTTGTTCTTTTGTTGTTTCTGTTCCCTTCGCCTCACCTCTCTGCTCAATCGACGGGATTGACATCGGGTTTGTCTGCGATCCAGGGACTCTCCGACTCGAAATATTTTGAAAGTGTTCAATCTGAATTAGTTCATCTGGATCCACGGAAGGAAGGCTGGGTGACGGAAGTAGTCCATGATGGAGTTGCCCTGCAGTTGAAGAAAATGGAAAACCTGCTGATGAAGCGAAATGGGGAATCACCATCGGAGATTTCTGAGATTGTTTCCGTTTCCTTCAAAGGGATGGAGCTTCGCCCCAGGGATCCAGCCCGAGTGTTTGATGACGACAGTTTTTTGGTGTTGCGTTCTGAAATCGGAGATTCGAATGCAGTGATAGCCAACGAGGGGGTTCAGGGTTTTCTGCGGACACTTCAATCAATTATGCCACCGGTCAGCAACATCGAGATTTTATCGGTACATTTTCATATTGTCAGTGTATCGGTAGGGATTCCAACAAGCCGAACTCGAATTGTTTTTGAAGCTGAGATGCGGAATGGCCATCAGATCATTCAGCAGAATGCGGTCTGGAACTGTCAGTGGAGAGCGCCGAATCGTCGAGGTGGACTTCCTTTACTTGATCAGATTCGGCTTGAGAGTTTTGAGGAAATTTATTCGAAGAAAACAGCCGTTCCCCTATTCGCGGATTGCACTGAGGCGGTTCTGAAAAGGAATGCCTGTTATCGGGATCAACTTGTTCATGGGATAGAAGACTGGAGTGGTCGTCTGGATTGGCGGTTTGGTTTGGAACTGATCGGTTCGGCAGGCATAGCGGTTGGGGATGTCGATGGCGATGGAATGGATGATCTTTTCTATTGTGAAACGGGGGGGCTTCCAAACCGGTTGTTCCTTCATCAGGAAGATGGCACGCTTCTCGACTATTCTAAAGAATCAGGGCTCAATTACTTGGAACCGACTCACAGCGCATTGATACTGGATATCGATAACGACGGAGATCAGGATCTCGTATTTGCATCCGGAAGGTATCTACTTTTTTTCTCTAATGATGGACGGGCACGATTCAAGCGAATGACACTGATTCAAACGGATTCGATTTTTCGTTCTCTAAGCGCGGTGGACTATGATCTGGATGGAGACTTGGACCTATATGCCTGCGGCTATTTTTCCAGGACTCAGGATAAAGTGGGTCTGGGACGTCCACTGCCTTACCATGATGCCAATAACGGGACCGCTAATCTTCTTCTGGAAAATAGGGGAGACTGGAATTTTCATAATGCCACAGAAGAAGCCGGACTGAATCAGAACAACAACCGTTTCAGCTATGCCGCCTCATGGGAGGATTACGATTTGGATGGCGATCCCGATCTCTATGTCGCCAACGACTTTGGTAGGAATAATTTGTATCGGAATGATCATGGTGTTTTTACCGATGTAGCTGCCGAGGCCGGGGTCGAAGATATCGCCGCCGGCATGTCGGTAAGCTGGGGAGACTACAACCATGATGGGTTGATGGACCTCTATGTGGGGAACATGTTTTCATCTGCCGGCAACCGGATTGCTTATCAACGTAAATATCATAAGCAACAGGCATCTGATATCCGGTCTTCATTTCAACGTCATGCCCGGGGTAATACGCTTTTTGAGAATGCCGGAGATGGGACCTTTCGCGATGTCAGTCTTGAGACCGGAACAACGAGGGCACGGTGGGCTTGGGGGTCCCTGTTTGCCGACCTGAATAATGACGGCTGGGAAGACCTGATTGTTGCGAACGGATTTGTCACGGGTCGTCATGACTCAGGGGATTTGTGAAGTTTCTTCTGGCGACGGGTCCCGTCGCAGTCTCCTGTCACAGCTTCTTCCAATCCTGCAGGCAACCAGCAGGTTGCGGGGTATTTTCGTGCATGGGATGCCATCGGAAAACTTCTGGAGAACGGACGATCATGGAGCGGGAACGAAGCCAATTGCTGTTTCCTGAATACCGGGGATGGAAAGTTTTCGGAAGTATCGACCGTATTCGGATTGAACCAGATATCCGATTCGCGGAGTATCGTTTTCACGGATTGGGATCAGGATGGTGACTTGGACTTGTGGGTCAGCAACCGCACCGCTCCGCGATTACGCTTCCTGCAGAATAATCTGACATCTGAAAATCAGTTCATTGCTTTCCGACTACAGGGGACCCACTGCAATCGGGATGCCATCGGCGCTGGTTTGCAGCTGCACTTGAAAGGAGATCATCCGTTGGTGTTGACCAAAACTCTGAAAGCCGGCGAAGGTTATCTGTCCCAGTCCAGCAAAAGGATGCATTTCGGAATTCCGAAAAACTATTCCATTGAAAAAATTGATGTCCGGTGGCCCTGCGGTGTGCATCAAGTCTTCAGGGAATTGTCCACCAATCAGGAATACCGTATTGTTGAGGGTGGATCCGAACTGATCCTGGTGAATCCTCCAGTCCTGAGAAAAGCCTTGATTGCTTCCACTGCGAAATTGCCGGATCCAAAGCAGCAGGCAAGGGTGATTCCGCATGCCAGGCTTCCTATGCCCGTTATGCATTATACCAACTTGAACGGAGACCCAAAAGAGATCCGTCCTGATAAGGACCATTTTCTTCTCCTCTCCCTTTGGGCTGCGTGGTGTGCTCCGTGCCTGACTGAGATGGAGGATCTGGAAATCCATCGAGAGTCGCTGGCAGACGCCGACCTCGACGTTCTTTTCCTTAATATCGAAGACCTTGATCAAGCTGTCGATTTTCGAGTTCGAAAAATAAATCGATTTATTCAGAGAAGAAAACTGGACCTGGCGGCGGGTATGGTCTCGATTGGATTACTGGAACAACTCGACGTCGTCCAGCGCATTCTGACCAATTCTCAAAGCGCACTGGCTGTTCCATTCAGCTTTTTATTGGATCCGGACGGAAAACTGACCGCCGTGTACAAAGGATCGATTTCTGCAGAAGATCTGATCCGTGATGTTCGGACCTTCCGTAACTCTTCAAAATTTCATCGTGATCTCGCGGTGCCCATGGCTGGAAGGTGGTTCGTAAATCCCCTTTCTCCAGATGTCTTTGCCATCCCCGAGAAACTTCTGGAAATTTCAAAACCGGGTTCTGCCGTGGATTACCTGGACCGGCATTTCAGAATGGAAGAACCGTCTCCCGGTTTTCAGGATCAGGGAAAGGTAGCCGCTCTTTACTCCCAATGCGGCCTGAAACTGGTGGCGCAAAACCAACCGATGTCGGCCATTGGGGCACTCCAGTCTTCTCTGGATCTAATGCCCGATTCCATCGAAAACCGACTGGCCCTGGCCTTGGTTTTTCAGTCGATCTCCCAATCTTCAGAGGCAGTTGTTCAGTATCGTGAAATCCTCAAGCAGGATTCAAATTCCATTCCAGCACAGAATTCATTGGCTTGGCTGTTGGCAAGCTCTTCAGATCCATTGGTCCGCAGACCGAATGAAGCCATTCGCCTTGCCGAAAATACTTGTCGAATGACTCAAAACCGGTCTGCAGAGTTGTTGGATACTCTCGCTGTTTCCTACGCAGCTGCCGGTCGGTTTGATGAGGCCGTAACGACGGCTTTGACCGCACTCAAAATTGCCAGGAAGAATGGAAATCAAAAGACCGTTGAATTCATTCTAGTCAGGCTTGAACTGTATCGAAATGGACAAGTATTCCGTTCCGAATAAACGGTTGATTGTAGGAATTAGTGCTTACTGTAGCGTCGACTGTCCTCAGTCGAAATGCTGCTAGTTCCACTGGAAATGCGCTGGGGACAGTGCACGCTACAGGAATGGCAACCTGAGATGTGGGGTGCGATTAATAATACGGGTGGCTGCTGTCAGACTGTGTTCCAGTGCTGTGCGACGATAAGACTGTCGGTCACCGGCATGGTCTGTGGGGGCATTAATTTACCCCACTCATCGACGATTTCTTCGGAAATCGGAATGATTTTCTGGTGATAATCAGTTCTAATTTTATTTAGCCAACTTTCAAAAGCTGGGCACTGGTCAGGAGATTTTCGACGAAGGATTTCGATGCCATTGCGAATCTCACCCAGGGAAAGCACGCTGATGCAATGCCGATCATCAACGGTCGACATGGCCCAATTTCACACATTCTTGTCGCATCTCGAACCTTTGCCTAGTTCGCTCAGAATATTTGTGTCCAAAAGGAATGGCATCAGATTTCAATGAAACGTGATTCCACTTCACGACTCCGAGTCAGATCAAAATCGATGCCCGGTTCCACTTCGCTTTCCTGGGAAATGAGATAATATATGAGCGAGGGTTTTACATCTAGTGGCTTCAAGAGAATCTCGCCAAGAATTCGTCGATGCTCTTCTTCAGAGGAAATCCCATGAGTTGCGGCCCGGAGGTTCAACTCTTGCACCAGAGATTCGTCAATATTTCATCCGCCATTCCTCAAACCCTCCATCCATACTGTAGACGAGTTGGAAACCTTGCTGGGCAAAGAAGTCTGCGGCGCCTTGGCTGCTGTTGCCGTGATAGCAATAGATCAGGAGGGGCTTGGATTTGTCGGCAGTCTGGACGAATTTACCGACGATGGAGTTATCCAGTTGGATTGCGTTTTTAATATGTCCGGTTTCAAATGAGTCTGTGTCTCGGATATCCACGACAATCGTCTCTCCCTGATCGATGATTTCCTTGCTGCGCTCAATGCTGATTCTTTCAAAACTCATGATGGGTTGTTCTTTGATGAAATCTATAGGCTAAGAGGGAGTAGCCGGTAAAGTTTGTTTTTATTTACAGGAGTGCGGAAAAGGATTGTAAGAATGTTCACTATTCCACGCCTGATCCGGAACGGGGGATTTCATTCAAGGTATAGTAAGCCTTGGCGTGTACCAGGGGAGCCCCTGATTTTGAACGCAGAGCGGAAAGATCGAAGTCATGAACATGCCCTTTTATCAGACCATTCACGCGTAAACGAACCTGAGTGCTGTCTGCTGTTAACTCGACTGCCTGCACCTGAGGAATGGAAAGATCGACTTCGGGGCTTCCGTAGCCTTGATGGTAAATATGAGTGTAGGCTTGAATCTTGAAGCTCTCGGGGTTGCCTGTGGAGGACGGATCCACGGGTTTGGTGAAGGTCAGTAGAAATCCGTCGGGAAGTGCATTGATTTCTTTCACCTCGAAGGGTACTGCACCTGTCCAGTCCAGGCGTTGCAGCGCGAAAGGCTTGGGACCTCTCACCGGCCATCCTCGGTTCGTGCCGCCGGTAATCAATCTGCCATTGGGAGTGAATTGCACGGCCAGCAGTCCGGTGGCGAATCCCTCACGAAAAGGATAACAGGCTCCCTGCCAAATGCCGTTGATCTTTTCGGTAGTCACTCGCATCACCACGCCCAGTGAAAAGTCGCCTATGAACATTTGGTTCGCAAACGGACCGAATGCTCCTTTGGTTGAATCGACGTCAAAACCGGAAAGTTGCTGGCCCATTTTTCGGTAGGGGAACACCACTGCATAAGGAACGAGCTCCGGAACCCTCTTCCGTTCGATGATCATTCTGGAGCGATTCTTGGGCTCGATGGGTTTCGGTCCCATATTGGGAGCGGAATCATACCAGTTGAAACTGATTGGATGTCCCATGAATCCTCCGGGTTTGAGATGTTTCAGGGAACAGGATCCGTTCCATGGCCCCTGGCTTTCGGCGTAGAACATCACACCCTCCGCGTTGGGGCCGACACCGCACGGGCTGCGGATTCCGCTGCAAATGGGAATCGTCTCTCCTTCAGATGTCACTTTCAGTGCCCAGCCGCGAAACTTCTCGAGGGATTCATAGGATTTTGACAAGCAGATGTTTCCATCAGGATCGCATTTCGAACCGAATGAAAACTCGTGATAATTGGCAAATCCCCAGACATCGCTCAATGTCCTGAACTCATCGGCACGTCCGTCTCCATCAAGATCTGTGATGCGGCTCACTTCGGTCTGCTGGGAGATGAAGAAAGAGCCGTCTCGCCAGGAGAGGCCGGTGATTTCATCCAAACCTGAAGCAAAGCGATGATAAGTCGGCGACGGAGGATCCTCAAATGCGCCATCGACAAGATAGATTTCCCCGTGGCGGGTTCCGATGGCCAGACGACCGTCCGGCACTATATCAAAGCTACCGGCTTCGAGTACAATCTCATCCGGGATGGGAACATCGATAATGCGGTAATGCGTTGCTTCCTGTTCGGAGGTTCCCCAGTATTCTGCCAGTTTCTCTGCCTTGACAGTAAAGGAGAACAGAATCAAGAGGAGGCCGACCCTCAATGAATTCGGTGGGTGCAATGGGTTTTTCAATGTGCCTGTTTTCAGCTTCATGTTTATTTCCTATCAGCCTCCCAATTATAATCCAGAATCATGCTTGTTTCTTCTGAATTAGAATGAATCGGCACTCGAAGTTGCCTGCTGTTTTTCAGGTTGATAATTTGCGCTGGGAATTCTTTGGAGATGGTAATTCTCAGGTTGTTTCCGATTTGAAAGCGATTCGAATTTTTCGCGATAATTTCCGCGTTTTCAGCGGCGCGAAAGACCAGGGTTTTTTGGGGTGATATCGATTTGAAAACTAAAGTGCGACGGAGGAAATGAGTTCCGCTTTCCGGATTCAGGGTTTCGACAAAGTTGTCGTCGACTTGAACGTTCAGATAGTGATATCGGAAGGTGGGGCGGCGTTGTTCATCAAGGGTATACCCGTTGAATTGGTAGTGCTCCGATCGACCCTGCACGGTTGGCCAATCCGCATTGGGTCGATCCAGAAAAGCCAGTTCAGGCATCTGAGGAAAAGAGATGGGATTTCGGCTCAGAGGCCGTACGGTTCCATGCCCCTGGCTTCTCCACACTCCCGCAGGATCTGCAAATTCACCTCGCCAGATCATCGCAAGGCAGAGTTGTTCTGCATTGTAGACAAGATTCACTTCTCCTGGATAACCGACCCCGATCCCGCGTTTTCCGATGCCTCGGTAACTTCGGCGCAGCATGACGGCTTCGCTATTGGTGGATACCAGTTTCATCGGCTCGCGCCGTAGTCCACGGGGTTCTCCGGCACTGTATCCTTCCGAAAGATATAGCCAGAGGGCTTCAATCTGGTCGTTGGTTCTGCCTTCAAGGATTTCGGGTTTCTGTGATTGGCCATTGATCCAGTAAGTGGGCATAAGCGTGTTCGGACTGAACTGCTGAGGTTGCAATAGATACTGATGAAACCAGTCACGCTGAAGCCTCTGTGCCATCACAGTCAGGTCGAGCGCTCCCATAGCTCCCGTGCGTTTACCTTTGAAGGTGTGGCAAGCCAGGCAGTTTAGACCGTCTGTGCCGGTCAGATCCCGCCCCGCACGTTTAGCATCATTTATCTTTGCAAAGGAAATTGGATCGACCGACGGCAGTTGATCCGTTTGATCAATAAGCACCATCAGACGTTCCAGATGGCTGGCCGGGAATTGTGGCATACGGGTATTCAGATAGTTTCGTCCCGGGGCACCCTGAACCAGGATTTGACGTAACCACGCCGGTTTCAATTTGACTCCCGCTCCGGTCAAAGTCGGTGGGAGGCGTCCCTGTTCTCCGAGATTCGGATCCTGGCTGGAAAAATATTCATTCCGCGATTCGGCGATACCCCCATAGCTGTTGCGTCGGTGGCAGGCGATACAATTGAATTTCGTCAGAGTGGTTTGGATTTCCTGCTCTTCATTGAGGCGGAGGTTAATATTCTGCAGTACCTCAATGATGTCGGACTTCTGTTCATTCGACAGTGCATACCGGGGCCAATTTCCCTTCCGGTTTGAAAGGCACCCTTCATTCTCACGAAGATTCTTAAGGGCGATGGATTGGTTTGCTTCTCCTCCGCTGTTATTTTGATGACATGTGATGCATCCGTGCTTATTAAATAGAATTCTGCCTTGCTCTGCCAACTGGACATCGAGAATGAACGGTGAGACTTGCCGAGTTTGATTCCTCAGAAGATAGCCGGCAAGATCCGCTGCTTCCTCGTGGTTCAAATTCAGATCCGGCATTCTACCGGAAGGTCTTGTTAATAGTGGGTTTCTGAGAAAACTCGCCAGGCCTGATAAGGTGTATTTGCTTTCTAGTGATCCCAGTGGTACCGAGCCTTCAATGGGGTTTTCCGGAGAGTGGCAGGCAACACACCCGACCGTGTGGTATAAAACTCGGCCTCTTTCCACCGAATCTGAGGCAGTATTTTGGTTAGACACGGATCCGGATCCGTTTGATGTCAGGTAATGTGCCAGAGCTTTGGCTGTCTGGTTCCGTTCTGCTTCCGACAGATGGTCGAGCAGGTTAGGCATGGTTGTTCCCGGTTTGGTTCCTGCTGGATCGGTAATGAATTCTTTCAAATGATCTTCAATCATTCGATTGCCCGTTCCGGATAGGTCCGGTGCACCTTTGAATGATAACCATTTCTTGTTGGACGAATGGCAAGCTGTACAATTGAGTTCGCTCAACAGGATGCCGCCTGCGAGTAGTGGCTCGATGTCAGAGTGCTGCTGCAATCCACCAATAACCGGTGGAACGGCTGTCTGGGCCAGGGAGGACGTTAATGTCGTCTGGACAGTAATAAGTCCCAAGGCGATAAAAAGATTTCCGGTAACTCGATTCATTCTCAACACCGTTTTGCCTATAATTTCAATGAGCTGAGATTAATCATCCTTGGTTCGATGTCAACAGAACAGCCCGTGCATCGGGGAGGAAATAATTTAACAATCCTCCCCCAATATTCGCATATGTAACCCTAGCCCTAGCCATCGAAATCGAAATCGAAATCGAAATCGAAATCGAGTTTCTTGCAAAGCCGGGGTGCAAAGGCGGAATCGGAATCACCCCTCAAGAAACCGAAAGATCTTGTGTGTTCCTAAGCACCATAACCCCTACCACCTAACTTACTCAACATTGTGGTGATTCGATCCAGGTGTTTTTTTCGTTGTTGATGTTCCATTTCATCCAAGGTATTGCCAACTCTCAATACATCCTGAATCGCGGCACATTCCAATGCCGACCCTCTTGCGATCTCGAAATATCTTCGCCGGTCGGCTTCTCCAGTCTTACCGTTCCCTTCGGCAATATTCAATGGTATGGATTGACTGGCACGAAGCCATTGGTCTCGGGCATGGCGATGAATTCCTTTTAATTTACCGGATTGATTAAAAACCCAGGCAACGTAGTCGATTGAGAGGCGATACACATCAAGTTTTTCATGTCCTATTGACATAGTGTTTCGAATTGGGGGGCGATTTCGATTTCGATTTCGATTTCGATTTCGATTTCGATTTCGATTTCGATTTCGATTTCGATTTCGATTTCGATTTAATGGTGAAATTTATTGAGGTATTCGGGTTGCTTTACATGGTTCAAGCAATATTTTGATACATTCTCGTAGGCTTCCACCTTTTAATCTCTCCGAACCCGGAGGAATGATGGGAATCTTGGAATGCCATTCTTGGTGAATCCGCGATAACGATAGGTCACTTTCGTTCCGATATCCGGCGGTGATTTTCTTTCCGCAATGGTTAAACCAGTGCCGAGAGAGAATTGAAGGCCTTCTGGTGTTATGACCTGAAGCGATCCCATCATGCCTGCGAATTTGCCTTTTCCAGGAGACTGTCCAATTACAGTGGCTTCTGCATCGTCATAAGGTTTGACCTTGAGTAATGTTGGTGAACGGTGGGTTTCATATTCAGACTCGGGCTTGCGGATCATCAATCCTTCACCTCCAGTTTTCACGATGCGGTTCAGGTTCGAAATGAGATGATCTGTTCCTTTGCAGCGGTATTGAGGCACTGGTATTGCGAACCCGGAATTTATAGGCAAAGTTTGAATAATGATTTTCAGACGATGTTCGAAGGTGCCTTTCACGTTTGGAACGTCGAAAACCATGAACTTCACCTGTTTCCACCGTTCATCTGGCATTCTCCGACGAACCGTGCTCACGGTTTCTTCGAACTTGCCACGTCCCATCCAAAGTTCACCGTCCAGTGCCATGTCCTGTGGGAGTTTCGATTGACAGTATTCAGGAAGGTGAATCTTGTTTCCGGCTCGAGTCCACATAGCTTTGCCGTCCCAGTAAGCACGAATTCCATCATACTTCTCACTGATCCACCATCCGGTGGGATCTATGGAATGATCCCAGGTTTTGGCAAGTAACAGGGCGGGGTCGTTTTTCTTTTTAACGGAATCTTCCGTCAATTTTTCGAAGGACAAAGCTACCGGCTGAAACCAATCTGAAATCAGGGAAAAAAATATCAGTAGCGCAACGTATCTACACCTTTTAACCTCCATGAAAACTATTATGATTGAAAGGAGGGGACGAAGTCAAGATTTCCGGTGTTTGGGAAAATCGGCAAATAGGGTGGGGCGGGCTGTCTCAGCGCGCCGTTTTGATTGACATAGCCTGCTGTTCTGTCGTTCACGCTGTGCTGAGACAGGTCGACCTTCCTTTTATATCTGAAGGATTAAAAGCCGCCCATCAGCAGTTGCATCCTTGGCAAAGACTCTGCTCGATAGCTTTAGAAGTTTTCGTGACGGACAGTCCGCCGAGACCGGTGCACCTAAGTTCCCTCGGCAAGCTGCGGCCGACCTCGTCCATGGTGGAGATCACCTCGTCCAGAGGGATGACAGGATCGAAATCGGCTATGGCCATGTTGGCACAGGAAAGCGCATTGCTTATGGCGATGACATTTCTTCCCAGGCAGGGAACTTCGACCCGGTTCGCGACCGGATCGCAGGTCAGTCCGATACAATTTTGAAGAGCCATGGAGGCGGCTGCTATCGTCTGTTCTAATGTTCCACCACCGAGTGTAACCAAGGCGGCGGCGGCCATTCCTGACGCGGATCCGCCTTCTGCCTGACAACCGGAGACTTCTGCAGCGAAGGTCGATCTTGTGGCGATGAACAATCCGATAAGACCTCCTGCCAGCATGGCTTTCGCAGCGTCTTCGTCGGTGAGTCCGAGGGTGTCGACGGCACCCAGTGTTCCTCCCGGGAACCCGGCGCAGGCACCGGCGGTCGGTGCTGCAACAATCACTCCCATGGAGCTTTTAACTTCCATTAGGGCGGTCACATAGAGCACCATTCTGTTCAGTATTCCGCCATCCAACAGAGCACCGGATTCGATTCCATCCTTGAATCGACCGCATTGGTGTCCAAGGATCCGGTCTTCATATTTGGTTCCCTGAATCCCCTGCGCGATCGAGCGACGTACGATGGTGACGATATTCAGCATTTTGTCGAATACCTTTTCACGGCTCAGATTGCCGCGTTCCTTCTCGTAATCGATGGCGAGTTCCCAAAGCGGTCGGTTTTTTCCAGCATCATATGCGAGCATTTCCTCACAAGTGGTGAAGGGGAGTTGGATGCCCTTCCGAGAGGCGACGGGCAAGGTTGGCGACAGGCGTTTTACTTGCTGGATTTGTTCGGTCAATTTCAGAGACTCTAATTCTTTATCGGTAATGAATTTCGAAGCTCGAATTTCAACTAGATTTTTTTCTCCCTGAGAATGTATCAGGATTTCATCGGTCTGGCAGGAATCCCTGAGCCCTTGAATTGTTTCTTCAGTAGGGGAGTCTGTATAGATCAACGTGACGTAATAATCACCCCCAATGGATAGCTTGAAGCCGTCGATTTCGATCACCTCGATCATGCCGCCGCCTGTTGAAATAGCGATAAGAGTATGTTTTTCTTCGGTGTTGGAAACCGTGAGGCGGTAGGTGTTGGGGTGGGGATCCTTCACATCAACCGTTTTGATATGAATGGTCGTGCCGGAATCCTGAATGATTTTGGATGAGTTGGGTAGACGTTCATCGTCGGCATCCCAGCCCATCAATCCACCGAACAACCCCATGTCGGAGCCCTGGCTTTCATGAGTGGTTGGTAAGGCTCCGTGAACATCGAATTCGGCCAGGATTTCGGAGATTTCACCATCCATCAGGTCCCGTGTCAGACGACCGATCCGCAGAGCTGCAGCGCAGTGGGAACTGGAGGGTCCCCTCATGACAGGGCCCACGACATCATTGAATATACTGACTTGCATAGGACCGCTGTAGCATGATCTTTGAGAAATGTGAAGTTTCTGTCGTTCTTCTCATTCAAAGTAATTAGAATGCAGATAGTTGTTATTCCTGAAAGCATATGAAAATTTTTCGATGGTTGCTCTTATTCGGACTGATTTCACCCGGAGCATTGACGGCACAGGAACGTCCCAATGTCATTCTCATGATGGCAGACGACATGGGGCTGGGGGATACCAGCTCTTATCAGAATTTTACCGGGAATGCTGATTCGGTTCAGATCCATACTCCACAAATGGAGCGATTAGCCCGGATGGGGGTGAGGTTCACCGATGCGCATACGCCCTCCTCGCGGTGCAGTCCCACTCGCTACTCCTTATTGACTGGACGTTATGCCTGGCGAAATCGCTTGAAATACTGGGTGCTTTTTGGTGTTCAGGGAGATCCGATGATAGAGGCAGACCGCCCTACATTGGGTAACCTGTTCCGGGACACCGGATATGTCACCGCTATGGTTGGAAAATGGCATGTCGGGTTGCGCTATCGTCGATCAGATGGAAAACCGGCAGCAGGCTGGAAGGATGCCGATTTGACGATGCCAATGGCAGATACGCCTCTGGATCACGGGTTTGACTATTGTTGGATTACTTCCCGGTCACATGGTACCTCCGGGCCCGATGCTGGAAAAGTAAATCAGGGGAATACCGGAAAAAACAACAAAAAGAACCGTCCCGAACAATCCATTGGTCCAGGGCATATTCATGGTCGTGAAATCATTGGAGCAACCGGGCGAGGCAAGATGTTGGTGAATGATGGACCCAATGCCTATAAGCTTACTCAACTGGGTAGTCGTCATTCCGATCACGCCATCGGATTTCTGGATCGTCATCTGTCTGGATCATCCACTCGCGCGCAACCGTTTTTCTTGTATTATGCCAGTAACTCGAATCATGGACCTTATACTCCCGACAAATCGATTGACGACAAAGCGGTAGCTGGAGCTGCGCGGACCGTCTCAGGGGAGGCCATGAATAAACGCTCTGATTTTATTTACGAGAATGACGTCGCCTTGGGGCGTCTGCTGGATTACCTGGAGGAAACGGAAGATCCTCGACGAAAGGGTAGCCGACTGATCGAGAATACTCTCGTTATTTTCACAAGTGACAATGGTGCTGAACGTGCCGAGGAGACTGCCACAGGCCCATTTCGGAGCAATAAAGGGTCGGTTTATGAAGGAGGTCATCGAGTACCCTTTCTAGTCGCGTGGCCCGAAGGACGAATTGGAGACGGAGATGCCACTCGGTCCGGGATAACCGGTGACTCTTTGATCGGGCTGCAGGATCTTTACGCCACATTTGCTGAAATGCTTGATGTGGCGCTTCCGGATCTACGTTCCGGAGAGAAGGGCGCTGAGGATAGTTTCAGTGTCCTCAATGCCTGGCGTGACCATTCCATCCCGTCTCGTCCAATGATTATCAATGACCATAAAGAAGCCGGGGACGACCCGGCTGCCTGCGCACTCAGGTTGGATCATCCAAGTGTGGGAGGCCGGCATTACCCCGGTAAATGGAAACTGTTCTTTGATGCGGCACTTCTACGGGCGGGACAGTTGAATGCAATTGAGTTGTATGACCTCGCTACGGATCCTCAAGAAAAGAAAAACCGAGTTCTTGAGCGGAGTTTGGAGCCCTTGGTTCGGTATCTATCAGAAACGGCATTGATTCATCGAACGGCCGGAGGGCATCGTTATGTCGATCTTGCCTTGGTTGGTCAGCGTATTGCGTTGGATTGGCGAAACTTAAAAGAAGTGAAATCTCAAGGAGGTGTCCAGCGGTTTTTTCTTTCCGGGTTGTTCTCGGGGAAACCTGTCAATAAAGCCATCACAAAAGAACTCGGAGAGTTTGGGCTTACCGTGACCGTAAAAACTAATCCACATTCTACCGAAGGCCGTTTTCATACGAATCCCGAAGGTTTAGGGATTTCGACGGGTCGGTCGGGACAGATTGATGATGGAGAGGCTTTGTTGATTCATTTTGATCAAGATGTCCTCCTTGAATCGGCTTCCATTACGGCAGGTTCGGTGGCCTGCGGGGGTTACTACCGTATGGGAACGAAAGCGGCACTTGCCATTTACTGTATCGACGCAGACATTGACTCAAGAGATCAGTCTGGAATTCTCAGTGACCTGGGTGTTCTGAAAGCCGGTGAAGTGTTGCGACTCGACAGTCGTCCTCATCTCGGGGTGGAAACTTCTGGGCAATGGCGTCTCGGGGAATTGACGGTTCGACTATTCAAACCCTGACTTGAAGTAGGATTTGACCTCCCATCAGATTCAAAATGGGAACTTTGGGGACAGGGGGACAGGATCGGCTACTTCGCTCTGAATTGAGCAACACGATCTTCAGCTTCAGCCATTTGTTTGGGCGAAAGGGTGCGTGCCATACTCATCCGGATTTGGCTTGCTTTTGATCCTGCCAAAATGCACCACTTATACGCCTCAACAGAATCCTGAGAGACCTCGTTACCTTGTCTATACGCGACACAAAGGTTGTATTGGGCGTCTGGGTCTCCCTGTTGGGCCGCCTTCCGAAACCACTCGAGCGCTTCGGCATAATCTCGGGCACCATCCCGGCCGTTGGAATACATGGCACCAAGGTTGTATTGAGCCTTCGCGTCTTTCGTTTCTGATTCAGGTTTTAATGCTTCTTTATCAGTATTTGATACGCATCCAACCAAAAGCTCGAAAATGAGAACCATAGACCAAATTTTTGAACTGGGGACTATTGAAATGGCCGAACTCATAGAGTCATCATAGAACCACTTTTCTCTTAATGAGACTAGCAAATTGGGGACAAAGGATAATAAACTTCGGCGTGACTGCTTACAAATTGTTGAGACGCGTTCGATTTTGATTCAGGTTCTTTCCAGCGATGCCTTTATACATTGATTCTATTCCAAGCCGTTTGACCAAGGGAAACCTGCTTGCGTGGGTTCTCGACACCGAGGAAATCAAAAAGCAACAGGTCGGGGTGATTGAGATTCACGATCGACAGGCCGTCCTGGAGGTGCCGGAAACGGCAGGGCCTCGATTGGCCAAAAGACTTGATGGACAAAAACTGAAGGGGCGTAGTGTTCAGGTTTGGTTTGAATCCGAAGGGGAAGCAACCGTTGGAGCGGAACATTTTAATCGATTATTGCGTTTGCTGGAACTGGAAGCTCGTTCCGAAGCAGAGCAGGCTTTGGAATGGCAGCAATGTTCTTCCACCGGAGAGGTTGGGGCGGTACTGAATAAACTGGTGATCCGGGACAAGGATATTGGTTTGGGTGGGTTGGTGATGCTCACATTGGGCAAACGCAATCCAATGGAGCCTCTCCCACTAACCAGGCTCAGTGTGGGGACTCCGGTTCTGCTTGCTGAACAGAATTCTTCCAAGGAAGATCGGCGTCGTGGAGTCATAACTCAACTGGAGAAGCTTAAAATTGAGGTGGCGCTTAACAAGGATTTCTCTGACTCCATGGAGAATTCAGTTTTTCGGATTGATGAAACTGATGATGAGGTGGCCATGCAGCGATGTCGAACCGGTCTTTCAAAAGCCAAGAATGCCGTGGGGGGGCGACTGAGTGAACTCAAAGCTGTGCTGCTCGGTGAATGCGATCCGCAGTTTGATTCCATTGAATCTTCAGGATTTATGGACTCTGGCCTGAATGCATCGCAAAGGGAGGCTGTCTGCTTTGCTTTATCTGCGAGAGATGTCGCAGTTATTCATGGGCCTCCCGGAACGGGCAAGACGACGACCCTTATAGAACTTATTCGGCAGGTGGTCAAAAAGGGCTGCAAGGTCCTTGCTTGTGCTCCCAGTAACCTCGGAGTGGACAATCTTTTTGAACGACTGCTGGATCGCGGAGTCAATGCCGTCCGTATGGGGCACCCCGTTCGGGTTTTACCTCACCTTCGAGATCGCACTCTCAAATCTATGGCCCCACGGCATCGTGATATGAAGCAGGTGAAAAAGTTGAGAGCGGAAGCGAATGCCCTGTTTCGAAAAGCGGATGGCTCATCGAGAAGTGGCTTGGACCGCGGGTCACGTCGAAGTCTGCGCGAGGAAGCCAAGTCACTTTTGTCGGATGCAAGGACTTCGGAAAAAGACATCGTCCTTGAAATCCTCTCTGAGGCAGAGGTTATCTGTGCCACCAACACGGGGGTGGATACGGGGCTTCTCGGTTCAATGCAGTTCGAGATGGTGGTGGTTGACGAGGCCTGTCAATGCACCGAACCCTCATGCTGGATACCGATTCTGAGAGCGGACCGAGTCATTTTGGCTGGAGATCATTGTCAGTTACCTCCTACGGTGATCTCGCGTGCTGCTGCGGACGAGGGATTTGGGGTCAGTCTGCAGGAAAGGCTGGTAGCCTTGGATGGAAAGAAGTTTTCCCGGTTGCTTGTAGAGCAGTACCGGATGCATCAGGGGATTATGGAGTTTTCCTCATCTCAATTCTATCATGAATCTCTCGAAGCACATCCTTCAGTGGCGGGACATCTTCTGAGAGATCTTCCCGGTGTCAGGGACGAGGAGCTTACGAATCAGGCAGTGCATTACATTGATACATCAGGGGCGAGTTACGACGAGGAAAAAGAAGAAGAAGGGAGCAGCATTCGAAACCCTGAAGAAGCAGCATTGGCTGCTAAAAAAGTTCGTGATCTAATTCAGTGTGGCGTTCCCCCAGATGGAATCGCGGTCATCACACCCTATTCGGCTCAGGTCCGGATGATTCGTGAATTGGTTCGAGAAGAGAAGGTGGAAGTAGGCAGCATCGATAGTTTCCAGGGA
>DUCD01000162.1:1337-4865 GCA_012959985.1 Verrucomicrobiales bacterium | reverse complement strand
CGCCGAAATCGAACTTGTCCAGGCAGATTGCACGGACTTTCAGAGTCTTGCCGCAGCGGTGAAAGCGGGTGAAAACCGTTTCGGCGAAGTGAATGCAGTTGTTCACGCGGCCAATGCAAGCCGGGTATACCTGGTCCTCGAGGTAACACGGGAAGAGGAAGAACGGTCCTTCGCTGTCAAGGTGCATGGCGCACTCCACCTGGAAGCGCTGTTCGCTGAGCGATTCCTGGATTTCATGATTCATTTTTCATCTCAAGCCAGCATCGCACCAAATCCCGGCCAATCGGCCTATAGCGGCGCAAATGCCATACTCAATGCGCTTGCGGAGCGGCGCAGGAATGCCGGGCTCGGTTTCGCCTGCGCGATTGGGTGGGGGGCTTGGGAACAGATCGGAATGGCCGAATCACTTGCCGCATCCAAAATCGAAGGCAATAAGAGAGATGATAATTCCCGTATAACCCCTTCAACGGCTGGGGGCCTGGATCACCCGCTGCTTAGTCACCGCCAAATGGTGTCTGATTCAAACGAAGTCTTTACCGCATGGCTGGCTCCAGGTACCAACCGATTAATCGATAGCCACACATTCAGGGGCCGGAGATTAGTTGCCGGAGTTGTGATCATAGAGTGCATGCGGGCTGCCGCAGCCTTACGCCTGGGGGCCGACACCGGAATTGAATTATATAACGTCGTATTTTTGCGCCCCCTGTTCGTTGAAAATACCGGCTGTGAAATGCTCATCAATGTCGGGCAAACCAACGATGAATTACTGATTTCGGTGACTGCACGTTCAAATGACGAAAGCGGGGAAGAAACCGTTCATTCCCAAGCACAGGCGCGATTGATAGACAGCGGTGCACCTCGCATGCGCTGCGAGTTACCCGGCCCATTCGATGCATTCAAACTAATGGATTTTCGGGGTGAATACATTTCAGACCAGGGCGACTGGGCTTGTGAATGCGCCGATTTATGCAGCGATTCCACCTGGTCGCGGACGCGGATACCTGAGGGTCGGGATGGTTGGGACGACTACGGGATTTATCCTCCCCTGTTGGACCATGCGATTCTCTCGCAAATGGCGGTAAAAAGGCCTGACGTAGTGCCACAGAGTGTGGATCGCATAAGATTTCTGGGGCCCGTCGGCAAACAGATTACTGTTCATGGCAGCGGAAGCGGCAGTGATGTCCAGTATATAGATGCATCCTGCTTTAATGATGCAGGGGAGTTGATCTTGGAGGTTTCCGGTTGGTCGCTTAAAGCGGTGGAAAGTTCGGCAATGGTCGAACGGACATCGGATACATCCTCTGCCACAAATACCGTGGTGCCCAATCGTCGCCTGACGGTCAGTCGCTTGGGCGAATTTGATTCGATAGGCCTGGAGTCCGCCAATATTTCATCCCCCCGGCCGGACGAAATACAAGTTCAGATCGTTGCGGCAGGCCTCAATTTCAGGGACGTGCTTGCAGTCCTTGGTCAATTGCCGAGTACTGAAGTCGGGATCGACGAAATTGGTTCGGAGTGCAGTGGTTATGTGACCGCTGTTGGAAATTCTGTGACTCAATTTAAAGTAGGCGACGCGGTAATGGGCTCAGGGAACGGATTATTTGCGGACTTCGCAAATATCAACGAAAAAGTAGCAGTGCATATACCCGAAGGGATCATTATGGAGCACGCGGCCGGCATCATCGGCGTATTCTGCACAGCAGAATACGCGTTGAACAGACTTGCCCAGCTTCGTCGCGGAGAGAAAGTGCTGATTCACGCTGGAGCAGGGGGCGTGGGCCTTGCTGCGATTCAACTCGCCTTGAATACCGGTGCTGAGGTCTATGCCACAGCGGGGAGCGAAGCCAAGAAGCAATACCTCTTGAACCTGGGTGTTCGCCACGTGGCTTCGTCAAGATCACTGGATTTTGCTGATGAAATCCGCGCTCAGGCAGGTAGCCTTGACGTGATTCTCAACTCTCTCTCGGGCGATTTTATAACTGAGAGCCTGGGCTTACTAAGGCGCCATGGACGCTTTATTGAAATCGGAAAAAAAGATATCTTGAATAACAGCAGAATCGGGCTGTTGGCGATGCGGGACAATCTATCATTCTCGGTATTGGATGTTGGCGTCATGTTCGCAGATTTTGAAGATGAAATACTCGATTGTTTGGAGCGTGTGCGGATTGGATTTGCGGATGGCAGCCTGAATGTACTTCCCACGGAAGTGATTGACATCGACAAGGCCTCTGAGGGATTCCGCCGCATGTCCAGAGGGAAGCACACCGGAAAAATCGTATTTTCGGTGGGAGGTCACAGCGATCCGTGGCGGGCCAGCGCCTTATCATTCTTCAAGCATTTTGGTCGCGGGATTTCGATATCCGCGGGTCAGGAAATCTTCAGCAGACTCCTGAGTGCGGATGCTTTACCGTCGACCGTTGTGGCGGTCGCCCCCGGGGCTGATGTGTTTGGGCACCAGAAGGACCCGAAACAACCCCGGGATAAAGCTGTGACTCATGCCGCGGAAGACGCACCTACGGCCAACGCAGAGTTGAACCGACATCAGGCTTTCTTGGTCGACTTATGGTGCAAAGTCAGTGGAATTGACGATATCAAGATTGAAGATGACTTTTTCAATCTCGGTGGTGATTCAATCATGGCAATCCAAATCCAATACGCTATCGCGCGTGAATATGACTGCAACGTTTCGGCCAGCCTGGTATCGGACTTTCGAACAATTGATGCCATGGCGGAGTATCTGGAAACGATTTAGTGTGAATAGGCCAAATAAATCACCTGGTGGATAAGCCAATGGAATTTGGGGCTTTTTGTTTAATTGGGTCGTGCTTTGCCGCGCCCCGATTCATTCAAGCACCATTCCACGGGTAGTGGGAAAGTTTCTCGGAATCGCTGACATGGTGCGTTTATGCCTGATAAAAAAGTCCACGCCAAGTCGCATGGCGAACCAGTCCGCCGTTTTTTGAGAAACCATCATGCTGAGCCTTTCCGGCCACCACAACTTCAAGAAATACACGTACCGGTAACGAATAAACTTTGGCATTGGACCGCCGTCCAAAAAACAGTTCAATGAGAGACTGTCAGGCGAACCACTCAAGGCATGCATGGCACCACATGGAATGCCAAGGGCTTCTCCCGGTTCGAGCCAGCCTTCATAGTAGACAAGTTTGCTCTCGACCTCACCAACGGCTTTGCCATTATGCTGATTTGCGGGAAATATCCCCTTGAGTTCAATCTTATGGTTTTGCTCAGGAGCATAGATTGTGACGTGCTTTCGACCAGCCAATTGCACCAAAATATTGTCCCAGCCGTCATAGTGAAGAAAAGGAGTTGCTCCGCTTATCCACAGAAGAGGCGAGAATCTTGCCCAAGACGATAGCAGCGGGAGTTGCTCGAGGTCACGATGCAGCGCCTTGGATACGTCGAATAGGGGTATAACTGCCGGTAGCGGAGGTTTTACTCTGAGTGTTTTGGAATTCCCAGTTATCCTGGGCATTCTCCTGTGTCGAGTCAGCAGATCCCTGACCTTGA
>DUCD01000162.1:0-1289 GCA_012959985.1 Verrucomicrobiales bacterium | reverse complement strand
CGCAACGAGTCTCGCGATTTTGTCCCCCTGCTCCTGTCGAAGGACTGCCTGGCTGAGTCGGCTTATCGAAGCCGGCATAATCGGGGTGAGATTGACCTTACAGCAACGTCCCTGGTTGAATAAGTGCTCAAGCGGCCGATCTCCCAGATCTTCAAGGTTAAGGCAGCTAAGTGGTTTGGAGTTCATGCTGTCGGCTGATAATCTATATTTCAGAAATCAGGATGGGGAACAGACGATGATTCCCAATATCCCATCAGTGGACTGATACGCGTTCCCGGTGTGGGTACGTGGACTGAAAATCGAACACAACTCCACCTTCGGCGTCAAGTATAAATTAGGCTGCCTCGTATGAATAGCACTTGAATCTGAACGGTCACGCCTGGTCCGAAAAGGTTCAGAACAGGGGTTTCAGCACTGCCACTTTGACAACGACCCTTGCTGTGTTAAACGATGATTGATCAGTGAAATACATAATAAAAGCTACCGATCGGATAGAAATGTCCTAGGCATTTTACTTTTGTTTTACTGCAAGGCTATTGTCTCAACCAATTACTCTCGAAGGGGAACCGGATTGGTAAACAAGGGCAAGTTATATAGAATCAGGGCAGCTAAGCAGGGCACTGTTACGTCGGCCGAGCGGAGCCTGTTCCCCATCGCGGTTCACCGAGCTGCTCAACTGTGTAATTAACCACGTGGTCGGTGTGTATAGAGAGAGGAATACGATGAAACCGTTTCCGATTTTGCTGCAAAGGCAGGGTATTCTCGAATCAAACGAGTCGGTGTCCGATACCTTGAGTTTCCTCCATGCTTGCAGGATGAGTGATGGATAACTCGCTCTCAATATGGTTGGACACCATCAATCAGCCTGGCAGTCAGGTGGTTTTTTGCGGGCCTGGGGAAACCTACAGGTTATCGGATTGCCGTCGAGTTGTGCGCAGTCTGGCGACGCGCCTGAACGCAGATGAACGTGCTGGATGGGTGCTGCAGGAGCCCCATGGATTCAGGTTTCTCTGTGCCCTGACCGCGCTGATATTTGCCGGCAAGGAGGTCATTCTTCCAAACGCCATCAACCTGAAAAAACTATTAGGCACTGACACTTCTGTGAAGGGATTCATCGGCAATAGTGAACTCTTCGATCGGCCCTGTGACCTGATCGTAGAAATCCCGCCTGACGAAGAAGTGGATGATAAACGGCTTCGGGAAAACGAATTGGTTACAACCCTAATTTGTAAACCTTTAAAGGAGGGTTAGTAAACTATTGTTGTCTCTGCAGGAGACTTTAGACTTTA
>DUCD01000161.1 GCA_012959985.1 Verrucomicrobiales bacterium | reverse complement strand
GAAAACTAGACTTCAATGAAATCTTGACCGTAATACCAGATGCAACTAAATCTAACCCAAGTGCTGCAGTATTCGACTGCCCCCCGCTGCACTCTTCGACTGGCGTTTATAACTGACCAAAGAATTGGTATAAGTATTCCCATTGAGGAATTCCCAACTACACTCAACTTTAATCATCTTCAGAGGAGGATTTGATGAAATGGACTGAATGGAAGTCACTAAGGTTGAGGAAACGGTATTAGTACCGACCACCGGAAGTTCTAATGGCCCTATCACTGTAGGGAAATTTGTATTAGTTAATTCGTCTACAGGGGAATTCGCGCTCGGATTCCATTGTGCCGCCTGAACCTGTTCCATACGCCTCAGCACCTGGGATTGTGCTGCCATGGAATGGGCTGACCATTCGATTCTGAGCGATGAGTAATAATACCCTGATACGGTTGCTGAAATACTGATTCCCGTTATTGCTATGGATATTATTACTTCTTCAAGGGTGAATCCATGCTCTTGACGAATTGGCCTGGAGCTTGGGAAAAACAACATGGTTTAGTCTGAATAATAACTCTCAACATTCCTCAACACGAGGACCCTCTCGACCGAGGCATTTGATTTACCAATTTTCATTTAATGAACAGCAATATAGATGCCGTAACTGAGTATTCACTTCAAATCGATAATTTATAATCAGTCAGTCTCACACATTTTTGAAAATACCAATGAACGAATCCTTTGGGTATCCTCATCACCGATATAGAGAAACATAAGGCCCACGTTATACTCCTCACCATTCTGTTCTTTGGCCCACATGACCTCTGCAACAGCACGAAGAATTCCTTTACCATCCGGAAAATCGATGATCTCGAGCAGCAAATCAGTCCCGGATTCCAGCTTGTTTTTATCGGTAATAACCCAATCCCCATTGGATCCTAAGCCACCGACAGAAATATTGAATTCGGATTCATGTTCGAGAAAATCAGATTCATGAAATTGGGCATAAGTAGACAAGTCGGGGCTTTTGCCATCATCAATGGCCTGAAACAGAGAAACCAATTCGCCGGCTTTCATCACCCGGAATCGCACGTTCATTGATGTCGTCACCCGTTCGGTGTTACGGCGATCATCCGAATCGTCCAAGGTCACGACATTCTCTGGAACGGTAGTTTGTTTCATTTTTGGTTTAACAGGGCTGTTCCCCTCCGTCGAGGCATGCTCAGAGGCAGACTGCTGAGGGGCACTTTTACCATTGGGGCTCGAATTCATGCTGAAATGGTGAGTTTCACATCAATATGCTATAGTATAAGTATGGCTTATTAACACATAAATATAGGTTCGACTATAGAAAACACAAGATTGGACTCAACCACTCTGGACTAAAGTCCAGAGGTTCAAAATTCGGACTGAAAGTCCGCCGTTAGCGATGATGAAGTTTCCATCAGAACTTTTATTTGGCTTCTTTCGGTGATGTAACAGAAATTGATTTAGAAAATCTTCGCTCATATTTGCATTACTCCAATTTCACATACCATTTAAACTAAAGTCTTGCACTAAAGTGCATAGTTTTGAACTAGCGCTCGGGGACAATAAAATGGAACCTCGAGTTAGTGGGTTTTTCGGAGATCGATTGCAGTTCATCGATCCTTGTGCCCAAAAAAGGGCAGTGGCTGGATGGTGCATTCCGTGAAAAATATCAGGACTATTTGAAAAAATCGGAAAACGAACATTCCAGAATGAATAACTTGCGATTGATGTCTGTTACGGCAGTGTTTGATTTCCTTTCTGAATCACTGCCTGACGGAAAATCTCTCATGACCGTAGAGCAAGCGGCAGGTGGATTGCAATTCCAGGTTTTCGGCCCGGAAGGAGGGAAGATTTCAGAGAAGTTGGAGACAGATATCGCTCCTGATAAAAAAACGGATCTAATAGAATTAAAACACCTGTTGAGTGATTATCCTGAAGGCATCGAATTCTCACTGAAAAAGGGGTATGACCTCAGTGTGATGTCAGTTCCTGAAACCGCTGATCTCACAGACAAACGTCCTTCACTCATTATCGTCGCCTTGGTTGCTGACAGCCTACATATACGCATTTTCGATGCAAGGGGAGAGATGGTAATTGATAAGCCAGAGGATGAGCTGATTAGCGGTAAAGAACTGACGGATATCAAGAATAACAAAGACTTATTCCTAACTTCGGGCACACCTCGTTTGAAAAACAAGAAAAGGCAGACTATCATTAAAAATGCTAAGTCAATTGCAGGTTATTCCCCTGAAAAGGATGAAGTTCCAGTTACGCTAGAAACAATTATTAAGCATACCCCACTGCATCAGGAAGACTATTCAACTTATCTTTTGAATGAATTTTCTCTGCCTCTTCAGCTTGATGTTCGGTCTCGAAACCGTAGTTTTAATAAGTGGAAGGAGTTTTGTTTTGTGGCGGTCTTCCGCTACGACAATCGACCTGCCGTTCCAAGGAAACAGCGCTATGAGTATGCACTCGTTAAGGAACACACGCCCCTCGACAGTCTCCCCAAGGAGCTTCGGCAATCCCCCGCTATGTTGGCCGCGCTTCGAGCGGATAATTCGGAAATACAACAATCGATAAAGACGTTGGAAGAGAGAATCGAGAGTATAGCCATCGAGGGCGAAATAAATGCCGACAAGAAGTTCGATGATTTCAAAAATCATGTCACGAATGACGGAAAGAAGACTCGAACGAACTTTGGATGTGTAAGGACTCAACTGACAAATCTAGATAAACAGTCCGCCCCGTTGAAAAGACTCGCAAGAAAGCTCGAAGATAATGAGCGTAAAAGATTTCGCGGCGAGGCCGAGCAGAGAGGAAACAGGACCAGAAACCGCAACCGCCATATCGAGAAGGACATCAAGCAGCTCGCCAAAACAGTGTTGGCTTCCAAGAACTCCACTATTCACGGACGCACTAAGATTCTGAAGGAAATCGATGACGAAGAGTTGGCGAAAGAACTGATCCAGTCGATTTTGAACGGCGGTCGAACTGACAAAATGGCAGAGTGGTTACGATTGGCCGATAAACGAGAGTCGATGAGAAAGACTTTCAACAGATGGTTGAAAGAGATCGAAGCGATCCTGGGGTCAGCCCTTGATCAGGTGCGAAGCCTTGAGAGTGATCCGGATGCAGCCGACTCCGAGGACAAGGTAAAACCGGATCTACCCGATGATCTTATCGCCGCCAACGCGTATGAATCTCAAATTGAGAAACTGTAACCCAAAAGGTTCGCGTCATAGATTCTCCTCCCAACGGGACCGAAGCCTTTTCCAAAAAAACATCATATCCCTACATTCCCCGAAAAGGCACGCACCAGACGAGCGGTGATTCATTGAGCGGACGAAAGGCGGTTCGCCGCCCGTGTGCCATTCATTGAGCTATCGATCACCCTTGACGTTAGCGGGAACAGTCGTTGTAATTTGTATATCGCCCCGGGCCTGCAAAACCGTAAACGTAAAGAATGGGCCGACTGTTACTTCTTGCCAATATTGGAAACCAAGCGTCCAAATACGATTTCAAGCTCTCGATTTTCGCTTTAGTGTGGGCGGCTGCGGGCCAAACGGCCGGGAGTTTATTGGACATTGGCGTCCTCAATACGTCTTTTTTCAGCGCAATCATTGGCACAACAATGATTACTT
This sequence comes from Verrucomicrobiales bacterium, assembly GCA_012959985.1. Classification (GTDB taxonomy): domain Bacteria; phylum Verrucomicrobiota; class Verrucomicrobiia; order Limisphaerales; family DUCD01; genus DUCD01. Next base: position 1,220 of record DUCD01000161.1, on the reverse strand, counting down.
TGGTGTACGTTCATAATCCCGTATGTTCCTGCATTCAGTGGTCCATTTCCGGGCAGGACTCACAAGCCATCCGGTCACCCCATCTCTATGCTCTTCATGACAGCGGTCCGCACGTCCCCGTAGAAGATGGGATCCACATTCTCCAGCACTTCGGCATTGACATCGAAGAACTGCCTTTTGTTTTCGATGGGCACGAGGGCCTTGCGGGCATCGTTGTCCATCGCGACCTGGAGAGGTTCAGCAAGAGATCGCACCGTCTTGATGTTTCCTTGGATACTCAGGTCGCCGAGAACTAGGAGGGCAGGCAGCAGCGAAGCTTTTCTCGGGATGGAGTAGCACGCATGCGCATTCCGATGAGTTCGGACACCCAATCCGGTTTTCGTCGGACACCTTATCCGATTGAGCTCGGACACTTTTCGGAGCGTAGCGACGCTGGGGTTTCATGTGTAAGTTAAATGGTCGATTTCAGTCAAGATTTCAATCTTTCAAATGGGCTTTCCGAGCGTAGCGAGGGTCGAAATGGCACATCTCTCCAGTGTTCTCAGCAGGTAGTTATCCATAGCCGGAGGCCGTCCGAGAATGGGACTTGTCCTTCTCGCGTCGGAGGACGGCCTCCGGCTGTGGGTAACTGCGTCCCCGGAATCACCGGGGACATCGGCTGCGCTGTGAATCCGCAGGCTCTTGTTTTTTTGTTTCATTTTCATTTCTTAGTTTGTCTATTTTTCCGCATGGATTCTCCTTTCAGTTCCAGGGAGTAAGCGTTGTGAACCAAGCGGTCCAGGATAGCGTCTGCAAGGGTGGCATCGGGGATCAATTCGGTGCTTCCTTCATCAACTGTTAATTCCTACGCTGCCATTGTCCTGTAGACCATGACAGATCCAATCAGCCGTCTGATTCTTTCCAGAATTATGAAAAGAAAACGGATGGTGAAGATTTCTCGGAAGGAAAGTCTTCTGTTTGCCAGCCCGGCTTGCATCGCAGGCGTTCTCGTTTCTTTTCCAAACTTCAATGAGTTGTGGGGGCGCAGGAAATTGTAATAACATCGTACAATCTCCAGCTGGTTCTCCAATTGTTCTTGGCGTCGGGCGTGGCAGGTCGTTCGTCGTGTTAGATACGCTGTGGCTTGCCGGATGGTCAGATTCAGTCGCTCGATAAATGATGTATTGAGCGTGTTGGAGTCTTCCGATTCGTAGAGGGCTTTCTCGAATTGCGTTTCTGTT
>DUCD01000160.1:12256-29083 GCA_012959985.1 Verrucomicrobiales bacterium | reverse complement strand
AATTATCCGGCGGATTCCTATTCGCATTGTGTTTTGGAACCACCACCCTGAAGCTGGCCGCGTCGAGTGTACAGCGACAATTATAATTCCCGCTGGTGACAATTAAAATTCCCCACTTGGAGTGGGGATGATTTGGTTCGGTCGTCCAAGTTTCCACATGAGTGTGTGGGATATTCAAGGACGGCTTAAACCATGATCAATCACCAACAACATAAGCGGCTTCGCGAGAAGTTTGCCGTTACCAGCAATATGTCAATCAGTGCCTTACACGCGGACGTCGATCGGAAAACCGCCCGCAAATATCTTCAAACCGATCAAACACCCGATCAACTTCAAAAGCCTCATCTGTGGAGAACCCGAAAGGACCCGTTGGAAGCGGTTTGGCCCGAAGTGAGAATCATGCTTCACGATGCGCCTGAACTGGAAGCCAAGATGTTATTCGAACATTTTTCAAATCAGCCGGACAGTGGATTGGAGCCTTCGCATTTACGGACCTTTCAGCGACGCGTCCGACACTGGCGCGCCACCGAAGGACCGGACAAGGAGGTGTTTTTTGCTCAACACCGTAAGCCCGGGGAATTGATGCAGTTGGATTGGACTTACGCCAGGGAGCTGCAAGTCAGTATTGCCGGAGAGTCATTGGATCATTTATTCTGCCACTGCGTGCTGCCCTATTCCAATTGGCAGTGGGCCACGCGCTGTATTTCCGAATCGTTCCTGAGTCTGGTGAGCGGATTGCAGGGGGCTTTTAAAATGCTGGGCAAACGTCCGACTCATTTAAGCACCGACAACACCAGCTCGGCCACACACCAAGTTTGTGATCACCCCCAACAGAAGCGCGAGTATAATTCGGACTATCTTGAACTGTGCACTCATTACGATCTGTTTCCCATGACCATTAACCTGGGTTGCCCGCATGAGCATGGAGATGTGGAATCTCAGAATCGCCATCTCAAACGTCGCCTGAATCAGCATTTGCTTTTAAGGGGCAGCCGGGATTTTGATTCCCTGGAAAAATATGATCACTTTGTCCGGGAGGTCATCAGATTGGCCAATTCGAAACGTCAGGAATTGGTTCAACAGGAATTGGCGGCCATGCGGCCTCTTCCCGAATCGGTACTGGCCGAATACCGGGAGTATGGGCCGAGAGTCAGCTCTCACAGCGTCATTCGTGTAAAAAAGAACGCCTACTCGGTGCCTTCCCGTTTAATTGGACACCAAGTGAAGGTACAACTTTATGAGTCGGAATTGAAAGTGTATTTGGGACGACAATGGATTGTTACCCTTGCCCGGATTCGTGGAGATCGAGGGGCTTTGATTGATTTTCGCCATGTGATTGAACCGTTGTTGCGCAAACCGGGGGTTTTTCTCAATTATCAGCATCGTGAACAACTCTATCCTTCGGGAGTTTATCGAGCCGCCTATGACCGGCTGGCAGAAGATCACGGGCAGCAACCCGGAGTGATCGAATACCTCCAGGTCCTCAAAGCTGCTGCGGACCATTCGGTCCAGGCGGTGGAAGAAGCGCTGAGCGGATTTTTGAATCAGCGTCATAAGTGGCGGGCGTTGGAGGTCCGGGATCAAGTGGCGCCGCAATGCAGGAAAGTCGTTGAATTGGCAGAATTGGCGCCGGATCTGGCCAGCTATGATTCGCTTCTGGATCAGGAGGTGGCTCATGGCGATTGATCCCCTGGAGATGTTATTTCGGCAGTTTAAGTTACCGACGATGGCCTCGCAGTTTGCGGAAATGATCGAGCAGGCCGAACGGGACAACTGGGGTTATCGAAAACTGTTGCTGCAACTGTGCGAGTCCGAATCCGCCGACCGCCATGAACGCAGACAACAACGATTGCTCAAACAATCCGAATTGCCTCAGGGCAAAACCCTGGAAAGCCTGGATGACTCAAAGCTGCCGGTTAAAGTTCGCCGAATTCTACCGACTTTACTGGAGGGCGGATTCGTGGATCGGGCCGAAAATGTTTTAGCCTTCGGACTGCCGGGACGAGGTGAAACCCACTATCTCGTGCATTGGGACGTGAACTGGTGCTGCGCCACGGATATACGGTTTACTTCACGTCTACGTTCAAATTGGTCCAACAACTACTGATCGCCAAACGGGACCTGCGATTGGAAAGACTGTTGAAAAAGTTGGATCGCTATGAGGTCATTATTTTGGATGACATCGGATATATTCAACAGTCGCGCGAGGAAATGGAAGTGCTCTTCACCTTCCTGGCTGAACGCTATGAGCGCAGAAGCCTGATGATCAGCAGCAACCTGGTTTTTTCAAAATGGGACCAAATATTCAAGGACCCCATGACGACAATGGCTGCGGTGGATCGCCTGATTCATCATGCGACGATTCTGGAATTTGACAACAAAAGCATCCGGGAAGACGATGCCAGGAATCGAAAGAAGGGATAGAATGCAGCGGTGAAGCTGCCGGGATAGCAATCTTGAGTTGGTGTCTGATCGGGAGTCAACAAACGCTGTATGGCAGCCCTTGATTCAACGCATGATTCAGAAAAATGACCTAATCTTAAATCACGTCGGCGTCCCCGCCGGTTCCTCTCCGGACTCGTGGCTACGCCACGAGTCCTACGCTCCACCGGCGGGGACGCACCACCACCATCCATCGTCATCATTTGCAGGGTTGCAGGTGGGGAATTTTAATTGTCGCGGCTGGGGAAGAATAATTGTCGTTGACCACTTTGGCGCTCATGCTCGCTGTCAATTCGTGCTTTTTGAGCAATTCAATGTACTGATCTGATACATACTGACTGCCTCTATCTGTGTGCACAACCCGTTCCGCTGGTGGCTTTCTCTGCTGAATTGCCCTATTGAGCGCATCCGTTACCAACCAGGCTTCCATAGTTCTGCTCATTTGCCATCCAACAATTTTCCGGCTGTAGATATCCAGAACTGCCGCAAGATAACACCAACCCAGATCGGTTCGGATGTAAGTGATATCGGCTACCCACAGCTGGTTAATGCGATGGATCTGCATCTTCCCGGCCAGGTTGGGAGCAATCCGACCTCCGTGGCGACTGTCGGTGGTTTTCGGATTCTTTTTCCGTGGTGTTTTTGCCCGTATTGCTGCCTGCTTCATCAACCGGGCAACACGATTTTCTCCGACTCTGATGCCATTCTTTCTTAGTTGAGTTGTCACTCTCGGGCTGCCGTATCGTTTTTTGTTTTCATTGAAGATGTTTTCAATATCAGCGGTCAATTTCCGGTTCTCTCTTGCTCGAAGGCCATTCTCCGGTCGGATAGAACGATGATATCCCGATCGTCCGATTTCCAATGTCCGGCACATCATTGTTACAGGATGTATTAGCCTGTGTTCTTTCATAAACCCGACTTTTCGGCTTCTTGTTGGCCAAAAAAAACCACAGCATCCTTGAGAATCTCTCGCTGTTGTTGTGTCCGTTTGAGTTCCTTTTGCAGTTCTTTAATCTTCTGCGCCATTTGACTGGGGCTCATACCGGTTTCTTCGGATCCAGCGGTTTGATCGAGTTTTTCAAGATAGAGCTGTTTCCATCCTCGAAGATTTCCAGCTGATGTACCCAATTCACGGGCAATTTGTTCAGTGGGTTTCTCGCTTTGAATCAGGTGTTTGACCGCGTCATCTTTGAAAACCTGATCGATGTTGGTGCGCTTGCGTTGTTGCTCAGTCATTTTCGTGCTCATTATTTTATTACTTAGCACGACGACTGTCCACTTTTTCAGGGGAGGCTCATGAGTGATAAATCCACAAAGACGTGAACTGCTGTATACGCTTCGCTTCAAGCACCTGAAATGGAATGGGATTTAAGAAATAATCCTTATGAAACAGTTGGATTAAATGCCTCAGAGACCTGTTCAACCTTCCGGGGTTGCCTGAATTCTTCATTTCTATTACTGAGAACAATTCAATTCTTAAACAGTTATATGCAATGCGAAAAGGATTCTTTAAGAATTTACAGATGCGTATAATATGCGTATGTATTGCTATAAGGTGTTGATTTGATATTTCAGCTCGGCCAGAGAAGGTGAAACGGGCCATCCAGCAGCCGGAGAGGTATGGGGGGGGAAGCTTCTACCGTTTGAAAGTCAACCCGGTCAACTCGGCATCGTTCCAACCTCGGCGGCTATGAAAACGCCACCAATCGATTTCATCTTCGGAACGTTTTTCCAGTGCGGCATGTGTGTCGGCATAAACCAGATTCAGGGCATCCCCATGGGCGCTCTTTTTCGGGTCCCAATACGGCATTTCCCAAAGTAGAACAGCGCGCGCTGGACTGGCGACATCCGAAGTTTTTCTGCCGCTGACAGGTCGGTCTGCTTCATATCCCGAGCTGTCTTTCGTTTTGAAAATATGGTTCCAGACGTAGGTTACGTTGTCATTCGCCTTGTAGAAACTCTCTGTCCAATTGACATTGGGATCGAAAGTTTTCTGGCCGACTGGGCAGGCATAGGTGCCCTTGCCGGGATTGGATACGGTTTTTGAGCGGGAACGGGTCTGGTTGGCGTCTTTCAAGCGGTTTTTTCCGATGTAGGGTTGCAGCAGTTCTGGTAGCCATTGGGTTCCTCCGGGTTGGGTCCATGAGTTACCCCAAGCTTTGCCCCAGTTTTTACATAACGGAAAACGATCGTCAAAATCTGGAGCATACATTGAAATTGCCAGTCCAATCTGTTTTTCGTTGTTCAAACAGACCGCTCTTTGTGCTTTGGTTTTTGCTTTGGAAAGCGAGGGCAACAGCATTCCTGCCAGGATCGCAATGATGGCGATGACCACCAAAAGTTCGATCAGGGTAAAAGCGGACTGAACTTTTGGATTCTGATCAGGCTTCATCGACGGATGATTATGGCGTCGCGGATGGGGAGGGCAGTCAATAATCCTCATGCTGAGCATAGCAGTAATAGAACCCAAGTCGCTCGAAAACACAAGTGATAATTAGCTGTTCCGGTGTAGTGGATAGAATTCGAAAACAGGCTGTTGCTGGAATAATTAGTTTTTCCTGAGTATTTCAAAAGTGAGGAATTCCATGGGAATGAAAACAAGGACCTCGCTGGTAATCCCAACGCGATCCTCCTGAATTGTTCACCGTTTTGGAGGTAGCTCCGGTCCGCTATTAATCACCGAAAAAATTCTTGCGCCTATGCCGCGGTAATATGTTTTTTTGTAACCATTCCAACCCATCCTGGAGGCCTTTCTTATAGGGTAGCATGGCAGGAGTTCTGCTGCAGTCAGCCACAGGGAAATTAGTCGGACGTCATAAGAAGTAAATAATTTTGAATCAATAATCGATCTTACTCCAAAAATACTTTTTTTCTCATGAAATCTGCTGAATTAAATGCAAGGATCGGAATTTTGTTTGTGACCTGTTTGCTAGGCATTCGTCTAGTTGCCCAAGAAGATCCGAGAGTAAGCTCGTGGTATACCGACCGCTCGGGGGCCTATGCTCGCATTTACGAATCGACAGCTGACGAAGTTGCCCGAAACGCGGTGACAACATGGAATCGTGGAGATGGAGTGCAAGAATTGCCGACCTATGCGGGGATCCACGAAATTTCTTATACCGAAGATTGGGTATACATTCGCACTACCAATCTCGCCAGTCACCTGATGGGACCCTGGTATTTGGATATCTCAAAAACTCGAAATTTCCCCAACTATCCTGGGAATCAGGCGGTCGTTTACCGCTTTCCTCATGATCCGGTAAATCCAACAAACATCAACGCCAAGACCCTTACTGGACTGGGAGCCATTGGTTACTTCGTTAACGGTGTCTCCATGTTTGATTCACGCGATGGATTTTCCTATCGGTCATCCACCGGGCGAGAGGTTCAAGGCCGTGGAGGAGACCTTGCATGGAATCGAGATGCCTATATCAATGAAAGGGTTACTTTCGATGCAGGTAACGCTCATCAGGCAGGGGCCCGATACCACTACCATGCCAATCCACCGGCTCTTCGCAGTCAACTCGGCGACAGCGTCGATTACTCTGAAACCACCCATTCCTATAGTGAAAATTTCAATGGACGTCACTCCCCAATCCTCGGGTGGGCAAGCGACGGACTCCCTGTATATGGACCTTACGGTTATTTCGATTCGAATGATTCTAATAGTGCCATCAGACGGATGAGATCCGGATTTCAAATTCGATCGAATTTAAGCAGCCGCAGTTCTTGGCCAGAGTGGGCCAAACGAGCCTATCTGGGAGTGGCTGCTTTTGCCGAAGGGCCTGCCGTGAGTAATGCATTCCCGCTCGGGCGTTATATGGAAGACAACGATTACAAGGGTGATCTAGGCTTGGAACTCGGTGAAGATTTTGACCTAAACGAATACAACGCCAGATTTAGTGTGACTCCTGAATTTCCGGATGGCAGTTGGGCTTATTATGTCTGTATTGATGCCATAGGGGAACCGGTTTATCCCTACAACATCGGGCGTTCATTCTTCGGTGACCCTGTTGGCGGTGTTCCAACCGGCATTCCTGATAACGACGAAAATGGCGCGAGGGTCACCACCGTTTTCGAAGGTGGCCCCGAGGCCGCACTCACCTTTGATTCTGTTTCCGTAGATGACTCGGATTCGGGTGACCTCACAATCATCTGGAATTCGGTTGAAGGCAGTCGCTACGAAGTGTCCCAGGCAACGGATGTTCAAAGCTCAAACTGGACGGTAATCGAGCCTCAAATCCTAGCCCAAAGTGATCAAACAACATTGATTCATGAAGAGGTCCTGGCTTCCAAAGATCGGAATTTCTACCGAGCCAAAGCAACCGGACTTGCCCCTTTTGATGATGAAGGTTTTATGTACGAGGAACTCGCTGCCGAAAACATTGCCGATCAAACGCTCCTATCTGACGGTGGCATTCAGACTGTATGGGTGCAACTCAGTTCTGCTGACAGTTCCCTTGTGCCGGAGGATTTAAGCGCGGAACCGACTTTAGTCCACATTGGCGAGTTGGAAGCAGTTTTCGTCTCACGAATATCCCGCTATATCCTGGAAGTGAGCCTTAATCAGGAGGCCGTAGGAGTCAATGCCGGGCCCTATACCGCAACGATAAATTTTGGTTTCGGTGAGATCGCTTCGGTCAACTCAATCATTGTTCCGGATCAGGCGAACAACATTCTGTTGCTCATCATTGACGATTGGGCAGTTGACTCCAGTCCTCTGGACAACAGCACTATTTTGAATCCCGGTACGAGCTTTCCTGAAATGGAAACCCTCCGCTCACTTGCAGGTGGCGGTGTCCGTTTTACCAACGGCTACTCTCAACCTGTCTGTTCTCCGATGCGGGCCTGTATCCTGACCGGCAGACAAGCCTGGCGCACGGGGGTGGGCAGTCCTGGTGATTCACTTCTCGCTGAGGAGACAACCCTTCCGGAAGTCTTCGCAGCCGCAAATTCTCCCTATGCCCTCGGAGCTTTTGGGAAATGGCATTTAGGAGGTGGAAATACCGGCTTTAGAACGCTTGGAGCTTGGCCGCATTTTGTAGGAATTACTGGTGGCGGGGTTAATGATTATTACAGTTGGAGGAAGAATAACAACGGAACGGTTTCCATTTCCAATACTTATACTACCTCGGATCAGGTTAACGAAGCACTGACCTTCATAGATGAGCAGGAAACAGCAGACAAACCCTGGTTTGTCTGGATGGGATTTAATGCGGCTCACACCCCTTTTCATGAGCCGCCTTCGGAGCTGCTTCAGGGGGGGGAGGGAACCGATGTAAGGTCGCTTTACGAAAAAGCATTGGAAGCACTCGACACCGAAATAGGGCGACTCCTGACTGAGATGGGGCCTGCCGTCGTCGAGAAAACCAACATCATCGTCGTAGGCGATAACGGGACTCCAGGGCGGGTTGCACAGGCTCCCTATGGCAACGGCCACGCCAAAGGATCCATTTACGAGGGCGGTATCCATGTTCCTTTTATCATCAAGGGGCCGGATGTCAGTCTGCCAGCAGGAAGCACCAGTGATCGTTTTGTTCACGTGATTGATATCTTTCCTACCATTCTGGAACTCGCCGATGTTTCCTTGCCTGGAACAGGTGTTGACGCGACGAGTATTCTCCCTATTCTCAAGAACAACGATACCGCTAGCCGCCGAATTGTCACCGAAAGATTCAATTCCAATAAACCGGGACGTTCCCTCCGCGAGGAAACATATCCGGACTACAAGCTGCTCATCTATGGTGATCCGTTTCTCACGACCGATACTCCGACCTACGAATTTTATCATCTTCCCTCCGATGTGAATGAGAAATCGCCATTGGACATAACGAATCTCAATCCAGTGGAACAAGCAGCGTTTGATGCTTTGATTGCCAGGGATGCGGCATTGGGTGGAGGGTATAGTGCCGTTGCCTCAGGTCTTTCCAACTAGTGTCCTGTTTAAGCTGCAGGCAAAGAATGAATGCAATCAATTAATTCCCTTGTAACCAATAGGATCTCCGTAACAAAACCAACGCGCATGCGACTTCCCTCTAAAGTGGTCAGCTCCAAATGTCTGGTGTCACTGCGATATGGTATTCTCTTCTTTCTTTTCGTAGTTTTAACGTCTTCCTCTGCGGCTCAAGGGGTGCTTACATTGGAGATACGCCATTTATGGGAAGGGCAGATCATAGGACTGCCAGCCAAGAATTTACCTCTTCCCAATGGAGAAAAGCTTGAAATCACCCGTCTTGCGTATTTGCTGTCCGATCCGCGTGTCGAGTCTAAGGTCCAGAATGGTCAATCGACGTGGCAGGAGCGAAAAAACTGGCAGGCTTTTGTCAATGCGGCTTCAGATGTTTCGAAGATTTCCCTCGCTGGATTACCGCGCAGGCATTTTCACTCGCTTCAGTTTTTCATTGGATTAGACGAGAAAACGAATGCGAACGACCCGAATCGGTATCCTCAAGATCACCCACTGCACCCGAAAAATAATCTGCATTGGAGTTGGCAGGGCGGTTATATCTTTCTGGCTGTTGAAGGACGTCTTCACTCTTCAAACACAGCTGACCCAGTCGGGTTTTCCTATCATCTTGGAAATGCGCACAATCGAATGATGGTGACTCTTCCTACTTCCTTTGACCTCTCAAAACTGGATGTAACCATCACGATTGATTTCAATCTAAGTCGACTCTTCACCACCGGCCCGACACCACTCAACATTGCGGATCACACATCCACTCATGGACGAAAGGGTGACCCTACTGCTTTGACTCTGGTGAACAACATAGAGGATGCATTCAAAGTCCACTGGATTCGTTCCCATTCTCCCGAATCTTCCACTGAGTTCACAGGGGGAAAGGGCATTACCGGTTTCGTCGGTACGCCCTATGAATTTAAAATGCCGAAAAACTTTCCGATTCCAAAACTCCCCGTTGACTATCCCCTCACAGAGGAACGTGTTGCACTTGGAAGAAGACTCTTCCATGATCCCCTTCTTTCCAGATCCGGGGCTATTTCCTGTGCTTCCTGTCACCAGTGGAAGGCAGGACTCTCTGATTCACGTCGATTCAGTCTGGGCGTCACCGGTCGCCCGGGAAAACGTCAGTCGATGCCGATTTTCAATATGGCTTGGAAGGATGTATTTTTTTGGGATGGACGGGTATCCAGTCTAAGGGCGCAGGCGAAGTTCCCTATTCAGGATTCACTTGAAATGCATGAATCTCTCTCGAATGTGGAACAGAAACTGAAAGCACATTCGCAGTATCCTCCACTTTTTGATAAAGCCTTCGGTGACTTAAATATTACAGCCGATCGTTTGGGTGTTGCGATCGAGCAGTTTGTGTTGACGCTGACCTCCTTCGATTCGAAATTTGATCGAGCATCCCGTGGAAAGTTGAAATTGACAGAGGAAGAATCCCGTGGATTTCAACTCTTCACTACCGAGTATGACCCTCGTCGCCGACAGTTTGGAGCGGATTGTTTTCACTGTCATTCGGGAGCGTTTTTTACTGACCACGAGTTTCACAACAATGGTCTTACGCCTGGTGACGATCCTGGACTGGCTGGGGTTACCCATCTGTCTGATGATCTCCATAAATTTGCAACACCCAGTCTGCGCAATATTGCTCTTACGGCACCCTACATGCATGATGGTCGATTTGAGAACTTGAACCAAGTCCTTGATCATTACTCATCCGGCATTGTGAACAGCCAAACGCTCGATCCAAATCTAGCAAAACACAGGGGGAGGGGAATCCCTCTGTCAGATGACGACAAGAATGCCATCATCGCTTTTCTACACAGCTTGAGTGATCCCCAATTTTCTGAGATTGAGAGAGACAGGTGAGTTGACTTCATTGATCGACAGGGCTTGGTGGCATAAACCCTTTTCGATGAGGATCCATTCCAGCGAGTGCAAGCGCAGTCGTTTTTGAATGCTTCTTAAGCGATAATGGGTTTCACGATCTTTCCGTGAACGTCGGTTAACCGAAAACGCCTCCCTTGAAATTTATACGTGAGCTGTTCGTGATCGATACCCATTAAATGGAGAAGGGTGGCTTGAAAATCGTGCACGTGGACCGGGTTTTCGGCGACATTCATGGCCAGGTCGTCGGAGGCTCCATAAGTGATCCCCGGTCGGACTCCTCCACCGGCCATCCAGACGGTGAAGGCGTAAGGGTGGTGATCCCGTCCCCAGCGCTTGCGGTCTTTCATGTCACCTTGTAGAAATGGAGTGCGGCCGAACTCACCTCCCCAGATGACCAGAGTGTCGTCGAGTAATCCTCGTTGCTTGAGATCCTTGATTAGAGCAGCAGAGGGTTGATCGGTATCTCGGCACTGGTTATAGAGTTCGGTGGTGATACTGTTGTGCTGATCCCATCCGGCGTGCATGAGTTGCACGCAACGAACACCTCTTTCTGCCATGCGTCGAGCCATCAGGCAATTAAATGCGAACGACCCCCGCTCGTGCACCTGAGGGCCGTACATGTCCAGCGTCTCGGGTGATTCATCCGAAAGATCCGTCAATTCAGGCACACTCGATTGCATCCTGAACGCCATTTCATATTGCGCGATCCGAGTGGCAATTTCCGGGTCACCGAACTCCTCAAGATTCATCTGATTAAGTTGTGATAAATCATCCAGTTGGCCTCGACGCACTTGTCGATTGACCCCGTCAGGATTGGACAGATAGAGCACTGGATCTCCTATACTGCGGAACTTGACACCTTGCAGTTTCGAGGGAAGGAAACCCGAGCCCCAGTAAAAGTCATAGAAGATCTGACCGCAGGTGGTGTTTTTAGTGACTGACGTCATCACCACGAAAGAAGGTAGATTCTCTGATTCACTACCTAAGCCATAGGTCAACCAAGCACCGAGCGTCGGGCGTCCGGGTATTTCGGATCCGGAAAGAAAGAAACAGATGGCGGGTGCGTGATTGACGGCTTCGGTGTGCATGCTTTTAACAAAGCAGAGTTCATCCGAAATCGAGGCGGTGTGTGGCATGAAATTGCTGACCCAGGCTCCGCTTTGACCGTGTTGTTGGAAGGGTTCCACCGGTGCCAACATCAATTTTCCCTGCGGCTTTCCGGTCATCGTACTGAAACGTTTTCCCTTAACGTATTCCTCAGGCACAGGTTGCCCATGGAGGGCCTTCAGTTTTAGTTTCCAGTCGAACAGTTCCACATGTGATGGGGCCCCGTTCTGGAAGAGGTAAATAACGCGTTTTGCTTTGGGGACAAAATGGGAAATTCCCGGTAATTCCTGACTACGGATCGATAATTTGGAGGACAAAGTCCCGACAGAACTCTGAAGGTCTCTGCTGAGTAATGGAGCTAAAGCCGCCGTTCCAATACCGACGGCCGAGCGGCCGAAAAATTGTCGGCGAGTGAGATGAGCCTGGCTTTCAAGTATCGGATTCATTATTGTTTCGATAATGTTTCATCCAGGTTGAGAATCAAATTGCAGAGAAGGGTATAGGCGGCATGTTCTACGGGATCGAGATTATTCTCATTCGCGGATTCTCCGATTTGGAGCAAATGTTCGACGGCATCTGAATTGGATTCGAAGTGATGACCTAAACGATTCAGTCGTTCCTGTAGAATGTGTTGTTCCGATTCGGTTGGAAATCTGGCCGTGACGGATCGAAAGGCAAACCGGATTCTTTCAACATTACTGTCGTTGTGAATCAGGGTTCTCTGTGCCAATTGGCGCGCTGCTTCGACATAAGTGGTTTCGTTTAAGGTCAGCAGTGCATGCAGTGGGGAGTTGGTGCGAGTGGGTTTCACCACACAGGATTGTCTCTTGGAAACATCAAAGAACTGTGTCGGCCCAACGATTCGACGCCAGAAGGTATAGACACTTCGTCGATACAAATTCCCTCCGTGATCCTGAGTGTAGGTTTTCTTGCCGAAAGTGGCTTCCCTCCAGATGCCGCCTGGTTGGTAGGGCATGACTGAAGGGCCTCCAATCGGATCCGATATAAGTCCCGAAGCGGCCAGAGCCTGATCGCGCAACATCCAGGATGGCCTCCGTGCGCGTGGCCCACGCGCAAGCAGTTCATTTTCGGGATCGCGTTCCTGAAGGGATTGCGAAACTTTTGAGGATTGACGATAGGCGGTACTGGTAACAATTAGACGGTGCAGGGCTTTGACATTCCATTCAGTTCGGATGAATTCGGTTGCGAGAAAATCGAGTAAACCGGGGTGAGTTGGGCGTTTACCCTGGGTGCCGAAATCCTCCGGGGTTCGAACAAGACCTTCGTCGAAGAAGATTTGCCAATATCGATTGACGATGACTCGAGCTGTCAGAGGATTGTCCGGGGATACCAGCCATTGGGCTAAGCTCAGACGGTCGGGATGTCGATCTGTAGGTAAGTCGGGCAGACTGGAAGGAGTGCCTGCATTGACCTTTTCTTCGGGCTGGTTGTAAAGGCCCATGGTCAGTATGAAGCTTTCACGTCTAGTTTCTCTGTCTTTCATCACCATGACTTTGGGGATGCTCCGGTTCAATTGATTGCGAGTATTTACCAGATTTTGGAGTGCCCGGATACGGTTCACATAAACAGAATGCTTGTGGGTGAAGAATTCGGCGATTTTGTTCAATTGGTCCTTGTTGCGAGAACAAGGCGAGGGTGCCAAGGCTTTGCGGACCTCCTTTTCAGTCGGTTTGGAAAGTTCTTGTTCGCTGATTTCCGTCAGGGCAACGAGAGCGGGGATGTTTTTTTCAAGAGTTGATACTTCCATGGAGAGATTTTGAATCTTGGTTTCCAATGTTAACAATTGGGTTTTCTGTTCTCTACCAGGGACGGTAAGAATGGGTGCGGTCTGTGGGTCTCCGCCACCTCCATTGATCGGAGTCTGGTTGAAGAAGGCGGATAATTGGTAATACTCTTTCCGGGTCAATGGGTCGAATTTATGGTCATGGCAGCGGCAGCAGTTCAAAGTGAGACCCAACCAAACTGTCCCCACGGTTTCGGTCATGTCCATGACATATTCCATTCGGTTTTCTTCAGGGATGCGGCCTCCTTCTCCGTTGATCATATGGTTGCGGTTGAATCCAGTGGCAAGAATCTGATCGAAACGCGCGGTAGGCACCAGATCGCCTGCCAGTTGATCAATGGTAAACTGGTCGAATGGCTGATTCGTATTCAGTGCCTTGATGACCCAGTCCCGCCAAGGCCACATGGTTCGTTCTCGATCTCCCTGATAGCCGTTAGAATCGGCGTAACGAGCTGCTTCCAGCCAATCCCAGACCATACGTTCTCCATACCGTGGAGAAAGCAGCAATCGATCAATCAGCCTATCATAGGCATCCGGTCGATCGTCCCTGAGAAAGGCATCCAACTCTTCAAGTGTCGGTGGTAATCCGGTAAGATCGAGAGATACCCGTCGAATCAGAATTTCCTTATTTGCCTCGGGGTTGAAACTCAGTCCGACTCTTTCCAGTCGATTAAGGATAAAATGATCCAGAGGATTTCTGGGAAGAAACCTGTTTTGGATTTCAGGAAGATTTGGACGTGTCAGTTTTTTGAATGACCAATGATCCTGCCAAGGTGCGCCTTGTTCTATCCAGAGTCTGATGGTCCGGATTTGTTTTTCCGTCAGGGACCTGTTTGATTCAGGTGGAGGCATGACTTCATCGGAATCTTTTGATTCAAGACGTTTTACGATTTCGCTGGAGTCCGGATTGCCGGGGATCAGCAGGGGTGTATTTTCAGAAGAAAGAAGCAGGCCTTCCGGTTGATCCAGGCGAAGGTCAGCTTTACGAGCCTTGGCATCCGGGCCGTGACAATGGAAGCAATTGTCAGAAAAGATCGGGAGGATGTCCCGATTGAAATCTATCGGACTGTTTTCTTTGCCGAATAAATTCAAAGCCAACAAAGAAAAACCGATCAGCATTGATAAGGAAGTGTTCTGATTTCGTTTCATCTCAGTCACTTGAATTTCGTTGGGTTCAGGTTTCAGATCACTATAGGCGGTCTGAGATATTTCTGGAAGTGCAATTCTGGTTTTCGGTCCCGAGGCCGTACATTGTCCAAGTTCCCAGAATGGGATGCCACAGATTCTGATGGCCGATATGGATCAGTCGTTGGGCTGGGCCATGCTTGAACGGATGGCTTCGCATCGGTTTTATCAGGGATGCTTTGGGTAGGACATTCTCGAAAAACGGAAGCCTATAGGTCCGAGTCTTTTTCTCTTCTTCAGCGATCTTTTCTTTTTTTGTCCCCAGTGCTTTATGATTGGCGGTTTCTTGTTATGATAAACAAATGGATTTGCACCTGAAAAATCATGTAGCTGTTGTGACCGGGGGAGTAAACGGAATAGGTCTGGCGACGGTGCGGGCATTTGCAGAGGAAGGGGTGGACGTCCAGATCTGGGATCTCCATCCAGATACGGAGCGCATTGGTCAAAACGAAAATTCCCGATATGAAGTGGAAATATCAACAGCCCGGGTGGATGTCGTCAGTAGCGAAAGTGTGGGGCAGGCGGTGGAGAATCTGATGGAGAAATCGGGGCAGATCGATCATCTGGTACATTGTGCTGCGGTAGGGTCCGGGAAATTCGGTTCTCCCTTCACCAAGCTTTCGCCAAACGATTGGAAACGCGTGCTGGATATCAACATCATGGGAATGGTAGAGGTGGCTCACGCAGTGGCTCCCGTCATGAAGGCAGGAAAGCAGGGAACGATGGTGTTTATCTCATCGGTTGCAGGGCAGATCGGTTCTCCAACCGATCCGCCTTACAGTGCATCCAAAGCCGCCAATATTAATTTTGCCCAGTGCATGGCTCAGGATTTGGCAGGCGATGGAATTCGGGTTAATACCGTTTGTCCGAGTATGGTGCAGACAGACTTGAATCGGGCAGTCTGGCAGTCATGGAATGAGTCACGTCCGAAGGAAGATCAGTTGACCTATGAAGAGTGGGGACGGCAGAAATGTGCCAGAATGATCCCTTTGGCACGATGGCAGAAGCCCGAGGATATTGCAGATATGGTGGTGTTCCTGTCTTCTGAAAGGGCAGCACAGGTGACCGGTCAGACCATCAATGTGGACGGTGGATTCGTAATGCATTGCTGATCTTCTCTATTTCTTCAATGGCAATGTCCGTTTCTCAACAGCGCTCTGAAAAGCGGTATCGACGATCTGTTGACCGATCCGGCTGATTTCCAGTGAAAGTGGGCCTTCAACACTTTTGTTCTCTTCCAGGCAATGAATGAAATACTCGACTGGATTTCGGTAGGGTGATTCAAGAGCAGGGGCTGGATGAACTTTTCCTTCACGATAGTCTTTTGTCTGAATACGAATTGAGTCCTCTCCATCATAAGAGCTTATGGTACCTTCTGTTCCCTTGATGATGAATCCGCATTTGGGTTGGGGTTGGAGGATCCATGGATCCGTGAAGGTGCCCCATCTTGTTTCGAATTTCGAAAGTCCATAATCATATCTGGCAATGGTAATGCTGTGTTCATCCACTTCAAGGCCCTTCGAAGCGTCCATCATGCAGGCGACTTCAATCGGGGAGGACCCTCCGTTGAACCAGGTTCCAAGCGTGGTTCCATATCCCAGATAATCGAGAAGCGAGCCGCCGCCTTCCGATTTTCGGTAAAACCAGCTCGAGGATTTTTCTTCGGATGTCGGCTCTTTCTCAATTTTGTCGGCACCGTGGTAAAGAGGGCCACGATTGCCGTCGTAGTAATGAACCTCACGGACTTCGCCGATGATTCCCTTGTGGACGTATTCGTAGGCTGTGACATGAGACGCATACCAGCGCATGGGCCAGTTGATGGCCAGTTGCTTTCCAGTCGGTTTCATGGCTGCGATCATCCGATCTGCTTCTTCGAGAGAAGAGGCAAAGGGTTTTTCCATCAGGATATGGACGTTGAATGGAGCGATTCGTTCTGTCCATTCAGCGTGGCCGGCTGTGGCAGGGCAAAGAACGACGATGTCCGGATTGGTTTTTTTCATGCACTCTGATTCATCGGTGAACACCTTGTCGGCCGGAATGTCGAAGTTCGAAACGGCTTCCTTCATGCGATCCGGTTGGGTATCGCAGATGCCGGAGATTTCGGCGGAAGGATGTTCATGAATCATTCGAAGAAGATCCCCCATGTGAAAGTGGTCAAAATTGATTCCTGCGATTTTCCATTTTTTATTCATGGTAGCTTATGAAATGTTGGTTTTAGGTGTTTGAATTTTGGATGTCTGACGAAAGGGATGGATGAAAAAGTTGATTGGCAATGCTCGATGATGGGTTAGTTATTCCTTTCTGAACTATTCACCGGCCAGGGAATAACAGCGGATTTCATGGTCATTCCTCAGGTAGATGCTACGGTTGGCAAAGGAGGGGTGGGACCAGACGACCACGCGGCCACCGATCTGATGAGTCGGTTTGATCAGGTTTG
>DUCD01000160.1:788-12246 GCA_012959985.1 Verrucomicrobiales bacterium | reverse complement strand
CCTGCTTTTCCTGTGGGGTCAAGAAGGTGACATCGGTCAATCTCCTGATAGCCATGGACCGTCAGTTTGGCGATAATCAGGTCTCCTTTGTCGGTCGCCAGGAAAAATCGATCCTGGTACTTTACGGTATATACGTTGCCCCAATCCAGGCGACGTTTAGATTGCAGGGGTTCGAGGGTTTTCCAAAGCACTTCGCCTTGCTTCAATCGGGCGCACATGTAGAAGCCATCGTTATTGCAGCCGTAAACAAGCCCCTGTTCGATGAATGGAGTGTTAAAGACTGCTGCGATGCCTCGCTCCCGGTCCCCCTTCCAAATGACATGGGCCGATCTTCGCTCGGTTCCAATTTCGACTAGCCAGGAATGGTGGCGATACCCCGCCAAATAGATTTGTCTTCCGTGCAATCTGGGGGTGCTGATCGACATCGCATACGTGGGTTCGGCTTTAACCGACCATAGTACTTCTCCCGTTTCTGGATTTAATCCACAGATAGCCTCGCTATGCCAGATCAGGAGGTGTCTTTCGCCATCGATCGTGTAAATGACCGGGGGAGCGTAGCCAGGTTCCTTCGCTGCCAGAGAACGCCACAATTCCTTCCCGGTCTTTCGGTCAAATGCAACTGCGACTGAACCTTCACCTCCGACAACGCAAATGACCTTGTTACCGTCAATCAATGGGTGAGATGAGGTTCCCCAGGTCGGGATCTTCAGGTCGTAGTCTTTCTTAAAGTCACGGGACCAGGCAATGGCCCCATCGGACGTTTTGAGGCAATGGAAATTTCCCTCCGCACCTAGCGCATAAACAAGTCCGTCGTGCACCGCCGGTGTTACACGTGGTCCAATCGCATAGAGGGTAGCCGTAGTGTAGGTACAGTCGTATTCCCGAGTCCATAATAGCTGACCATCCGATTCTCTCAAGCAGACGATGCGTTCGCTGCCGGGAAGCGAGTCACGTTTGAAGGGCTTGTAATCACTCTCACCAATAGGTTTGGCGTTGATGCGGTCCATGACATAAACACGTCCGTCAACCACAGCCGGGCTTGAGTATCCACCGCCGAGGGGAGATTTCCATCGCAACATTGGGCCGTTTTCAGGAAATTGGGTAAGGATGCCATCTTCACGCCAGATCCCGTCACGCTGTGGGCCAAGCCATTGTGGCCAGTCGTCGGTACGGGCGTCGTGTACCAGGGTTATCCCCAATGCCAGTAAATAAAAACGGGTCCAAAAGTTACTTCGTTTCATAAATTAGGCGTGTAATATAAAAGCAGTTATCCTAACGGTCGAATCCAGAAATTTAAGGTTTCTGATGGGTTTTTTCAAGCTCGGCATAGTAGGGAGCCAGTCGGCGAGCATGTTCATCATAGGCGGCATTGAATAATTGGGTGGCGCGTTCCCTGCCGATCAGTGTGCCGGAAGTCAAAACCTTTGGAGGAGCCCCTGCTTGTGTCAATCGATGGGCGATTTCCGCTTTCAATGCATTGATGATCATGCAGCCGCCTACTGATGAGCCTGGAGAAACGGGAGTGTCCAAGCCGGAAATGTTAACCATTGAATCACCTGAAGGGGCACCGGTATCCAGAACGAGGTCGGCGACATCTGTCAGTTTGATACCCTCCGGATGATTGGAGGTCGAAGCCTCTGAATGAGCTTTGCTTACAAGTGCGACTACTCGGATACCCTGGTTTTGAAATCCCTGAGCTATCTCAATGGGCACAACGTTGCAGCCGCTTGAGGAAATGACCAGGGCTGAATCTTTCGTATTCAAAGCGAAATTACGGAGAATCTGATTGGCGAGTCCGCTGACATTTTCCAGGAACATTGCCTGCCGTTGACCATTGCTGCCGACGACCGCGTTGTGATAGGTCAACGACAGTTCGACCATCGGGTTGAATCCCGGGAAAGATCCGTAACGAGGCCACATCTCTTCAACCATGATGCGACTGTGTCCGGAACCGAAAAGGTGAACCATGCGTCCTGCGAGAATCGAATCCGCAAACCAGTCTGCCGATTTCTGGAGTTCGGATTTCTGGTTTCGGATGGTTTGGAGTATTCCTTCACAACGATTCAAGAATTCATCGGAAGGATCATTTGTTGTCGTGTTCTCGTTCATGTTTTCCTTAATTCTTCAAATTCTTCAAATGACTCTCAAAAAACTTATAGATCTGTTCATTGGATTCGGTGGTTGGGGCATGATGTTTGCGGTTGGTCATGGCTACCTTGTTGTGAAATCCGAGTAGGCTGTTCACTTCAATGCTGTGGTTAAGAGCTGTCCATCGCTGTAGAGTATCTTCCGATCCGCCGGAGACCATGAAAGGGCGTGGAGCCATCAGGGCATGCAGTTCATGTAGATTGTGACCGGATTCGAAGAGGGTACGGTAAGCGCCGGTTCGAGGGTGGTTTTTTGAAGGCGTATCCCATGACCGTTGGGCGTCGGGTTCATAGCCTAAATACCAAGCGGTCCAGTAATTGACGTTGGGTCGGGATTCATCGAAGATGATGCCCGGGTCAGACCAAACCGCACAGGCGTATTTATCGAACAGGCACGAGGCAAACATCGCCCACTTTCCTCCGAATGAATGTCCCGTGATTCCAATGCGATTTGGGTCGACATCTGGCCGGTCTGCCAGAAGCTTCCAGGCAGTGGAGGCGGCATAGGCTAACATGGACAAGGGTTGCACTTTCGCGTTTTCGAGATTGGGATAATAGATGGAGTATATTTTTTGTTCCGTTGCCTTCTTAGTGCCGATTGACAGAGTCACAAAACCCCTTCGAGTCAGTTGCAGCCCGAAATCACGGTAGGGTTTTCCCCGCCCGATCGAAGTTTCGGGTTCATAATAAACCACCACCACAGCCGGCTTGACTCCATCCGATTGGGGAACCAGAAGGTATCCCTCTGTGGATTCACCGGGGATCCATTGAAATTGAATTTGTTTCTGAATAAAGGATTCCCTGATTTGGGTGGAAAGAACTTTGAATTGCAGGTCTGCTACCGGAGCGGGCCATGGACCCATTGTTGAGTGCCAGTTGTTCTTGATTTCGTCTCTTCGGAGTTTCCAGTCTGAAGCCGTTTGAACAGGATGGCCACTATTGAAGATCAGTGGGGATTTCAATGTTCCGAAATCGTCCTTTAAATGCTCCGGAGCTTGATAGGTGATTTCCCCAGCATTGGTCAGGCGGGAAGAAAGTAGACCGATGAGCAATATGTATGAAAGTTTCAGCATAGTAATGAGAAAATAAATACACGGGAGATATCACGAAGCGGCATTGGGAAATAAGGACTGTATTAATTCTTCGTCCGGACGCCTTGCATATTCACTGATTTCATAGGTTTCTATCAAACTGAATTTCGATTTGAAGTGGGCTGAACGAGGGCCCGCATATTTTACAAACCAGTCCTGAAGCCATCGAAATTTTTCCGATTCGGTTTCCGGAATTTTATCGAGACAGTTTTGGGAATAGGGCAACCATTCATACACCTGAGATTTGTGACAGGACAACATCTTGGTAATGGTGTCCAGCTGGGAAGTGATGTTTAAAACGATATCCGGATTCATTGGGGAGGGCTTGGTGAAGAGATCCACCATGGTTGCGACGACGGGGTCTATGCGGAGGGCCGGAGTCTGTACTGATACATGAGGGACTGTGACCAGAAAGGAAGCATCCTGCACTGCCTGACCAACCGCGCGATGGTCCGGATGATAGTCGCATGTGCGGTGAGTCAGAACCAAGTCAGGCTGGAAAACTCTGATTTCATGAATGATCCTTTTTCGAAGTTCCAAAGTCGGTTCCAGATACCCATCTCTAAAACCCCAGACTGCTGATTGTGCACCGATTACCGCGGCGGCCGCAGTGGATTCCTCACGACGTATGTCGATCAATTCTGCAGGGGTTTTCTGATGATGTCCGGCGCTGCCATCGGTTACGGAGACCATCTTCACCTCACGATTCAGTTGTCGATAAATTGAAGCCAGTCCACCGGCATGGAATTCGGCATCATCAGGATGGGCTCCCAGAATAAGAAGGCGAGGCGATTTGGATTCTGTTGAGCATTCTTGAATCGGTTCAGTCATTTGCGCATCTTTTAATGATCGGTAATGATGGATGTTAACGTCTGACTCGTTAATTTGCGACCCTAATCAAAAGAACTTTATTGCAGATTTGAAATGTTGAGGTCAAAAGTAGGCGGCCATAGATAGGACACATGCCGGAATCCTTTCGGCAAAATATGAGGATAAAATGGGCGACAATATAGAAAAAGATTATCAACGCGTAGTAGAGGGAGCGGAATCGACGCGATTCATTGACGGATCCTCCATTGAGATCATTCGGGAAACGGTTAAAACAACAAAGCCTAAACATGTGGTCTTTGATTTCGATGGGACCTTGAGTCTGGTTCGGGAAGGATGGCCTGAAGTGATGGTGCCGATGATGGTTGAGGTTCTTCGGGAAACGGGGACCGAGGAAACGGACGATGAACTTCGTTCATTGAGTTATCGGTTTGTGATGGAGTTGAATGGTAAGCAGACTATTTACCAGATGTTTCGGCTGGTTGAAGAAGTCAAGACAAGGGGGGGGGATCCCAAGGATCCTCAGGACTACAAGCAGATGTATCATAATCGTCTGATGGATCGGATTCAACAGCGACGTGAGGATCTGCGCAGCGGAAAATCTTCACCCGAATCCATGCTGGTCCCCGGCAGCTTGAAGATACTGAGTTGTTTGGCGGAAAAAGGCATGCAGGTTTACCTGGCAAGTGGTACCGATGAGAATTATGTAAAGGAAGAGGTGGAGTTGCTGGGACTCAAGGATTGTTTCGGTCTACATGTCTATGGAGCCGTCGATGATTACAAGTCATTTTCCAAGGCTCAAGTCATCGAAAGAATTCTACGTGAGAATCAGGTGGAAGGTGATCGACTGCTCGGATTTGGTGATGGTTATGTTGAAATAGAGAATATTAAAGCGGTTGGAGGGACAGCTATTGCGGTTGCCAGTGATGAGAAAAACCGGAGTGGCAAACCCGATGAGTGGAAACGCGATCGATTGATCGGTGTGGGTGCCGATATAGTGATTCCGGATTTCTCCGAATCCGAAACATTGATTGAGTATCTTTGGTCTTAACAGCCCCCGCTATCGGTCGCGGGAGAAGTTTTGGTAGTGAGTGCCGTCCTCAGCGCGCCGTTTGACTGGCATCATTGGTCGGTTCCCGACGCGCTGAAACTTTCTCCCGGCGCGGTGAGGCAGCGAGCCCTACTGCCATTCGGCTAAGGATTTTCCGCAGGTTTCTTAATAACATCATCACTGAAGCTGGCCGCGCCGAGGCCGGAATATGGAAGAAATGAATGTCGATTTCAATGATCCGGAGTCGACGCCCCCAGCTTCAGGGGTGCCTGATTCCTTAACCGAATGGCAGTGCAGCGAGTCCTACCTTAATTTACCGGTTCAGCCACGAGTTGAATTCGGGATGGTTTGCCAGGCGTTTCGCCAGCAGGGCGTATCCTGCTGTCAGGGGATGGCTGGCGTCCCCGTAAAGTTTGCTTGGCAGCAATTCCGGATTGATGACGGGAATGGACTTGTTTTTAAAATCGGCAAGAATCCGTTTTCTTAGGTCAATGAAATCATTCTGATTTTCGGAGGCCATGATGTGTCGATTGAACGGCCCCAGAATCACCAGAAGATCATTGTTTCTTTTCAGGATCAAATCCATCAGTCGTTGGAAACTTTTCCATTGCAGGGACATTTCCGGTTTCACCCAATCGAAGACTTGGGTCCCTATTCCGGTGCTGGACCATGGATGATGCCTTGCACTGGTGGGGCCGCGATCGGGATCGTTTGGAGATTCCTCAGGAATCGTCATAGTTATTTGCCTTAGAGGGTTACGGTAACTGTTGAGATAGCCCTGAGGGTATTTCCCATCATCGGCCAAGGTCCATTGATAGATGTCCTGTTGATCGAAATAGGCATTTTTAAGATGATTGACCCATTGCAGAATCGGAAGATGGTTTTGAAAAACGATCCCGAGGCGTTCGTCAATATCTGCCTTGTAGCAAAGGATGCGGGGAACAAATTGTGGGACTAGACTCTGATGGTTGAACGCTTGTTCTTTGGAGGAACTGAGATCCGCCTCAGGGCTGCTGAGCCATAGAAGATTGCAATGAAGGAGAACTTTCCGGTTCCGGATGGTTTTACCATAATGTTTGATCAAGCCTTCGAGCGCGAGAGGGAACAATCCGTTAACTCCGGCATTAATAAACGGTTCATCCGATAATTCCTGATTTAAAAAATGGCTCAGAGTACCGTCCGGGCGGACATATTCCCCCCATACCACGGAATCCCCCACCACAGCAATGTCATTGGATTCCAATGTTCCTGTCATACGTTCGTAGAGCCAATAATCTTTGCTCAACTCATAGGGTAATCGATAATCATTTCCGTCGGGTAAAGGCTCGATCCGGGTCCACAGGATCGGTAGCATTGCCAAGATTATTCCTGAGCTCAACAAGGCGATCAGCCATTGTTTTCGATTCAGCCGAACCTCATTGGCCACGACCCTTTCCTTTTCCTCCTGAGATTCGGGTTCAGCGTTTTTTTGTGGACGGGTATTCATAGTTCTCAGAATTGAAAATAGATGAATTCACCGCCACCGGAGGAGAACAGAAACAGATAGACGATCATCAGAGTGGCTAGGGCCGTTTTAAAGATGCCGGACTGTAGCAAAGGACGGAATTTTGACTCGAACAGATGTTGATAAGTCCAGACACCACCCATCAGGAGAAGCATCAACAGGGGCATCTCCGGATCTGTCCATGAGCCCGTGAAAATACTACGAATGATGATCCATGCATCCTGTACCGATTCGGCTCGAAAAAAAATCCAGGCGAAGCAGACGAAACAGAAAACAAATAACTGCTTACAGAATCGAGGCATTCTGTTTCGGTACCACTCGGATCGTTCCAGGTTTCTGGTCAGGATAATTCCAAATGCATGTAAGGTGCCCCAGATGATAAATGTCCATGCCGCGCCGTGCCAAAGACCTGAAATTACAAAAGTGATGAACAGGTAGAAATACATTCGGACCGGGCCTTTCCGGTTCCCTCCGAGAGGGATGTAAACATAGTCCCGGAACCATGTGGAAAGACTGATATGCCACCGGGCCCAGAAATCGCCGAGACTGATTGCCAGATAAGGATTGTTGAAATTCAGCATCAACCGAAATCCCATCATCCTTGCGACGCCTCTTGCCATGTCGGTGTAACCACTGAAGTCGAAATAGATCTGCCAGGCAAAAGCAAAAGTACCCAGTAGCAAAGCGGGGCTGTTGAAGTCAGCCGGATTGCTGAAAATCCTCTCGACGTAAAAGGATAGATAGTTTGCCAGAGCTACCTTTTTGAATAGACCGACTAGAAATAAAGACATTCCGTCAGCCAGGTCGTCCAGAGTCACTTTTGGGGGATTCTTGAATTGCGGCAGGAGATTTCCGGCACGTTCGATCGGCCCTGCGACAAGTTGAGGGAAAAATGAAACGAAGGTTGCAAACCGGATGAAACAGGTCTCTTTTTCTATATGACCCCGGTAGAAGTCAATGGTGTAGCTCATGGACTGAAAGGTGTAGAAGGAGATTCCAACCGGAAGAAGGTAGTCCAACTGAAAGGGCATCAAAGTGTAGGCTTCCGGCACACGGAAGGTCCATTGAAAACGTTCGAGAGTGGCATTGAGGTTTCCAATAAAGAAGTCAGCATACTTGAAGAAGGCCAGGAGGGAGAGGTTGTTGAGCATGCTGACCCACAACCAGGTTCTTCGGCTCTCTAAAAGTGATGCCAGGGCGATCAGAAACATCAGAATAAACCCGCCCAGAAATAAAGGTCTGAGTTGGTTGGGACTCAGGACGGCCGCGGTTGCCAAAGCGAAGGTCAGGCATGCGGTTGCGATCCAGGTTCTTGAATGTGTTCGGTTATAAAATCCTTTGCCCTTCAGGCGTTCACCCAAGCTGATGGAACATGGTTTGGCTGGGCATTTATCCATCCAATGCACTACGAAATAATCCAGAGCCGTAGAATAGACGATGAGAAGCAGGTAGAAGGGATTCCACCATCCATAAAACACATAGGAAGCAAGCAGCAGCCATGGGATCCATAGAGTGGTTTTCTTCAGGATGGACAATCCTGTCAGGACCACCACAAAGAACAAAAGGAATGTCCATGTATGAAAAAGCATGTATTGAAGAAGGTTGGAATCTTATCTGGTGAAATGTGGCTCGGATTCCAAGTCAGGGAGCGGCCGATTGTAATTGACGGGCTTCCTCCGGGCTAATGGATCTTACGCAACGGAACCCGCAGAAATCCGTGAAGAAACAGGCATCGGAATCTCCGGTAGGTTGGCCCACCCGGAAACTGACGCGGCACATGGAATCGGACACTTTCCAGGACCCGCCCCGCATGACTCTCCTGGGGTTTTCAGGGGTCGAACCTGGTCCCTTCGGATTTTCTTCCGGACTGTGACTGTAATAGTCGGGTTCATAAACGTCCTGGCACCATTCCGAAACATTTCCATAGAGGTCATGGATTTCCCATGAGTTTGGTTTGCGAGTGCCGATGACATGGGTTCGTTTTTTAGAATTCTCACTGAACCAAGCGAAAGATTTGAGTTTGCCAACAGCTCCAAACTCGTAAGGTGAATTGTTTCCGGCCCGTGCCGCGTACTCCCATTCCGCTTCGGTCGGGAGACGGTAACCATTCTTTGAGAAATCACAGGGCCATCCGGGTTTGTCTTCATCATAACAAGGTTGAAGCTCTTCCATAAGAGATCTCTCGTTGCAATAGAGTTTTGCATCCCGCCAACGAACCTGCTCTACGGGTTTTCTGGGATCGTCCTGCCATCGTGATGGATTTGGAAGCTCGGCCTTGGTGAAGAGTTCGTGATAGACCTCGAATTGATCTATGAGGAAGGACTTCAGAATGACTTTATGGGAGGGTGCTTCGTCCTGAGAACCTCGATCACTACCCATCGAAAAGGATCCGCCGGGTAGAAAGACCACGGCCACACCACTTTTTGTCACGGTTTCAAAGGTCCCCGACGATGAATTCTGCTGCTGAAAAGTAAGCTCGTTGCTCTTTTCAGTTTTCGTGGAAGGATCGCACGAAATACTTCCGATGCACAGAGCGGCGGAGGTGAAAACCAGCGCCCGAAAACTTGATTGTCCCATGTTTTGTTAAAAAGTCCTTAGTGAGTTTTAATCCAGTCGGACTCCTTATTGCTCTTTCCATTCCGAGTCAATGTAAGGACCCGGCCTTCCACGTTTTCCTCAAGGTTTACTGTGCCGTGCTTTTCGGCAGACAGGGCAATCAGATTCCAGCCGGGGGCATACACCCCGACAATTTCACAGGCGGATTGGTGAGTTCCTGCTTTGGAGATGTCACCATCTCCAGTGGGGCCACGGCTGATGCTGAGGAATTGTCCGTCGGGAGACCAGTCAACATGGTAGATTTTCAGGGTTTTATCGATCACCTGAATTTGTTTGGGGCCAATCCGGGGAGGATCAACGTCAAAGTCGATTTCAGCCACTGCGATTTCGTGGTCTCCGGGGCCCCATGCCAGTCGGTTATCCACGGGACTGAAGCAGGGGCGACAACCATGAACTCCAAGGTCGATGATTTGATATCCTTCCGCTTCCAGCAAGAGGATGGCATGTTGATACCCCATTCCGGCGTGCACCGTTGATACGATCCATTTACCGTCCGCAGAGAATCCGGGGTTGTACAGGTGATGGAGTTTATCGTGATTGGGGTGGGGTCTTGATTTTCCGGTGGGTAAATGATGGTAGACCATGCCCTTTGTATAATAATCCACGACATTCCATTTTTTGTATTCCTGAGGAAGATAGGCGATGGTTTTACTGTCCGGATGCCAGAAGGGTTGACGCGCTCGTTCAGCAATGAGCTTTCTCTCTGAACCATCGACATTCATGACATAGACACTGCGGACTGTTTTTCTTCCCGTTCCCTTGTCGGATACAAAACAGATTTTGGTGCCGTCCGGTGAAACCTGAGGGTAAAGTTCGTGGACATCTGGTGTTTGAGTCAGATTTCGCGTCCCGGTTCCATCGGCGTTGATCACGAATAACTCCCAATTCCGTTCGACATAGGATTCGTAGACCAGTTGATACCCCGAACTCTTAAGGTCGTCTTCAATCGATATTTCACCGAATGCAACCCGTTCCATTGGTAAAACAACCCAAAGACAGATTGTAAGAAAAGCCGACAACTTGGAAAACGAATATATCGAGACAGGATTTGAGGGAATCACTGCGAATTGTGAAGCTATATTCATGTGAGATGCGAAGGTTCTATTCAATTCGTCAAACTTGAAATCATCGGGTTCCTCTGCGTCGGCGTTCCTGTTTCTTGTGTTGTAGAAACCAGTCGTAAAGTTTGGGATTGTTGTAGGCTTCGGTCCAGGAATCATGCCTGGCATCCGGATAGATGGTGAAATCTATCTTTGTGCCCCCGGCAGCTTTGATGGCATCAACCATGGATTCGGATTGGCTGATTGGAACAACCCCGTCCTTACCGCCGTGAAAGACCCAGATCGGAAGGTGGGCCATTCTCCGCGCTCTGGAAGGGTTGCCTCCGCCGCAAATCGGGGCAATAGCGGCAAAGCGATAGGCATCGCGGCTTGCGAGATCCCAGGTGCCATAGCCCCCCATGCTTAAGCCTGTCAAGTAAACCCGTTCGGCATCGACCTTATAACGACTTGATATGTCATCCAACAGATCGAGCAAAGTATCGGTGGACCACCTGCGTCCGGTGGGGCATTGTGGTGACAAAATGATGAAGGGAAACTTTTTACCGGATTCCACCAGTTTTGGAGGACCATGCACCTTTACTTTTTCGATATCATCTCCACGTTCGCCGGCCCCGTGAAGAAATACAATCAGTGGCCATTTCTCTTCGGCCTCATAGTTATCCGGAAGATAAAGCAGATATTCGATCTGTTTCCGGATTTCCAGTACACCTGCTTTCTGGTTTCCCGCCTCGACCTGATATCCGGCGCTGATCAATATGGCGGCAAGGACGCAGAACAAGGTGGAAATCGTGTTGTTCCGGTGAAAAGATTTTTCTATGGGGTTCATGAGGCTGTCAATTTCAGTTGGAATGCACTGCTTATACCCTATTTGCGTCCATTTAGGGAAACACCTTTTTTGCGAATGGAGTGCGGGCGACTGGTTTGGAGTAAAAGGTGTGAAAAAAAAGTTAAACCTGAAGTCTGGCGATGCCGATGAAGAAAATAGAAGAGGGGTGGAAAGAAAAATGGATTTATCTTCGTTGGGTAAAAACAGGAAATTGGAAGATTTGGGCATTGAACCACAAAACCCATCTGTGAGGCATCCCTTTGCTGATAAGGATTGCACAAGCCACATTATGCTGGTGGATGATGAAAAGTTAATCCTTAATTCGTTGAGAAGG
>DUCD01000160.1:0-754 GCA_012959985.1 Verrucomicrobiales bacterium | reverse complement strand
CGGATGCATTGAAGACGTTTCGTCAAGCTCCCAACCAATACGATCTGGTGATGACGGATCTTCGCATGCCTGAAATGGATGGATGCAGTTTTGCCAGGGAAATCCTTGAGATTCGTCCGAATTTGCCGGTGATTCTATGTTCCGGAAGTAACGAACAAATCATTGCTGATGAGCCGTTACCCCTTGGAATTAAGTCTTTCATGACCAAACCTATCCGATTGCCTAAACTCAGACGGGAGATTCGAAAATTGCTGAGATTGGCGGGCAAAGCATGAAAAGTTTGATTTGAGAAGAAGTAGGAGGGATAATCCTGTTGCTGACAGAGTCGATTTCAAATTGAGGACAGAAGGATCGATTCGCGGTAACGGGAACTCCACCAATGCTAAAACATCAACTCCTGCATCCGAAGATCAATGAAGTTATTGGTCGTGCCGGTCATCATGCGACCATTCTTATAGCTGATGGGAATTATCCGGCTTCGACCAAGAAGGGGCCCAATGCCGAACTAGTTTCACTCAACCTGGCGCCTGGAATTGTCACATGTGCCCAAGTGTTGGGAACTCTGCTAACCGCTGTTCCTCTGGATCGGGTCAATACCATGGGTATTCCCCCGGATGATCCTTATGCGGATGCCGGAGAACCGCCTGCCTGGAAGGAGTTCCAGAAACTTCTGGAAGATTCTGAAAACAACCTGCAGTTGGAAGCGATACAAAAATGGGATTTCTATCAGGCGGTTGCTTCTGAGGATCATGTT
>DUCD01000159.1:2022-4896 GCA_012959985.1 Verrucomicrobiales bacterium | reverse complement strand
GACCAACAGCAACACCAGTAGTGCTCGAAAAAGGGCCAACGATCGCAAGCGGCGAAACCGCGCTCGGGACAACGAGGATTCGGGCTCCGCAACGGCGACCTCTGTTGGCGAGGGCCGCTACATCTCCAAGATCATGCCGGACGAGCGAACCAATTCCCTGATCATCCAGATAACTGACCTTTATCGATTTACTCAACTCCTGGAGATGATGGGTACATCTAACCAGTTGATTGACGCTTTTGAAGGTCACCTGAAAGGAGGCCTCCATTATCTGATTGGACTCATCAAATCTTTTGACCATGACACTGGTCGCGGTACGATCAATGGTCTGCAGGATCATTTCCAAGGCGATTTTTTCCGGCACCTGACTGGAGACAGTCAGGTAAAGATTCGGATTTTGAACCGAACCTGAAAAAATCTTCTTGAAAACCAGGGCTCCGACAATGATGGCAAAGGCCACAATGGTAATCAATCCCTGTTCGGCTCCGAAACCAAGACCGATACTCACACTTAAAAACAAAAAGCAAAGTTCCTCAGGCTCCTTGATAGCTGCGCGAAACCGGACGATGGACAATGCTCCAACCAA
Source organism: Verrucomicrobiales bacterium (assembly GCA_012959985.1). GTDB lineage: Bacteria > Verrucomicrobiota > Verrucomicrobiia > Limisphaerales > DUCD01 > DUCD01. The sequence goes on along the minus strand of DUCD01000159.1, from coordinate 4,310 downwards.
CCCCAGAGAAAGCGCCAACGAAGATTTAACGATACTGATGATCAACATGGTCGTCATACTCATCATCACAAAGTTTCTCCCGAACTGAGCACGATTCGAAAGAGAACTGCCGCACCAAAGATAGACCAGGCTGAGCAGGTAGGATAGAATTGCCGAAAGGATCAGGTTGACGACAAACCCTTCCATTTCCATCTGCACACTCTGTTCACCCAAACTTTGAAAATAGTCAAAATACTTCTGAAGCTTATCCATAATTTTTATCTGAGAAACCTTAAACAGTTTCTCATTTTTTTCAATTGTTCTGTACGAATTTCAAGTTCGATAGGAAATCCAGGTCATCATGCGGCAAGCTTGTATATCATCCACCGTCCCTGTCCTTCACATTTCAATCGACCGCTACCATGCAGTTTTTTCAGCAGATACGAGGCACGATTTCGTTCCGTCACCAATAACTGACGACATTCCGTATTATTGATGGATGTGTGTTCTCTGACATATTTTAATATTTTCTCTTCATCACTGAGGTTTTTTTCCTCAAGCACCTTGGAATCAGGCAGTGGGGGTGAGGGAGGAACAATCACCTGGGGCGGCGGGACAGCCTCAACAGTAATTTCCTGTGAAAAATCCGGTTCCGCTCCATAGAAAAAATGAAGATGTTCCGGTTGGATAAGGTCTCCCTCACTTTCGATCACAGCCCTTTCAATAATGTTCTTCAATTCTCGGATATTCCCCGGATATTCATAGGCAATCAACCCCTTAAACGCCACAGGACTGATTCCCGGTTTAGAAACACCCATTTCCTTTGATAAAATATTTAGAAAATGATTGATCAAAAGCGGGACATCATCTTTCCGTTCCCTGAGTGGAGCGATCTCAACAGTGAATCGTGCCAGACGGAAAAACAGATCCTGGCGAAATTTCTTGTTTTTAATAGTTTCCTGAAGCTCTGCATTGGTGGCAGCGACCACACGAGCCTCGACTTTTCGTCCTTGAGTGGCACCTAACGGAATAACGATTCCATCCTCAAGGGTACGGAGAAGTTTGGCTTGAAGTTCCAGAGGCATATCTCCGATTTCGTCAAGAAACAAAGTACCGCCGTGAGCCAGTTCGAAGTACCCCTTACGGGCTGTATTAGCTCCTGTAAATGATCCTTTCACATGACCGAAAAGCAGGGACTCCGCCAATTCCCCGGGAATCGCTGAACAATTTACGGGGATGAAGGGCCCTTTCGCCTTGGGGCCTCCAAAATGAATCGCTCTGGCAATCAACTCTTTTCCGGTACCGCTTTCACCCGTGATGATCACATTGACCATGCTGAATTTATGTAATCGCTGGATGTCTTTGAGGATTTTGGCAAAGGTTTTACTCTGACCGATAAATCCCTCAATTCCCCAATGTTCCACTTCCCGTTGACTGAGGATAGACAATTGGGCATCCGCCGTCTCCTTGGCATCTTCTGCCTGCTTGCGTTGATAAATCTCCAATTCAAGACGCTCATTGATCGATCTGAGCTCTTGGTTCTTCTCGGCCAATGCCGAGGTCAGATACTTCATCTCCAAATGAGTTTTTACTCGTATAAGGATTTCGTCGATTTTGAAAGGTTTGGTAATATAATCGACACCCCCGGTTTCGAACCCCTTTACAACACTGGCAACTTCATCAATTGCAGTGATGAATACGATGGGAACATCCCGAGTAGCTTCCAGATCCTTCAGTCGGCGGCATACTTCGAATCCATCCATGCCCGGCATCATGATGTCCAATAGAATCAGATCCGGAACATCGATCGAGGCAATTTTTAATGCCACTTCCCCATCAGGTGCTGCCGAGACAGCATATCCCGCAGACTCGAGGGTTTCACAAAGCAAATTGCGATTGGCAACAACATCGTCGACAATCAGGATTTTTGCGTCCGACAAATCGATAAATTTCTGGCTCATGACTTTACGCTGAAAAAATTCCGAATATATCGACAACTTGAAAAAGGTGCACTCTTTTTCCCATTTTTAACACTCCACGCAATCTTCAATTAGTCTCCAAGGGAATTCATTCGATTCAGAATATTTAAAATGTCCTGCATTTTCCCCTGCTCATTCAGCATGCGCAGATACTCAGCCAAACGGGCCCCTTCCCTGCCTAATCGTGTCATCTCATTCAAACATCTCCTCAACTCTGTGGACCGGTAGAGTTCCACTGCGGTCCGCAAACGCTCGAGCAATGCATTCGGAATTTGAATCTCATCGAAATTAAACACACCGGCCCCTATCTCAGCAGAATCCCGGAAGTGA
>DUCD01000159.1:0-2012 GCA_012959985.1 Verrucomicrobiales bacterium | reverse complement strand
CAAACTTCAGCTCAACATCAAGCAGTTCGGTCAAACATTCACAAATTCGTTCATATTTAAACGGTTTTGGAATAAAATCATCAAATCCCGCTTCCAGATATTGCTTTTGTTGGTGAGCCAGGACAGAAGCGGATAACGATACAATCTTCATCGGATCCGAGGCGAATTCCGCTTGTATGCACCGTATGGTTTCCAAGCCATCCAATTCAGGCATACGTATATCCAAAAAAGCAATATCCGGCTTGCTGCGCCGGATTGATTCAACCGCTTCCAGCCCATTGGAGACAGATCGCACCGAACATCCAATTCCGGATAGAATCAGGGACAGGACCTCCCGGTTTTCTTCGACATCATCAGCAACCAGCGCATCCACACCACAGCCCTCAGCGAGACGAGCCTGCCCAGCGAGTCGACTCAACTTGATAAATTCGGTTTCATGCTGAGCACCGGCAAGTTCGATTTCGAAATAAAATCGGGCTCCTTTTCCTGGCTTTGATTCAACCTCAAGACTAGACCCCATCAAACTCAGTTGGCGTGTCGCGATCGACAACCCCAAACCGGAACCACCCTTTCTGAGCCCTTCCTCTGCCTGCTGAAAAGGCTCAAACAGGACACGCTTTGCCTCCGCTGTCAACCCGATGCCTGAATCCTTCACTTCGAACCGATAGTGGTAATTCGGTATGGACGATTGGATTTCTCTATCTGTTGGAGACTTACTAAGAAGTGTTACCTGCAGACTGATGCTGCCTTCGTCCGTGAACTTGACAGCGTTGCCCAACAGATTAATGAGGATCTGTCTCAGTTTGGCGCCATCGCCATGCACCGGCATCGGACCGGTATCGACTCCCTTCACTTTCCAGTCGATCTTTTTCTGTTCACAACGCATGTGAAACATCGAAGAGAGACCGTGAATCAAAGCAGCCAAGTCAAAATCCTCCGGATGCAACTCCATATGTCCGGCTTCAATTTTTGACAAATCCAGAACGTCATTAATAACTCCCAGAAGATGATCTCCGCTTCTTTCGATGGTTTCCACCGCTTTTCGCTGAGATGAGGTCAACTCAGGATCTCTTCGAAGAACCTGAGAGAATCCCAGAATGGCATTCATTGGTGTCCTTATCTCATGGCTGAGATTCGCCAAATAAAGGTTTTTCTCCCGGGTGGCAGCCTGGGCTCGCCCTTCGGATTCAACCAGACTCAAATTGATCAGGCGAAATTTTGAAGAAAGTATCAATACTACGATGAAGGCTCCCACCAGAATCACAGTAACACCTGCGGAGAATCGACGAATCCGTGAATACATATCAGCAAGAGAGGATTCCAGATAGACCACTCCGAGCCATTCGCCATCCTCCACGACATTTCGGGCTACTACCAATCGATTCCCCATGAATTCCTCCATTTCCTTTGGAGCTTTGGAGGGAAAATCCAAAACCGTTAAATTTGAGGGATAGCTGGCGAGAATACCCCGTTCCAAATCATAAAAACAGGCGGCAACAACCTGCTCGGAAACGGAAAGATTCTCGAGATTCTCCCGGGCTTTTGTCTCACTGTCGAAACGCAGAACCGGACCGGAAATCCGGGCTGTCAATTCTGCCAGAGTGGAAAGATCTCTGACCAATGATCTACGGAAAGCGATCACGTCATAAGCAACAAAAGCTACACTGGCCAGAAGAAGAACGATCCCTCCGGTCAACAGGATCATGACCAGAAGTTGTTTGCGAATGGATGGAGTGTGAGCAGATTGCATGGATTTGAATGAAGTCAGGGTTCGGTGCTGAAATCCAGAAAGTAAGGATCCAGTTTCAATCGGGCTTTGTCCGTGGATGTATTATTGATTTCAATATGCAGGGTTTTCCCTATCCAAAATCGAATCATGCCCCCTTTTTGGGAAAATGACCGTGTTTCCCCGACCGTCAGAATGGGACGACCTTTCAATTCTTCGAGAATACCAGATAGTTTCCGATCCTCGGAACGGCAAATGAAAACCAACGAGCAATCCAGCACCTCCT
>DUCD01000158.1:25031-29258 GCA_012959985.1 Verrucomicrobiales bacterium | reverse complement strand
AAATGCGCCCCCGGCTTCGTTCCTCTTCGTTCAAAGCCCCCTTGGGGGCTTCTCGCTCAGCGCGCCTTGCTGGACACCCATTTTCGGCGCAACGGTAATAGCCATAGTTTTTCAATGGGCTTAACAATTAATGACGAAAGCACCACCAACCCAAGGCAGAATCTGCATTCTAAGAAGGGGGTGAGATCCTTTTTTCTTGAAAAAACCCACTAAACGGTAGACCTATTGAAGGCTGAAAATGGAAATTTCTGTGAGTAAGTAAATATGCGCTTATTGTTGCCAAGACATTGTTTAATTGTATCCCTAATCGTTACCTGCGCAACGTCCCTGGGCGCTGAGACAATTTCTTACAAAATGCAGGTGGCTCCGCTACTGGAAAAATACTGTGTGACATGTCACGGGCCGGATAAGCGAAAAAACGATGTGCGTGTGGATGTGCTGGACCTTGATTTCGTTAAAGGGAACGACCGGGAAACCTGGCATGACATCCTCGACATGTTGAATCTGGGAGACATGCCACCAGAGGAGGAATCGCAACCAAGCTCGCGCGAGCGCCAGTTAGTTGTGGATTGGATCACGGGCAAGATGACTGAAGCGGCCCTGGAAAGAAGGTCAACCAACGGTCTGGGTGTCCTGCGCCGTTTAACCCGATACGAATATTCCAATACCATGTCGGATCTTTTAGGTGTTCGACTGGACTACGCCAAGAACCTTCCGTCGGAATCAAACAGTCATGATGGGTTTCAAAACAATGGCTCTATCATGGGGATGTCCTCGATGCAGCTGGAGTATTATCTGCAAGCCGCTCAATTGGGTTTGAAGGTGGCACTGGTAGAAGGACCCCAACCGGAGCGGTATGAGGAGTTCAGCACGGAAAATGCACCCCGTCGCGCAAACCGGTCCGAGAAGACACCCAATACGCGAAAGATACAACCGGGCAACAGTTTTTGGGTTCGTCTGATGGAATATCCGAGCGAGGGTCCGGTGTGCGTCCGGGTAAAAGCCCATGCCGTTATTCCCGAAGGAAAAGGACCGCCACGCATGCGTGTAAGGATCGGGCTTCGCGCCGATACTTATGTGACGGGTGGTCGGATAGGTGAGGACGTTGATGTAGTCGCCTCAGCCGAAGAACCGGGCGTCTATGAATTCGTTGGCCGGCTTGAGCATTATCCCATGTTGGGCACCCTTTCGAATTTCCCCGGTCTGCTGGTGAACGTTCACAATATTTACGATGACGGGTCCGAGGCCATCGAAGTATATGATTTAAAAATCAACCAACAGTATAAGGTTCTCAATAAACCGGATCCCGCACAGCCGTGGCTGGTAGTCGAATCGGTGGAGGTGGTTATCAACGACTACGCGGACTGGCCGCCGGCGTACCATCAGTCGATTTTAATCAGAGGTGTTGAAGTTCCCGAGGATGAGACGGGGTACGCCAGGGAAGTACTGGAGCACTTTATGACCCGTGCCTACCGCCGGCCGCCCACGGCTGAAGAGGTGGACGGCATTTTAGGATTCTATAAGGAAGTAAGGCCGGATTATCCCACCTTTATCCAGGCAATACGGCAGGCTTTATCCATGGTATTGATTTCTCCCCAGTTTCTTTATCTGATTGAGCCTGTCGAATTCCGGAAGGGGACCCGTAAATTATCGGCCTACGAAGTGGCCTCACGTCTATCTTATTTTCTATGGAGTACTATGCCGGATGAGGAACTGATGAAACTGGCAGCCAATCGTACGTTGCTCAAGTCGTCGGTATTGAAAAAACAGGTGCGGCGTATGCTCGAAGATTCGCGGATCAAGCGATTCGTTGAGCAGTTTACCGATCAGTGGCTGGATCTTCAGGCATTGGATCGTGTGGCAGTCAATCCGCAGTTTTATCCGAACTTCAAGGCTCGGGCAAAAAAAGCCATGCGTTTGGAGTCGCAGCAATTCTTTGCGGAAATCCTCAATCATGATCTGTCTGCTTTGAATTTCATTGAATCCGATTTTACCATGCTTAATGAGCGCCTGGCCAAGCACTATGGGATTGCAGGGGTGACAGGAAATAAGATGACTCGCGTCGCGCTGCTGCCGGAACATAGGCGAGGAGGATTGCTTACTCAGGGTAGTATGTTGGTGGGTAATTCAACCGGTGAAGATTCGCATCCTATCGATCGGGCGGTTTGGGTGCTGGAACGACTTTTGAATGATCCTCCATCACCTCCTCCAGCCAATGTACCGACTCTGGATGCCGAGACACCGGGATTTGCTAAACTGACTTTGAAAGATCAATTAGCTGTGCATCGTCAGGACGAAGCTTGTATGAACTGCCATCGGAAGATCGATCCCTGGGGTATCCCGCTTGAACACTACGATGCCACAGGACTCTATCGCACGGAAGCCATTCGACTGACCGCCAAGAAAAAAGGGCAATCCCGCAATAAGAAGGATTTTGCGGAAATTGATGCTTTTGATACGATGCCTGACGGTCACACAATCAACGGGGTAAACGAGTTGAAAGCCTACCTGTTAAAGGAAAAGAAAGACAAATTTGCCCGAGCGATGGTGGCTAAAATGACGACCTACGCGCTGGGGCGTTCCCTTGAGTTTACTGATGAAGAAGCGATCACAAGGCTCGCAGAAAAATTTAAAAAGCGAGACTATCGTCTGGACAATTTGATCCATTCGATTGTAGGGTCCAAGCTGTTTCTAAAGAGATGAAAAGAAAGCCATGGCAATTGGATAGGCGAACGTTTCTGCGAAACGCCGGCGTAGCTCTGGGGTTGCCGTTTCTGGATTGCATGCGGGGAAATGCCCTGGCGGCCACTCCTGTGACCGCTCTTCCGAAACGCCTCTGCACCATTTATTTCCCCTACGGTGCCAGTGTTCCGGCGGAAGATCATGAAGATAGAAACTGGGGTTGGTTTCCTGTTCGGGAAGGGGATAACTTTCGCTACACCAAGGTCATGGAGTCATTGAATCCAATCCGTAATTACGTTTCGGTTATTGGAGGGCTTTCCCACCCCGCCGGACGTGGTATTGGGGGGCATGATACAGGTGACATCTTTCTAACCGGGGCTAGCTTTACCGGGGCCGATTTTCGAAATACGGTATCTTTCGATCAGATAGCAGCTGCCAAGTATGGGGAGCAAACGCGATTTGCATCGTTGGTTCTTTCCAGTGACGGGGGTATTGGAATGCCAACGCGTTCGAAAACACTTTCCTTCACTGATTCCGGTCAACCCATACCCGGCCTGGACAAACCGCAGCAGATTTTTGATCGCTTGTTTGGTGATGGCCGAGGCACGATCGAAGACACACGCCGCCGATTGGGGACTGAAGCGAGCCTGCTTGATCTGGTCATGAAGCAATCCAGGAGCTTACGAAATAAGCTGGGTAAACAGGATCAGGAGAAATACGACGAGTATCTGTCCTCCGTTCGCGATATCGAGCAACGGGTTGTCCGGAGTCAACATTGGCTGGATATTCCCAAGGCAGAGGTGGATGCCTCTGATTTAGATTTAGCTGTAAGCACGGATGCGCCGCTGGAGTACATACGGACGATGTATGATCTTTTGTATTTGGCATTTCAAACTGATTCTACACGAATAGCTACCTACATGCTCAGCGCGATGAATGGGAACACTTCCAACCAATTTTCCAAGGCGCTTGGATTAGGGACCCAACACCAATTGGCCCATGGTGCCGGTAAACCGGGCGGGTTCCCAAGGCAGGGGCAATGGAATCAATGCCTGGTAGAACACCTGACTCATTTTCTACAACGCCTGGCCGAGACATCTGAAGGCGAGGGCAGTATGCTCGATAATACCATCGTGCTTTGCGGCACTTCCAATAGCCGGACCCATAACAACCATAATTACCCATTGATCCTGGCCGGTGGAGGAAATATGGGACTGAAACACGGGCAGTATCTATCAAATAATGGCGGGGAGGATGATCTGGATAAGCCTATGTCAAATCTCCTCTTTACTCTGCTGAATCGTATGGGAGTTTCCGATACAGGGTTCTCGGACAGTATGGGCGATCTTTCGGAGTTGTATAGCTGAGCCCTCTCGAATAGTGACTGCGGACTTCAGCCGGTAACCGGTGGTCCGAGATCCACATTGGGGACAGAGCAGAATGGCACTAATTTAAGGCATTTTTTCCGTCCTGATTGGTTTTCCATTGTCCGGGATCGACGCCCCCGGCTTCAGGAACAAAATCATGTCCAGGGCCTTTTCAAAC
>DUCD01000158.1:0-25006 GCA_012959985.1 Verrucomicrobiales bacterium | reverse complement strand
GGCCGCGGTGAGGCCGGATTTGACATCGTTCTGGTCATGTCAATCCCAGACCCAATTGCCCGGAAATCCCATCGAACCCCCGTCTTAACTTAGTGCCATTCGGGACAGAGCAGCGGATACGTCTCGAAAACCTGAAAGTTGCGCTTAGAACCCGCCAAAAAATCCTCGCCGGCAGCTTCGGGAAATCGGCTCAACCGGTTATGATGGAAAGCGCTTTTTTGTGAATGGCCTGAGGAAGCCAATTAAAATTGGGGGAAAGTCGAATACACCTGTTTTCCTGCTCTTAAGGCACCGAGACCAAGACGGGGCGAATGCCTTGGCGGCTGCTCTTCGAGTTCGACGGATCACGGTCTGGTGTTCACGGATTATTCAACCCGCAAGTCGATGGAGAATGCGGAAGTGTTTGTCATTTTCATTCGCGTGGAAAGCAGGGACCAAGCTTGCGAATTACCTTCTACCCCGTTTTCAAAACAGTCCTGATGCGACGATCTCAGCGCGGTCGGCACAGGGCCGCATCATTGCGCCATTTGCTCATGGCGGCCCATAAATTGACCGGGCAAGTGGACTTGCCAAATTTCAAAGCTTCCACGTGTCCATCAAAGAAAGCGTAGTTCGACAATCCCGAACGGTCCCGGTTGCTGTGTTTGGGATGGCGGCTTTCCTCCAAATCATCGATGTAGCCTCCGGCAGGTTTGAAGAGTTCCAAATATTGAGCGGTGGACATTTCATTCTTTTCTCCGAATAGAATGGTTTTGGTCGGATCCCTTATCGCCGATTCCTGAATCGCATAATTTCCGGCAGGGGTCGCAAAAGAGGGAACCGCGGGATAGCCGGCCTCCCGGAAATAGTCGCGGAAACCATTGATCATGTAGCTCCTGGGAGGCGAGTTCGAATCAGGCTTCCCGATGGATTCACTCGGGCACAGGACGATCGTAACAGCCTTATAATAACCCTGGAGCTGATTCGTCCAATGATTCTGTACCGATAGTGGAGGGAGGTTTCCCTGAAAGTCATCGGCGTAGAGACGGACCGAGAGACCGAGTTGGCTCAGATTGTTTACGCAGACGATCCGACGCGCGGACGCTTTCGATCGGGCCAAAGTAGGGAGCAGGAGCGCCGCCAGGATCGCAATGATGGAAATCACGACCAGAAGCTCAATCAGGGTGAATGCTGTGCGATGATGCCGAAACATTTTCAAGCGAAGTTAAAGAGTATCCATTGCCAGACGAAAGATTCGGTATGGTTCGTCCATGGGAACAATTGCCTGCATTCGATCCCCCACGAGTTCTCCGGGGCCGAGGTCGTGCCACCGTCCGTCACCTGGCTCGGACTGATATTGCAGCTGGTATGTTTTCGTCCTCGAAGACTTCCACTGAAGCCGCAGTTTGTTGTTCATTCTCTCCGCGTTCAGAACGATCGGCAAAGGTTCGAAATGACGCGCCACAATTTCCTTCCACTGATCCAGGCTTCGGAATCCGACGATCTTTTCAACGAGTCTGTTCTCCCTACTTATTACGTAGCTGGTCGGGATAATCGAAATAGGTTCCCAAAACTCACCGGAAGGATTTATCAAAACAGGATAGTTGAAGTCGATTTTTGTATTCGCAAAGGACGCGACATCTATGAGTTTCTCTCCGGTTGAGACACCGATAAAAGTGAATCCCTCATCTTGGTACAGTTTCTGCAATTCGATCATATGAGGGATTTCATTTAAACAGGGGCCGCACCAGGTAGCCCAGATATTGAGAATGACCATTTGGCCCGCGAAATCGGTGGACTTGACCAGACTGCCATTCAAGTCCTTGTATTCCCAGTCAGAAAATTCCGAGGGGGCAATTGCCGTCAGCGTGAATTTAAACTCGCCTGTCATCTTGGAACCACCATTGAAATTGATACTCATGACCAGTATCTGAATCTCCTCCCCCTGCTCGGCGGAAAACGGTACTCGCGATAAAAGTCCTGAAGTCTGAACGTTGTCGGCGAAGAAATTCATCGCGTTAAAATCGTTCCCACGAATGATGGCGCAATAGGGCGTAAAACGATCCACGTCAAAAACGAGTTCATAATAACCCGTCTCAGGCACGATCCACCGCCACCAGACAGAATGATCTAAAATATCGATATTGAGCGGTTCTCCCGGTTCCAGCGTTGCCTCCGTATTTGTTCCCGACACGGTCACCGGCACACTTCTTAGCGATGGGCGCCCCGCGAAATCATCGTTGGGCGGCGAGTCGGCCCACGCGGAGGCCGTGACCAAACACAACAACCCGGCTAAGAAAATGCCCGGATGGCTGGAACGAATCGGTTTGAGCGGGAACATGGGTAACACTTTTGCAAGCTTAGTCTTTCTCTGCCGGCGGCGCAAGCCGCTTCTCCCAACGCTCGGCGGAGGCCGGAGCCGAGCGTTGGGAGAATTTTCCAAATATCCCAGGCTTACATTTGCATAGCGTACCCACATTAAACCGCTTTTCTCCTCACGCTCAATCACCACGTCCGTCCCTTGAAATGCCTCTCCTACCAAGCAGTTCTTTCCGTCGATCGAGATAAATCCCGAAGTGTTCACCCGCTTCGTTTCCTCGTGCGGTTCATACAGCCGGGCCTTGACGGCCTCATCTAGGCGGCGTGCCGAGGGTTGATAAATATCTGACGGCATTCTCAGGCCGATGGCCTCATGGGGGCGCTCCTCATTAAACCCCTTGCGCCATCGATCAAAACGCTGTTGTTGGGCCGCTCCGTTTTTGCTTCCCGGCCGGCAACATTCTGCCTTCATTGTTCTGTGCATTCGCTCATGCGAGCCATTGTCCTGCGGGCATCCGGGGCGCGTGAACTCCACCTCAATCCCTAGGCTAATCCACCATACACTCAACCGACTCAATCCTCCGGGGCCCATCGAGGCAAAGGGACTGCCGTTATCTACTCGAATGAGTTCCGGCAGTCCATAGACTCGAAATGCAGCCGAAAAGCTTTTCCGCGTCGGCCTTACCGTCTGCTGCGGGAGGGCTTTGACTTGGATCAGATAGCGACTGCATAGGTCGCTGATCGTCAGCGGATCGCAGCGACTCCCGTCCCCCAGTCTAAACCATCCCTTGAAATCAACCGCCCAGACTTGGTTGACCCGCTCTGCCGTTGTCAGAGTTCCCCGATCAACCTCAAATGCCCCGGGACGCCGTCTCCTCGCTTTCACTAATCCGTTACGCTTGAGAATCTCGCCTATCGTGCTGTTTGCCGGAGGGCTTTCAATTCCGTATTTGACTTCTAAAACCTTGCCCAATTTCTTGGGACCCCACGTGGGCCGTCGGCGTCTCTCCGTGACGATCAGACGCTCGATCCCGGCCTCGGTTCGACCGGGTGCGCTCTTGGGCGCACGGCTGCGTTCACTCAATCCTTTGGTTCCAAACTCTTGATATCGACCGATCCACTTGTAGCCTGTTTTGCGGGAGATTCCATACTCTCCGCACAGCTCGCTAATTGTGAAATGACCGCTCTGAGCCAGAGCGGCAAACCGTTGTTTCTGTTCCATAGGTGTTTCAGTTTTCCAGGGCACACGCCCAGTTTAACTGTTACCTATGTCCCCGGTCAGTCTGTTACCCAAGTTCCCGGTTCAAACCATCTTCTGGAGGAGGCGGCACCCGTGCCGAATCTTCATCCCATAAACGGCAGTGACGGAGATTGTTTTCGATGACATCCGTATGCCTTGACTCGATTAAAGCGATCCTCTTCATTTCAGATCCACGTGGGGATCAGGGCAGGGGATTCCGTCTCGTAAATCTGGCTGACCACTGTGTTCAACTAGAGTTCTGAAACCCTGCGAGTCATGGCCTCGACTGCAGATCAGACACGGGAAATTTTGCTGAAACTCCGGCGAGAGTTGGTGCTTTCCAGAAGGCAGGTGGCGGCCATTCTGGAGCTGCCCCAGGTTGCTTTGGCCAAGTTAACCAAGTGGCGGAAAGCTCAGTGGGTTCCCGGCTCCGCAGTCAGGAAACTGGTAGGGTTGATCGCGATGATGGCAAATACTCACACAGCCCGGAAACTTTCTAACTTGCAGCTCAAAGAGACAAATATTATTAAGTTGTCATTCGATCTTGCCATTGGTGTTATTGCCCAGCCTGTTCAACAAGCTGGGCGCCGCCAATGGTAATACGCGGGATTTGACAATGCCCTGGTTTATATTTTTTGACACAGGCATCCCATAGGAAACTTCATGAAACCACCAAAAACAGGGTGTTTTTGTCATCGAACGGCCTTGTGGGATAGCAAGGACTCATTTTTCGGTATGAGAAGCAACCGAAACCCTACATAAACAGGGGTTTTATCATCAAATCCTATGGGATGGCTCTGATTTTTTGACGGAAAAATCGTTCCGATCTTGAATTGTCGAAGAAGTGTTTCGAAAAAACACAGAATTATGATAGGCTCCAGGAGTTATGAGTAGGCGAAAAGAGTGTGCGTTTACATTAATAGAACTTTTGGTAGTAATTGCGATAATTGCAATCCTTGCAGCCATGCTACTGCCGGCATTGGCCAGAGCTAAGGAATCTGGGAAACGAACGGTGTGCCGAAACAACCAGCGGCAAATTGTCCTGACCATGGTGATGTATGCCGGCGACAATAAAGGTAAATTCCCCGATGGTCTCAGAGATAATCAGTTCGAGCACTTTTCTTTTATTCACTCTGATGTTTACCGGTATCTGCAAAAACAAGGTGGGATGGCAACCAATGCAATTACCTGCCCAAACAAGACAAAATGGTATCGCTACGCCCGGGGCGTTGGCCATCGATTAGGGTTCTATTTTCTGTTCGGCCATAATACTCAATTGGACAGACGTTCCAGGGAATCAAGGCCTCGCGGACCCAAACCATGGGACTCTCCCCGCAAAGATACTGACAATCCGAAATGGCCAATGATTGGGGATGTTATAGAAAAAGGAACCGTCACGCCTAATGTCACATCATCGCCTCATGGGCCCTCAGGGCCCGTACAGAGTCGGGTGGGCAATATTGTAGATCCTGTAGTGATCAAGTCCCAAGGCGGTAATGTCGGTTTGCTGGATGGTTCAGTCAATTGGAAACGTCAGATCATCATGCACGAACATTATGCAACCATTCCCAATGGATCCATTCGTGGCTACTGGTGAAATTCACTTTGAAATGACTCATGTGCCCGTTGGCTTGGGTCACCGCTTTCTCCCGATCGCCGAGTTGATGAGGAATCATCGCCAGGGCATACGACGCAGCGGGAATTGAGGCGAAAGCGTGATAGGTCAGTTCTGTTGGAATCACGGCTCAATGAAGTTGTGTCCGGGCTATGTCCCATTCTTCTTTACGATAGGCCAGTAGCCCCCTTCTATGAATACAACATCTGTCCTGGCTTTTCCTCGAAAAATAAACTTTTAGGCAGTGGATTGAAAATCCAAGCCAATTGGAAATGCAACTGATTGCCATTCAAGAGGATGGATGGAGCAAGCAGAGCAATAGATCAGATGTATTTCATTTCGAATTCCTATTCCTTCCCAGTACGTACTCCGGGCCCTCGGCACGAATCTCTGCGTGCAGAGCGACCATTTTCTTCTTTGTTGCCTCGAATCGACGCGGTTCAATTTCGGCGAGATTGGTCGTTTCCGATCCATCCTTCACAACGTTGAACATCTCGAACCGACCCAGCTCAGCTTGTTTGATAAACTCCATGATCGTCCAATTCGCAGGCTGCCTGGCATCTGCGATGGCGCCGGGATTGGCCTGCGGCAACATCGTGGCAACCATCTTATAGTCTCCATCGCGCATGGCGACCTCGTATCCACCGCGTGCGTGCCACAACCACCACATCATTGGACGTTCTCGCGACACGTACTTGCCGTCAACTAGCGCCGGTAGCACATTGGCGCCGTCGATGATCGTGCCGTCGCTGGATGATTTCACTCCGGCCGCCGCGCATAGCGTCGGGAGCCAATCCGTGCCATTGATGGGCTCGGAACTTTTCGAGCCCGCCTTAATCTTCCCCGGCCAGCGAACTATACCGGGGACGCGAATTCCTCCTTCATGAATATGCCCCTTCGCACCACGCAGATCGCCAGGTGATCCGAAACAAGTTGCCGTGCGATGTTCGGGCCCATTGTCCGAAGTGAACACGACGATCGTGTTGCGGGACAGATCGCGATCGTCCAGAAACGTCAGCAGCCGGCCAATATGATGGTCCAACATCGTCACACAACCATAGTAGAGCGGCAACTTGTCCCATTTCGGATTTCGCTTCACTTGTTCACCACCATAGCTCGTCGCCTTGGCCGCGTTCAATGCCGCACCATTTCTATAAAGTGCCTGAAACTCTTCCGCGGCCACGACCGGCGTATGGGGTTCACTGAACCAGAGGCAGGTGAAAAAGGGTTTGGTCTCGACTCGTTGTTCAAGCCATTGAATCGCCTCGTCCACTACGATCTCGCTCATCCATCCCTCTACTTTTCCGACGTCGTTCCCGTTCCGCTTGAAGCTTGTCGGATCCTTTCCGAAGTTCGACTTGTTCGCCAACCAGTGGTCAAATCCCTGATCGCCCGGGTAGGGTTGAGTGCCCGAGTCAAAATCTCCCGAGCAATGCCACTTTCCAGCAAACATCGTCTCATAGCCAACAGATTTCAACCGTTCTGCGATAGTAACTTCCTGACGGGGGATATGCAGAGGCTTGAAGCGTGCGAAATCGTACATTCCCACACGGTAGGGACTGCGACCTGTCAACATGCCGGTGCGAGCCGGTGAGCAATTTGGACTCGCCGCGTAGCAGTGCGTCAGTCGCACGCCTTGCGCGGCAAGTCGATCCAGATGGGGGCTTTGAATCGCTCGGGATCCGAAACAGCCTAGATCCGCATATCCCATGTCATCCGCCAAAAGAAAAATGATATTAGGCGGCTCCTGGGCGATCGCAGCCTGCCCCATGAAAAAGGACAAGTAGGTTCCTAACGCAATCGTTTGAAAGATTCGACATTTCATGTGCACTGGCGCTTTTTCATTGGTCTTTTTACCGTAGCTCTGATGAAGGTTGCCAGGAACTGAATTGGTAATGGTCTCCGGTTTCATATTTCTTGTTTGGTCAAACAGGCTATTCGTAGAACTGCGTCGCTCCAGACAGCACTTCAGCCCAGCGGATGGGCTTTGTTTTGATATGTTTCTTCTGCTGCTGTGGAATATGGCGTCGAAGCGCATCGACCTCTTTGGTGTATTGAGAATCGCCTGCCAAGTTTCGCCACTCCTCAGGGTCCTTAGCCAGATTGTAAAGCTCCGCCGTACCGTCGCCGTATTCGATGTAATGCCAGTCGTCCTGTCGAATTGAATAGTGTTCCCAGCCTTCCAAGGTCACGATCGGATGGGACCAGTCGCTCTTGTTCGGATTTTTCAGAAGTGGAATCAAGCTATGTCCGCTCAGCCCTTGCTTTTCCTGTAGCCCGCACATTTCAGTCAAGGTGGGAAAAATGTCCATCAATGAAACATTGCGGTTCGAAACCGATCCTCTTGCCTTCTCCGCGGATGTTCCCAGCATTCCATCGGGGGTCTTGATCATGAGGACGCTCTTGATCACGTTTTCCCAGAGGGCAAATTTTTGCCAATGTTGTTTTTCGCCCAACTGCCATCCGTGGTCGGAGTAAATGACCACAGCGGTGTTGTTTGCGTAGGCGCTGTCAGCTAAGGCATCCAAGATCATTCCCGTGAGGTCATCGGCGTAGTTGATGGCAGCCAAATAGCCCTGCACGGCCCGCCGCCACTCCCCAGCCTTCGTAACGTTGTGGTGATAGCGGCGTCTGGCCAGTTTGCGTCCTGCGGCGGGAACGTCGTCCAAGTCTTCAATGATGCAGTCGGGCAACCGAACTTCGTCCAGAGGAAATCGGTCGAAGTACTTTTGGGGAACATAGAGAGGCAAGTGGGGTCGGTAGATGCCGCAGGCCAGAAAGAATGGCTTGTCGTGTTTCCTGACCAACTGCTCAATGATCCAATTCGCGGATTCGTAATCGCCGGTCTCTTCCGTCGGGTACGGCAGGGGTGCCCAATCGAAGGCGATGTACATGCCCTTGAAGTTAGGCATGGTCATGGTCAGCCCCTTGGGGTTGTCTTCGCGGATTTCGTTATCCTGTTTACGAAAAACCGTCTGACCCGTTGCTGTATCGATGTCCGGCAAATAATAGTAAGGGAAATGCTGAAGCAAGGACGGATAATAGTCGTTCCAGGAACGGGGATCGGGCATGTTGTTGTGATATATTTTTCCCGCTCCGCCCGTCCAATAGCCGGCTTTTTGGAAATGTTCGGGAAGGGTGATTTCGTTTGGAAGGATATGCCGCCAAATCTGGGGATTAGTGTAGACACCGGTGACGTTGGGCGCTTTTCCCGTCATTATCGCCGTTCTGGAAGGATTGCAAGATGGTGATGCGCAGTAGGCCCGGCTGAATGTGACTGCCTCCTCGGCAAAGGCCGCCAGGTTCGGCGTTTGTGCCTGGGAGTGTCCGCCCAACGGTTCGATCCAGTCGTTGAGATCATCCAGAGAAATTAACAGAACATTTGGTTTCGGCTTAACTTCGGTAGGGTATAGCGGCGAACACATGCCGAAGATCAGAAAAAGTTGGAGTAAATTTTTCAGCGTCATAGTGTTTGTCGCCTTAGAGTTGTATCGAGGCGATTGGGTTTGCTCATTTCATGATCCTGCAGTTCGTCAACGCGTTTTGGAACTTGGCAACTTCTTCGTCACTTCGCATGGGCTACTCGATCATCCAGTCCCGGGGCGCCTTGAATCCCTTCTTCCCCCCGTCGGGCTCTACCTCTGCCTGACGAAGCTTCACTAATGGGAATTTTCTTTTCAGGTGTTCTGTGAACATGGGCGTTTTAAAGTGTTGAATCAAGAAATAAAGTCTTCACCATCCTCGTGGATTGAAGAACCATTAA
Organism: Verrucomicrobiales bacterium; assembly: GCA_012959985.1. GTDB lineage: Bacteria > Verrucomicrobiota > Verrucomicrobiia > Limisphaerales > DUCD01 > DUCD01. Next base: position 16,090 of record DUCD01000158.1, on the reverse strand, counting down.
GAAAGGGTAAGTTCAGACGAAATTTGAGTGGCACCAACTCAAAGCCCTTGTCTTCAGTCGTCCGTGAACATTCAGAAAAACAGCTTCGCACATACATTTTCCTGCCCCTCCTTTTCTTCCATGACTTCAACAACCAACTGACTCCCAGGCGGCGGCGCACGGGCCGACTCCTCATCCCATAGGCCGCAGTGACAGAGAATCTTTTCAACCTGTCACGTCGTAGCTCGCCGAGCGAAGACGGATGGCTATCCCATCGATCCCTATTGGGTCATCGGAGGTCTTTTCAACGGAGTGGGTTGGTAATTCGCGGGCTTTTTAGGTTTGGCTTGTTCCACAGGAGAATAGTTTTCAGCGTCGAACAGGGGCCAGTCATCGGTCCTGAACGGAGACGCGGGAAGGCCCTCTTTGTTGTATAGTAAATTTCTCAGCGATGGATTCATGGCCCAGGCGTAGCGAACCGCCGCCGGCTCCGAAATCCCTTTCGCGGACACGACAACCGAGTCGGCGCTGATAACCGCATCGGCCCAGACGAAGGTTTTATCTTTGCCGGCGATCGCGAAGCTGTTCAACGGTTCGTTTTTGCCCGCTGTCAGACCGGAACCGACGGAATCAAATGTCAATACGATCTTGTCGCCTTCAACACGGTAAGATTTAAAGAAGGGGCCGTATTCTACGAAGTTTTTGCCATACGTTTTCTTCAGCGCCAGATAAGCTAAACGCAGGCCGATGGGTTTTTTACCTTTGGGGTGCAGAAGGATCTCGTCGCCGGTATCGATCGATACCGCCACGCCTGTGTTCGGTGTTGAACGGGCGACCCGTCGCATCATTTCGCGACTGACGGCCCAGGCCGCCTCGTTCTCGACCGGCTCGGTCTGGGCCCTAAGCCAACCGGGCAGTTGCACGAAGTAAAACGGAAAATCCCGGGCGACATGGTCGCCGGAGAGCTCATTCCAGGAGGAGCGATAGTAGTCAATCAGGAGCGGCAGCTGATTGAGGTAGTTGGCGGCCTGCGCGACATCCTTGGCGTTGCGTTCGCCCTGATACCAGATGGTGCCGCGAATCCCGTATGGGCGGATCGGGTGAATCATGCCGTTAAAAATATTTCCCGGGTATTGGTGCCCCCAATTTCTGGGAGTTCGCAGGACGGGTTTCGCCTTTCGCTCGCCCTGCTTCCATCGTTCCATGGCTCTTATGAGTTGTTTCTTTGCCAAGACCGGATCATAAGCCGCGGATTCCGTGTTCATTTCCTCCACGATCTTGTGAGTTCGTGGATCATTCATCTGAATCTCCCTGGGCATCCAACCTTCAATCGGTGTTCCGGCATAGGGCTGCAGCACAATGCCGACGGGGATTCCCAGTTCCTGGTGCAATTTACGAGCAAAATAAAAGGAGACAGCAGAGCAAGTGGCTGCCGTATCCGGCGCGCACGGAGTCCACTTGGCGACACAATCTTCCTGGGGTTCCTGGCTGTGTTTTCGTTCCGACCGAAAGATGCGGAAGTTCGGGAAGTTGGCGGTGGCGGCATCTTTCCTCCCCTCGAACACCGCGCTGAGTCTCCATCCCATATTTGATTGTCCGGCGCATAGCCAGACTTCGCCGATCATCACGTTGTCGATGGTGATATTGTTATTGCCTTGGATCGTAAGGGTGTGAGGACCGCCAAAGGAGGGCGTCTTGAGGAAAACTTTCCATTTCCCGTCGCCGGTGGCGGTTGCCGTGTCCTTACTTCCCCAACTTCCCGCGACCGTGACAGTTTCGCCCGGATCGGCCCAACCCCAGACAGGGGCTCCAATCTGTTGTTGTAGAATCATATGATCGCCTATAATAGACGGCAGCCTCACGTCGGCGGAAGCCGTTGCGGCCAGGGCGACAACGCTCCACAGAACTCGCCATTTCAATCCATAGTGTTTTTTCATTTCCTGTTTTTTTTGGTGTTCTTGGGTGTCCATTCGTTGTTGACCCTTATCGTTCATCAATTGTTTTGAAATGTCTCACTCGTGACAATGAGCCGGAGGAGATCTCGAAGCCCTTTTTCGTCCCGCCGTAGTTTCTGGACAATCGCGTCGATCGACGGTCGGTCGCCAATTCCCAGTTCGCGACCAAGCGCGTAGGTCATCAGCTTTTCGGTCAGGCCACGGATGAATTGTTTGTGGCGTTTGACCAGAAGAGCACGCAACTCCCGGACGTCAGAGAATTTCCGGCCGCTTGGAAGTTGGCCCTAGGATTCGATTGGCATGTTCTTTCCTTATTAAGTGCGCCAGTTACCAATGGCATCAAATTTCTCCAATGCGAAACCGAGCGGATCGATCTTACGGTTGCACTCCACGCAGGTGACGATTTGACGGTGTTTCTCCAACTGTTCCCGACCCGTCTTGGCGCCGCGGATATCAGGTTCAATAACTAATAGGAATTTCCTTTTTCGGCATCGAACCAAGGTTGACGTATATGAGCTTTTCTTCAATAAAAATGTCCTTCAAAACCTCATTTGAAAACGAAATTTGCCTTGGATTGGCCTCGAGGCCAATCCAAGAGAGGCCGTAACGATGTAACTGGTTGCTAACATTTTTCTCGGAATATCAAATTTACTCTCTTTCAAAACGCCTTATCGAACCCGAACAACCAATGAACTTTTTGACAGAAATCCTCTCGTTCTCGATGAATTGACGCATTCAGGTTTCCCACGTAGCTATAAAGGGCCTCCCCGTTCCATGTGAATTAACAGGTAAGCTGGAACGAGCCGAATCCTCTCTTGGTGGAGTATCTTCTTTTAATCGTGCAAACCCGTTTGGGCTTCACTCCCAATCGCTTTATTGTTTGGTTGAAAAGCGCTTAACAGCTTTCTTTCTTCGATGCGCTGAAACCCTGGCTCCATTTCCATGAATAAACTCGTTTCGCAATAGTAAATTTCCTCGAAATTGGAATGAAAACCAGCAAGACTGAAACGATGGCCACTTCCTCTCTCAAACGTACAAAGTTCAAAACGGGCTTGAAACGCATTGCCCACCACCCAGCCCTTACCTTGATCACGGGTATTGGATTGTTTCTTACAGGACTTTCGGAAGCACTGGAGACCATTTTCGTCGACTTCGAAAGTGTTGTAGAAACTCATAATGCTATAATCCTCCTGGGGTTGGTTCAAATCCTCCGTGCCATTGCAGAGATGGTTGAGAGTGCTGAGTGGTTCAGTGACCGGTAACGTCATGATAACCGATGGTCAAAACCGGAGACACACCGCTAATGATCTCTGCCAGCTGTTCGGTAACACTACCGCTGACCTGTGTCAGTGCCTCGGGATTGCCAATAAAATCGTCAATGGCAAACTGCCGACCGTTCAGCGTGAACTGACGGATTTCCTGAGTTTTTTCTTCACCGTTATTGTTGATATACTGATAATCCAGATTGATCCCCGAGAGGTCGAACACGGAGGCACGACTCTGGAGAATGTCGCTGTCGGCAATCGGAGAGGTATAATCAGGCACCGATTCCATCGTTCCGGTCGGACTCTGGGAACTCGGGTCAATGTCGGTGACCAAACCCGTTGTGGTGCCCGTTCCGCTGACATTGACGGTGAGGATCTGCTCGGCCGTAATGGCGCCACCGCCGGAATGTGGCGCCGCTTGCCAACCCACAGAATTCACCGTCGGTTCGCCCGCTGTGAATTTCACTTCAGCCAGGATACTGCCGTTCACTGATGAGGGTTCGATTCGGAGCAACGGCACGATGGGCAAGGGCTTTGTTTCATTCGAATTGTTACGCCAATTCGTTGTGTGCTGGCTGAATGCAGGCCCTGACTTGTCCGGATCGACGAACAGATAGGGGTTCAGTCGCGGACCGCCGAACAAAACAGTATCGCTCATCGGAGATTGAAGTTCAGGCGTAATTTTCGGGAGAATCGCATCGACGCCTCGTTCTCGACCCGGATTTAGAGCCGGCAGGTTTTTGAATAGTCCATATTCGTTTGGACCGGCGGGGAGCTGAACGAGAACGTCAGCCCGATTTCCCGGAGACAACATGAGGGGAGCTTGGGCCGTAACTTCAATCAGTTCAGGAAGAGTAATACCATCCACGGCCACTACATACATGGCTTCCTGCCGGATGGCTGAAGCTCTGCCATTCTCATCCGTTTCCGTGATTTCTCCAAGCCAAAAATAACCGAAACTTTTGTGATTTGCCGTTCCGTTTATGATGCGCCAACGTTCGATTTGGTTGCCTTTGATGGATAGGGTGGGGTTGACCACGCCATTCACAGTGACAGTCGGATCCCCGCCGGCGACATTGCCGCCTTGGACAGCATTGCTGCCGCTGGCCTGATCGCCTCCACCAGTCCCCTGTCCGGGTCCCAGCTGAGGGGCGTAGTTCAGCAATCCCTGCATTAACATCACTCGATCGTTTTCACCGTTGATGCCCCCTAGCGGATCGGCCTCCTCCATGATGATGGCGCCGGCCATTCCGTTCTCCACGTGTAACGCAGTCGATCCGTGCTTATGTGCGTGGTACCAATGCGTCCCGGGTAGATGGATGTCCGGGATCTTGTAATAGTAGTCCCACTCTCCCTCTTTGACCGACTGATCGGAAACGTCAAAAGCATATTTGCTTGGGTCCTCGCCCTTCGGGATCACGACAATCGTGACGTCGTCGCGTGACGGATCAACGTGAAGGCCGTGAACGTGCAGGTTGGTATTGTTCGGGTTGTGGGGAACGTTGATCTCATGAAAGACGTGCTGTGCGATTTGATCGTTATCCGAAAGAGGGATGTCCCGGTCGAATTCCTTTAGATGTGGCGAGTCTTTCTCTTCGAGGCGATTGAAGAAGTCAACGTGAAGCAGGTTGCCCGGTTTGATTCTCATCGTCTGTCCAGGAATGATTGGGTTGTACAAAGACGGGCCGTAAGCCCGTGTCCAGATATTTCCTATTCCGGGAACATCGATCACATGAAACTGAACATAGATATCGGCATCCACACGTCCCTCCTTTGCGGCGGGTGCATCCTGAGGTATTTCGAAAATTTCCGCGTTCAACAATCCGCACAAACTGAGAGTGAAGCATGCCATTGAAGTTCGGAAGACGGAAGGACCAAGATGGTTTATGATTACTCTACTTGTCATGGGAGTTTTCTATCGCTTTTGAAGGTTGAAAATTCATCTCGGAATCTCATTGTGGAAACGAGTATGAACATAGAAGTGCCGAACTTTTAAAACAAGCAAAAAGAGGCCTTAACAATCAGAAGGGTTGTTGAATATTGAGATTGCGAAAGCACCGTTCGAGGATGTTGTCAATGCAATGAAGGTGTAAAAACGTGATTGACTTTCTGGGTTTCAGGTTCAGCCTTGAGCAAGTATGAAAACTGCCGTCATCGACTTTTTCAAAAACTGTAATTAAGTGTTTAAATTGAATCATCGAGGAAAATGTTAGCGGCCAGTAATTCGTTACGGGCTCAATTTATCTGTAATTCCCAAACAAATGACGATCTCGATGCTGTTGACTTCAACCAATTGAGACCGTTCCGGACACAATAGATTATGTCAGAAGAGCCAACCGATACTCAAGCGCATTGGACCCGCCGAAATTTTCTCACAAAAATTGGACAAGTAGGCGGATCGGCAGCCGTCTATGAAACCATGGTCGCCCTCGGCCTCATCAATCTGCCCCCGGCCTGGGCTGGTCCGCCAACAATGAAACCAAACCAGGGCCTTGGCAAATCGGTCGTAATCCTTGGGGCCGGGATCGGTGGACTCACTACCGCCTACCTTCTGTCCCGTTTCGGCTATCGTTGCCAAATCCTGGAGGCGAGCGCGCGAGCGGGCGGGCGCAATCACACCGCGCGACGCGGCAGCAGTATCATCGAAGAAAGCGAGGCACATGGCGTCACTTATCAAGAATGCCATTTTGACAATGGACTTTACCTTAATCTCGGCCCCGGCCGCTTACCATACCACCATCGACGCGTCCTTGGCTACTGCCGTGAATTGAATGTCGCCCTGGAACCCTACATTATGAACACCACGGGCAACCTCTTTCAAACGGAAGCAGGTTTCGATAAAAAACCCGTGGTCTATCGCCGGATTCAAAACGATGCCAGGGGATATATTGCAGAGTTACTCGCAAAGTGTGTCCGACATGGCGATCTGGATCACCTGCTTTCCGAGACCGACAGCATCAACCTACTCAGCCTTCTCTCCAAGTTCGGGCCCCTCGACAATTATGCCTATACTGGATCAACCCGAGACGGTTGTGCCAGAGACCCCGATAACAATCCCACTCCCAATGTTTTCTACAATTGCCAAATTCCCGAGAAAATCCAACTGGCAGAACTGCTGACATCCAATTTCTGGGAACAAAGTTTCTATAGTCCAGTTGAGTTCGAATGGCAGCCGACTCTCTTCCAACCTGTCGGCGGTATGGATAAAATTGTCGAAGGCTTCGTTCGCCAAGTGGGCAACCTAATCACCTACAACGCCCCCGTTTCAGCTGTGGCCGTAAATGTTGACGGGGTCGCCGTCACCTATCAAGACGGCGCGGATGCCAGGGTTATCACCGCGGACTATTGCGTCAGCAACATTCCCTGCCCGATCCTCAGGAACATTCCCAACAACTTCGCTCCGGATTTCGTCAACGCGGTGAATCGTACCGACTTCAGTGCGTCTTGCAAGGTAGGCTGGCAGTGCAATACCCGCTTCTGGGAAAAAGACGGCTCGGAGATTTATGGCGGCATCAGCTGGACCGACGACATCATCGAGCAAATCTGGTATCCGTCAAATGACTACTTCGGGCAAAAAGGGACGCTGACAGGGGCCTACATACATGACGGCATCTCCAAGAACGAACCTGAAAATGCCACTACTTTTGGCAACTACGATCTGAAAAAGCGCCTCCTCTTGGCTAAGCGGGGTGGCTATCGCCTTCATAAGGAGTTCAAGGACAACTCAATAATTCCCACGGAATTAGGACTTTCCATCGCGTGGCAACACGTCGTCCATCAGAAAGGCGCCTGGCCTTCATGGAGTGACGATCATCAACATGACAATGCCGACTACACTCGTCTCCTCATGCCTGACCGACGTTTTTACATCGTTGGCGACCAAGCGTCCACGCTTCCCGGCTGGCAGGAAGGTGCGATGATGTCCGCCGAACACGTAGTAGAGTTGATCGGCGGTCTCAAGCCTCATATCGTACCGGACAATGTCCAGGCGCCTGATACCATTCGGGTAACCCAAGGCTTGGGGTTCCCCGTTCAATTACATGACAACAATGACCCCGCTAATCCTGTAGTCCCTGGTATTTCAATTCATTCCTACCTTTCCACATCTTCTAACGAGGATGGTTCCATGACTCTTTTGTGGAAAGAAAAGGGGGCCTTGCAACAAGCTTCGGCACCGTCGGGTCCCTGGCATAATGTAGAAAATGCAGCCAGCCCGCATACCATTAGACCTAATAAGTCCAAGATGTTTTATCGATTGCTCCACTAAGGGAGCCCTGTCCACCGGAATAAGTCCATTCACTATTTTGTCCGAGAATCTCTGTCAACAACCACCATCGAAGCGTGGATAGGAGTTTCGGCATGTGCAGGTGTGAGGCAGGAACATTTCGCGCCTGTAGTTTAGGCGGAAGTGGGAATTTTTCAGGATGAGTAGAACGGCAACTCGGAACTGTTGATAGTAAAGTCCATTGAGGACAGGGAGGGAAGCCAGGCGTGAAGCATCTTCAGAGAACTTTGGTCGTTCAATCGGAACAGGCGGGTGTCTTTTGAGTATTTCTGAGGGCGGTGGAACTCTGCGATTAATGGTTTGGCATGTTGGATATGTTACAATGGAAAGCATGAGCAACATACCACGGAAGACCAACAGTAAACAGCAGGGTTTTCATCCAATTTTTAAAAGGCCTGGCCGCCAAACGCCGTCCCAACCGCAAGCCGATGTTCGGGCATGACCTTTATTGGATCGGCATCTTTGGCGACCTTGCAAACGATGACACCTGTGGCTGCCAGCTTGACGGGCATCATCTGGCTCTGAACATCACGGTGGTCGGAAATGATGTTTCGGTCAGACCCGCCTTCATGGGTTCTGATCCCGCGAAACTTCCGGAAGGAACCTACTCCGACTGGTACGTCAAAGTGGCGGAGGATGAGAAGGTGAAGAGGCTCTTTGAGTCGCTCAGGAAGAATCAGCGCGCCAAAGTAATCATTGCGGAGGAGGCACCCCGCGATGTCATCACCGGTCCCATCAATCATATCCACACTGTGTTCCGCGAGCCCGGAAATGACTACGGAGATGACCTCCTCAGAAAACATCTACTGGAGAGCCGGCATCACCGGGAGAAGAAGTAGATCGATGCCTCGAGGTCGGGGTTCGATATCAGAAACACCCTTTCACATCGGCGCGATGCGGCGACTGCCGACATGGGTGGTCAGCATGACGTGGCTGTTAAAGCTCTCCAGGATCAGCTTGTGCTTTAATTCCTGCCAGCTTGGTTCGTTCCACAGGTTGTCGAATTCGTAGGGGTCGGCTTCGAGATCGAACAGCTCACCGAGATTGTCTTTATGGTAGACAACCAGTTTATAGCGCGACGTGCGGAACATGGTGGCGAAGGAAGCGTTGCCATTGCAGAAGGCCGTGTCCAGCGCGTCGAAATACTCGGAGCGGACACTGTTCCGGTGGTGATCCGGTGACGCGTCGCCTTGGAGTATGGGGCGCAGGCTGGCACCTTGAAAATAACCGGGCACCTCAACGCCGGCAAAGTCGAGGATGGTGGCGCTCATGTCCAACAGCTCCACGAGCGCTTCGCTGCGCACTTCGCGCGCGATAGTGCCCGGGCAATTGAAAACCAGTGGTACTCGCACGAGCCCCTCGTAGAAGCGGCAACCCTTATAAAGAAGACCGTGGTCGCCAAGGGCTTCACCGTGATCCGAAGTGAAGATGATGACGGTATTCTCACGCTGCCCTCCACCATCGAGGTGCTTGATGAGGCGCGCCAGTTGGTCGTCGATGAGCGCGATCATGGCATAGTAGAGTGCCTGTATTTTCCTGGCGTCGAGCTGTTCGGGCGTCTTCGCTTTGGTTTGAAAATCAACGGATGCGAGTTTTGCCTGGGCGGCCAGGTCGCTGTCGCGGAAGTGCGGACCGGGCATCTCCGCGGCGTCAAACTGGTCCGCGTAAGCCTTGGGTGGAACAAACGGCGGGTGAGGGTCGTAGGGGTTGATGTTGAGCATCCAGGGTTTGCCCAGTTGCTCTGCCTCGTCGAGGAACTCAAGGGCGCGCTCGGTGGCCCAGGTGGTTTGGTGGAATTCCGGCGGTACGCGTTCCTCGCTTTCCCGCATCGCGTCGAGGTCGCCGCCGCGCGCGCGCACCCAGTCGGCGTAGTCATGCCCCACCCTCCAATCATCGCGCGGTGCATGGCTGAACTTCCAAAACGAGAAACCATCGTCGAGTCGCGGCTCGGTGCGCTTTCCGGCGCTTTGCAAATGGAACTTGCCGATCAGGCCGCAGTGATATCCGGCGTCGGCGACCATCTTGCTGATGAGGGGCGGGTGGGCGTCGAAGGTGGCATTGCCGTTGCGGGTATTGTGAGCGCGGGTCGGGTAGAGCCCGGTCATGAAACTGCTCCGGCTCGGAGTGCAGATCGGGCTCTGGCAATAGGTGCGGGTGAACGCCGTGCCCCCTTCCACGAGGGCGTCCAGGGTCGGGGTGCGCACGTGCGGGTTTCCGAGGGTGCCAATGGTATCGAAGCGTTGTTGGTCGGTGCAGTACCAAAGGATGTTAGGACGGCGTTCTTTTGGCTTCATGGCTCTATGTCGAATCGGGTGAACCTGTCGGGACGGTCGCACATCGCTGACGGAGCGACCAGTAAAAAAGAATAGTGGCAAGCGCGACGAAGCCGAGCGATCCGGGGCGAGTCAACAGCGGCCACCAACTGCCGCCGGAACTCATCAGTGCGGTGACCATCGTTTCTTCGCCGATCGGAGCAAGCACGAACCCGATCACGAATGGCGCCGCCGGGATACGCCAGCGCTCGAGCAAACAGCCGACGACCCCGAACCCGATCATCACCCACACGTCGAAGAAACGGTTGGCGAGGGCGAAGGAACCGAGCACACAAAACGCCGCCACCACCGGCACTAGCGCGTAGTGAGGAACCCGGGCGAGGCGGGCGATCCAGCGGGCGCTGAGCAACATGATCACGAGCATCGTCACGTTCGCCCAGAGGTAAGATGAGATGATGGTGGCGACGATCCTCGGGTCATTTTCAAACAGCATCGGTCCGGGTTGCAAACCGTGGATCACGAACGCGCCAAGCAGGATGGCGTCGATGACGCTGCCGGGAATGCCGAGCGCGACCAGCGGTACCAGCGCGCCGCCGACGGTGGCGTTGTTCGCCGATTCGGAGGCGATGATGCCCTCATCACATCCGGTGCCGAACTTCTCGGGGTGTTTGGATGTGGCGCGCGCTGTCGAGTAGGCGATCAGCGAACCGATATTAGCGCCGATACCCGGAAGGATGCCAACCCCGGTGCCGATGGCTCCCGAACGCAGCAGGTTTGCGGCGTGCCCCTTCCACTCCCGCCATTTGAGCAGCAGTGAACCCTCGACGTTCGCCGCAGGCAAACTGTCGCCGGACGTCGCGGGGGAGAAAACGCGACACAGAGCGAACAGGCCGATAAGAACGGGCAGCAATTTGAACCCGTCATCCATCGCGCTGAAACCGAAGGTCAATCGCACGCTGCCGCTGCCGGGAGCGGTGCCGGGTAGAGCGCATAGAATCCCCAGCAAACAGGAGAGACCGCCGCGTGCCGGCGACTCGCCACTGACACCGACCACGAGCATCAATGCCATGAGCACAAGCGCAAGAAACTCGAAGGGGCCGAGCAAGGTCGAGAACTCGGCGATCGGCTTCGCCAACAGCGCGAGGGCAGCCCAGGAAATGATCCCACCGACAAACGATGCGCCGATCCCCAGCGCGAGCGCGCGCCCCGCGCGCCCCGACTGCGCCATTGGATAGCCGTCGAGTGTGGTGATGACCGAGGCCGGGGTGCCCGGCATGCGCAGCAGCGTCGCGGTGATCAGCCCCCCGCTCACCGAACCGACATACATCGCCACCAACAAAGTCAGCGCCTGTTGGCCATCCATACTGAAGGTCAGCGGCAACGTGAGCGAAATCAGCATCGCGCCGGTCAATCCCGGGACGGCGCCGACCACGATACCCAGTGCGGTTCCAAGGAGGACGAGCGCCAGTAGGCCGGGTTGAGATAGAGCTTCGAACACCATGGGTCGCAGGTTGGCGCGTTAGGGGAGATCGATGACAAGCACCTTGGTGAAAATGACAAAGCAGACGGCCGTCAGGACGATGCCCACACCGGTAAGGCGGGCAATCGTCAGTGGGGAGCGCGCTCCGGACACGATGCCGAATAAGGGGATGAAAACAACGGTTGCGACCGAGTATGGAGTGCCGGCCACCTGCATGGCGAACACGTAGACGGCGAGCACCGCGAGGGTCCGCGCGCCATACAGCCAAGCGCCTCCCGCTCCCGTTTCAGGAATCCGCCGCCGGACCTTAATGGATCGAACGACGACCACGAGAGCGAGGACGGCGGTAAGAACGACGATCCACGGCACCGGATCCGGCAAGCCTTCGTAGCGCACCAGAGCGACCCCTTGAAACTCCCCTTCGCGGGTCGCGAGGTGCGCCTCGAGTTCCGCGCCGCGGAGGAACAACGGTTCAGTCCTTGATTCTGCGAGCCTAGCCCGGACGTAATCGGTCGACATCGCTGCCTCGAGGGCGTCGGCAAGGCGCTGTAAGACTGCGTCGGGAGTCGATTTCGGAGCCCACCAATATTGCACATGGGGCATGACGACCTCGTAGCCCATCTCACGTGCGGAGGGGGTTTTGGCCAGAGAAGGGTGGCGTTCCTCTCCGAGATAGGCCACGGCACGCACTCCGCCGCCCTTAAAGCTGATATACTCCGCCAATGAAAAAGGGGTGACATCGATGTGCCCGCCGGCGAGATCGTTGAATCGCCTGGCACCACCACCGGAGGCAACGAAGCGGAACTTAGCCGAACCGCCCGCGCTCTCCAACCTCAGTCCTGCGAAATGAGTCGGCGTGCCCTGCGCCATGCCAAACAGAATACTGTCCGGACGCTCGGTCGCCGCCTTCATCAGATCGCCGAGGTCATGGTAAGGGGCGTCTTCGCGCACGCAGATCACGAGGCTTGATCGACCGGTGGCGGCGATCGGACTGAACGCCTCCGGGCCGTAAGGGACGCGGCCGGCGTATTTCGAAGACAGGATCCCCTCGTGCAGGTTGAGGAGGGTGTAGCCGTCGGGCGAGGCGTCGCGGACACGTCGACTACCCACGGTTCCGCCGGCACCGGGCACGTTGAGGATAACCAGTGGCTGGGGCAACAACTCGTGGTCGCGCAGCGCCTTCTGGAGGATGCGCGCGAAGCTGTCGCTATCGCCGCCGGCACCGAACGGCACGATGACTTTGATTGGTTTGCGTGGGAATCCGCCGTTCCCGGTGGTTGGTGCCCCGGCGTCACGACAGGCGGTGGCGGCAATCAAGAGGCAGAACGCAATAGTAACGCAAAAGAATTGCGAGCCGGGGTAGGCGTTACGTGTCAGGTGACCTCGTATCCTCATCCCACTTGAGAATGCGCCAACTTCTCTGGACGACGGAGCCATTAACACGAGTGTAGTGCGCGATGCTGCCTTCTTCAATTGTTATATTCCATGAGGCCCCTGCCTGGAAGATGGGAGACCGTTACATCAGGACTGATTTTGGAAAACAAGATTGTGAATCCTTGAAATTTCTTTGAATAGGACTCCATGAGTGAGTGTCCGCGTTGTAAAAGTCAGAATTTCTTTAAAAACGGAACCAGACAATCGGGAGGTCGAGCCTATAAATGTGGAGGTATGACACGTTCTTTACCGCCAACTTGAATGGCGAGTATGCGAAGCATCGTGTTAAAGCTGACACGATGAAACTCTGTGTTTCTGGTTATCTTGCCCCGCTTTGCTGCCTGGGTCCGCGTCGGCCGGAACCCCTTCCAGATGGCCGTGCCGGTATATTCTCCAGTCGCTGTTCGATTTCGGCAATCAACTCGCCGAGTTTCTCCCTGTCGGAAATCTTGTGGGCTCCTTCAAGTTGTTGGATTTCTTTTTGACGCTGTTCACGAGACGAAGCGCCGCCTGTTCCTCCCGATCTAGGGCCGCGCGAACGCTGTGGCGCGTTTTCCATCGCTTTCTGCATGTCGGCGATCAATTGCCCAATCTTTTCCATGTCGTTTTGTTTTAGCGCATCCCGCAAAACCGCCAACTCTTTTTGACGTTCTGCGATTTGTTCTTGCCTTGGACCTCGGCGGCCGCCTGCAGCTCCACGTCTGCCAGACCTTCCGCCGGCCTGAGCAATGGCGCTGGGATCGAAATCGGGATTCACGGATGGCATTCCAGCGTTCACCAATTTTAAATAGTCATTGAGACGCTGATGCAATTGGGCGGTCATATCGGGGTTGTTCTTTGCCAAATCAGTCTGCTCACCAATGTCATTATTCAAATCAAAAAGATGAAGTTCGCTGGGATCATAGAGCTTAATGAGTTTGAAGCCCCCCCTCGTGATCGTCGAATGTGGAGATCCCTGACTGTAGTGTGGAAAGTGAACTGCGATCTGATCTTCGGCACGATGTATGTTGCCATGCCCTGTTTCAAAAAGAGGTTTCAGACTTACCCCCTCAAGGCCTTTAGGCAATGGTTTATCAATGCCTGCCAATTCACAGAATGTCGGAAACATGTCCCAGCCGACTGTGGGGACATCGCAGAACACTCCCGATTTGACATCAGGCCCACTAACAATCAGGGGAACTCGCATTCCGCCTTCCCATAATGTTCCTTTGCCCCGGTTCAATGGGGCATTGGACGAAAGATTTCGACCGGAGCCATGGTCGGACATATAGATGATGTAAAATGCGTATGGTGGTTCGGTTACGCGGTAGTGCTATTGATTACAACAAGTTAGGTAAGGAACAGGAGGGTGGAATCTCTGCTCTGTGACACCGTTTGTGACATAATGGAAAACTATGATTAATGCTACTGAAGTACACAACGGTGCCCACAATGTAGAAAACGAGGGCAGTCAAACCAACCGCAAAAACAAATATCTCCCGGTGCGGCAAAGAAATGGTAGAAAAATCTCTCATTTGGAGCAACGCAACCGAAAATATTACGCCCGGTTCCAGGTTGAAAACCATTTGACCGGAGTCAAGAAAACCAGAAGATTCCCCCTTAAGGCTGCTAATGTCACCGAAGCAAAGGAAGAATTAACACTTATCAAAGCCGAGCTCGCCCAGGGGAAACTGACGATCTCCAGGAAAGGCCCTTTACTCAGGGACGCGATAGAAAGTTACATAGATATCCTAAGGAATACCGGAGCTAAACGCCCAAGAACAATCAGTGCCGAAGCTACAGGCCTGGTTCCTTGGAAAAGGATGTTCGGAAATAAGAGGGTGGAGCAAATCAAACCTTCTGATGTCCGCAAGTTCATGGAATCCAGGCTGCAGGAAGGATGCAAGCCTGGGACAGTAAATCTTGGAGTGATTTACCTCAATAACGTGCTCACCCCTTATTTGGATGATCAACAAATTGTGGAACTTCCAACATCGAAGATCAAACCATTGAAATGCGACAAAGTGGATAGGTGGTGCCCTTCTTCCGAGGAGATTGACCGCCTGTGCAGATCGGCAATGGAAATTCTGAACCATGGAGAAGTATTCGCAGATTTTATCCGGCTGTTAAGGCAATAGTTGATACGGCAGGGAAATCAATTCATGCCTGGTTTGATTATCCAGATGAAAAGTGTGTGTAATCCTCCCAGTGTTGGGCTGTGACAAAAGTATGTTCAGGCCCACTCAGCCGGCAAGAATTCCAGGCGCAATGCGGGATGGAAAGCTCCAGCGATTGCTATGGATTGACAACGACAGAGAATCGCCGGAATTCAGTTTACCTGAAGATCATTTAATCCACGAAGCCTTTTATGATCCATGATCCAAAGGGTATATAGTCAGAGACAGCGAAGGGTGTTTCATCCATATAAATGAAACTTCATTGAAAAGAAGATACTGTTCAGTTGGATTGAAGGATCCAAATAAGCCATATGGAGAAACTGCTGATAAACTGACCGAAGTGCAATCCGAAAAGGCAGTCAATTATTTCGGCCCCTTGGCTGGATACCGAAAAGGATTTACAATAGAAGATGGTAATAGGTTGCTCGTCACTGAATCACCAGCAATAATAAGACCTGCAAAAGGTGGATTCGAAACCCTGGATGGGTTCTTCAGGGGGTTGTTACAATTGCCAGAATTCGATCAGATATCTGTTTTTTACGGATGGTTGAAAATTGGCTATGAGGCACTGGCTCGAAATGAAAGACGCCCTGGTCAGGCTTTAGTTTTAGCCGGACCTGCGGGAGCCGGAAAATCATTGTTACAAAACCTGATAACAGAAATTCTAGGCGGTAGAAGTGCCAAATGCTATCGGTATATGTCAGGTCGAACAGATTTCAATGGAGATCTTTTTGGAGCTGAGCATCTGATGGTGGAGGATGATCAACCATCCACCGATTTCAGGTCAAGAAGACAGTTTGGAACCAACATTAAAGAAATAACTGTCAATGAGGTTCAAAGTTGTCATGCCAAGCACAGGCAGGCTATGAGCCTAAAGCCCTTCTGGAGAATGACAGTCTCTGTAAATGATGAACCGGAAAACCTAATGATTCTCCCACCGGTGGAGCCCAGCATTGAAGATAAACTGATTTTGCTTAAATGTTCAAAAATTCCAATGCTAATGCCCACTAGGAGTATTCAGGAGCGAAAAGCTTTTCGTAACAAGTTGTCGCAGGAATTGCCAGCTTTCATAGAGTTTCTCAACAGCTGGAAAATCCCAGAGGCATTGATCTCTGAGCGGTTTGGGGTTTCACATTTCCACCATCCTGAGCTTATCGCTGCATTAAGTGAACTAGCTCCATTTATGCAATTGCTTGTGTCCTTTCGGCAAGGCTGCATGACGAATTCAGGGCGGAGCTGGTAATCTCCGGGGCATGAAGAAAC
>DUCD01000157.1:4565-4947 GCA_012959985.1 Verrucomicrobiales bacterium | reverse complement strand
GCCGGACTGGGTACCGCTGCGACCAGCCAAAACGCCATGCACGCCACAATGGGTGGTGCTGCTGGCGGTGCTGCAGCAGGATTTCAAATGTTCGGCGGTCCTTGGGGCGCCCTGGGTGGAGCCATCGTTGGTGCCGCTTACGGCTTTATGACAGCAGGGGGGAGAAAGAGGGCGGCGGAGCTGAAGGCAGCCCGAGATGCCGGAGCGGGAATAGCTACCATCATAATAGAAGGGATGAGCGCCGCACTTGAGACGCAATCGGGCGTTGCTGGGGCTAAAGCTTTAACTATAAGGAGGGTAGGTGCTTCGACTGCGCCCCTACGAGATTTGGTTAGTCGAATTGGGACGATCACCTCTGGTGGATCCGACGCCGAGATGGAGG
>DUCD01000157.1:2118-4500 GCA_012959985.1 Verrucomicrobiales bacterium | reverse complement strand
GCGATGTACAACGAGCTGGCCGCCGACCCGGCCTATGCGGACATTTTTGATCCTTTCAAGGAGAAGGGCATCACTAAGGATCAGCGCGACCAACTTGTCGGAGCAGCGGGTGGAGTAGCAGCGATGGCGTTGGGAGAAATCAGTGGCACTCTTATAAACACCGAGAAAAATGTTGACAGCCTCACGGACGCTTTCGGTGTAGGTGAAGAAGCAATTTTGAATATGGCTGCCGTTACTGAGACAGAGTTGTACAGCGCCACAGTGGGATGGGGAACTCTGGCCATAAACCTGTCTCAGGCTCTTGTCCAAAATATGCGAGAAATGGAATACGCATCTGCTGATCGTATGTCTTCACGTCACGAGGGATTGCGTAGGAGTCGAGACGCTCTTAACGCTCCGTTGACCATGGACGAGGCGGCTTCGAATATCAGGGGCATAGCGCAATCGGGAAGCATGAGTAACGAAGATGCTGCTTCCGTTCTTAGTGAGCTGGCGACGATTGATAGGGCCATTGGGGCGGTTTCGCCAACCCAAATGGCTGGTGAGCGCATGTCCTTGGAGACTCTTGGAGCGGGTGGAACCGCTTTTCAAGATGGTGGAGTTTTTGCCGGGATGGAAGCAATTTTACAAGCAATTCCAGGATTCCAGGCATACCAAAATCAGCTTGGAAGTGACGTAGCGATGCAGAAGGTCACTGCTGGCGAATCGATCTTTGCGCAATTAACTCAGGCGGAGTTTAAGGGCTTCGACATGAAAGGTATCCGTGGTGCTCTCGCGGGCGCTGACATGGATACGCTTGAATCATCGGGCATCCTGAACAAGGGTGCCTTTCACAAAGAAGATGGAACCCTTCAAGACATGGATTGGATCAAAGCTTTTCTTGCCTCAGCTGGCATCGACATATCGGCGTTTTCGAAACTCGAAAAGATGGACACCGAGGATTTGAAGCCAGCCGCAGACACATTCAGCGATGCTGTGGAAGCATTCGTTGGCGGTGTAAACAACCTGATCGCTGCTCTTCCTCCTGGTCCGACCGACACGGCGACTCCTCGTCGTGGAATGCTCAACATGAAAGGCATTCTGGCTAGTGGACGCAATTCGGATCACAATTCTGGGGGAGCACAAGATTTCTATGGAAGTGGCCTTGGCGCCCTTCAGAGAAATGTCCGAAATAGAGGCGGGTACGCAGAGATGCACGGAATCTCCAGAAATCGTCACCTGCATGGTGTGCCTGGAGCCAGTCAGGGAGAAGGCTCTTCCAATAGTTATGTGATCAACGTAACTGGTGGAGATAACGCCACTCCGGCAGAAATTGCTAATGAAGTTATGGATCGAATTGATCGTCGAGCGGTCGACATGGTCGAGAGGGCTTGATATGGCAAACGCTATAGAAGGAACCTGGTGGCCATCTAGGCAGACGATACGCGACGAGACTGCTACCCAGTTGATCCTCCACTCAGGGCCAACGGACAACGCCGGAAATGGCAGTGTTGATAACTTCAATACGAGATATGACGAGGGCAAGGCCAATCTGATGGTCTCGGAGCACTATGCCCGTGGCGGTGGTCCGGATCAACAAAACAAACATAAGACATACATGCGTGTGCCCTATGTGGGTCTTGAGCGCGGTGAAACAAAAAACGGCACTCAATTTTGGAGAACTAGATTGCTGTGGGTCAAATGGATTGATGTCGCTGCTGGTGGCGGAACCCTGGATATACATGGTCCGGATATCACCATGTATTTCTTTGAGAGACACGAATGGAATGGGGTGGCCGGGTGGGTCTCTGACGATTATCTTTTTGTCACAGAACTAACACAATATCAAGCAAAGACCGTACCGGAGTACGTCGCCTGGCTAAACGAATCTCATCTCACGTCCGACGAAGACGACCCATCGAGAAGTACGGGAAGCCGTAGGGGCCGTCACCACCCAACTTCTTCAGGTCCATCTGCCGGTGCTCGGGCAGGCCCATCGAGAAGTACGGGAACCCATAGGGGCCGTAACCGCCCGCATTGGGGAGGTCCAAACCCTAGTCAGCAATCTGCGATGGGTACAGCTGCCGCTGCCATATTCTCCCCGGGTAAGTGGGATCGCATTAGCAGCAAACTCGAACAAGAGCGTGTTGCCATGTCGGCAATCGCTAGAGGTGTGATTATTCAAACCCCACCGGGCGTTACGGGCCTGGGAACTTCGATGGTCGATCACGTTAGAAACCATTTAGAAAAAGCAGGGTATTCCAGAGATCAGATCGCTTGGTATTTTAACCCCACAGTCAATCCACTCACACATAGTTTAGGCATTGAAAGCTACATGAAAGCTGGTGATACGGGTAACAATCCTGGAGGGACGCCTCCAAAGATCAATCCGCCTACGCCAGC
>DUCD01000157.1:0-1998 GCA_012959985.1 Verrucomicrobiales bacterium | reverse complement strand
CCTGCAGGTCGCGGTGACGATCAGCGTCCACATATCGCCCAGGTTGGAAGTTATCTCGAAGAACCAGATCGACATTTCTTTCGACAAATACCCAATCAGGTCAGTTATCAAGGTTTGGGATCACGTTGGGTTGAGATCCCCCGCAAAGGAGATTTTCCAATTGTTGAGTGGTCAGAGTGGACCTTGATGAAAATTCAGTTTGACTTTCTTATTGCCCATGAGATGGATGGACTCTTTGCTGACGTATCTGAAGAGATCGATCAACTTCGACGAATGGCTCAGCGTCCCCTGCCGGTTTCCGTTTACGGGATGGATCAGTTGTTCTCTTTGCAAATGAAACGGGCTCAGGAAACCGACAAGCCGATGCAGTTTGTTATTGCACGTCGGACGATTCTTGAGGGTGACAAACAAATCACTGCCGCCCAGTGTTCTATGACATTGCAGGAAATCCCAATTGAAGAAATGACGATCGTGGAGATGGGAATGCCTCCGATGACCGGTGCTGCTGTTCCTTCACCTAAAAATGACGAGGAAGTAGGATCTGATCCTCTATTCTCAGAGCTGCTACCGGCCCCCTGGGTTATTGATGCGAATTTGTTGCAAATAGATACGAACACGGTCACCGATGGCATACCGTCGTCTTAAGGGTTAATAATGACTTCTTTAACCGGACCCCGCGAATCAGACTTCAGGTGGGATGACGTTTCCTTGATCGGAGGGCAATCAAATATTGATAAGGCAATATTGAGTGCCGGTATTCATTACAGCACGGATATGGCATCACAACTGACCCTACAGGTTCACGATCCAAACTTTTCGTTAACTCGCGACAACTATTTTGCGATAGGTAGAACGATTTGGTATCGAAGCTATACCCATTCCCAATTCAATAGACCTGTAGAACCCCAATTTCAAGAAGATGCAGGATCAAGGATATGGCAACGATTCGAACTTGCTAGTGCAACCATGGGTCCTGGACCTGCAGCTGGTCCAGTTTGGACACTTATGTTGCGTCCAAAAGGAATACAACAATTAAAGAGAAACAGAAACTCGGAGTCCATTGGGGGTACGGGATCTGCGTTCATTAAGGCAGCCGCCAGATGGGCGGGCTTAGATTCAGTTGTACAAACAACAGACGAGGCTGCTTCTCTTTGGAAAACGGAGGGAGAAGTCACTGAAAATGCGTGGGACGTAATGGGGCGAATCGCTGGTGAGTCTGCCGAAAACGAGAAACACACCAGGTTCATGTTGTTCGAAGTAGACAATGTTCTATTTTTTGGCACACAGAGATGGTTGCTGGGGCAATGGGGGATGGAATACAACCCAACTCTTGAGGTCATGCCTAATACCGCTGGCAGCAAACGCACCGGAATGAATTATATTACTATGCCTTGGAATTGGAATAACTCAGGTGTCGGCGGTGTATTTCGACTGCTGTCGCTACCAAGAGTAACCCGTTCAGACAATAATCCCCTAGAGGTAACTGGATCGTTGCAGCTGGATAGGTTCAATGGGCGAAGCCTCAGACCCGGGATGACCATATTTCTGGACATAGACGGTACGCAGTACTTCAACGGCTATTACCTGATCAATGACGTTTCCTTCGATCACTATGGAACATCTGCAGTTAGTGTTTCCTTTAGGTCCCCGGAACGGATCCCCAAAGATGTTCATCAGCTCGAAGTCGGTCAACGCTTCGCAGTCATTGCCCCATTCAGTTCCTCTGTAGATGCGGTATTCACATGAGCGATCTATCGGCAGCGCAGATACAGAAGTTTCAATCATCTGCTGGAGGCTCCACCGGCAAACTTGAGCCGGGGGGTATTTATGTCGCAGACGTTAAAAGCGTTTCTACTACGACATCCAATCATGCTGTAGCAGGACAAGCTAAATTGTATGTTCGGCATCTGAATATCAGCTTGCCGTATACGCCAGCTGCAGGTCAGTCACCTACTGATCCGTTGGGGGTCGGCGACCAGGTTCTGATTTCTTTTTTGC
>DUCD01000156.1 GCA_012959985.1 Verrucomicrobiales bacterium | reverse complement strand
GATTTGGGCGTTGTGGTCCCCACGGCGCTCTTCCGGCGCTCGCACATTCAGCAGCAACAGGTCCATGATGTCGGTTTGCAGTTCACCACGACGGAACAGCTTCATCACCGGGATTCTCAGACCCTCCTGATAAATCTCGGACATGCCGCCCGCCATTGAGCCGGGAACCATGCCGCCCACATCCGCATGGTGGGCAATATTGCAAATGAAGGCGACCAGCTCGCCTTCCTCAAAGATCGGCATCGCATAGTTGATGTCCGGAAGATGCGTCCCTCCGGCAGTGTGGGGATCATTCGCAATGAAGATGTCGCCTTCTTCGATGTCATCGCCGAATTTCTCAAGCACGCATTTCATGAGGCCACCCATTGATGCGATGTGAATCGGCAAGGTCAGGGCCGCTTGCACGACCAGCCGCCCCTGTTTGTCAACGATGGCGATTGAGTGGTCGCGCCGCTCCTTGATGTTGGTGGAGTAGGCCGAGCGCATCAGCGCGACAAAGCACTCGTCCGCAATGGATCTCAGCCCGTTGGTGATGATCTCCAAGCTGATCGGGTCCAGTTTTGTCATGTTTTTGTTCATGATGGGTCTCCTGCATTGGCTTCGATCTTGATGATCAGGTGTCCTTCGGCAGTCACTTGGGCGACATCTCCGGGGTACACCGGGGTGGTGGTGTCCAGTTGTTCAATGATCGCTGGACCGTTGATGCAATGTCCGGAACGCAAGTCGGAACGTGCATAGACCTGGGCTTCAACGTCGGCATCCGCGTCAAAGTAAACAAGACGTTGCGCAACAAGTTGTGGGTCAGAATGATCGTCACCCTCTGCTTGCTTGCTTGCTTCACGGTACAGCCGAGCACTTGCCGTGAGGCGGACATTCACAATTTCAATGAGACCATCCTCGCTCGCATAACCATACGCAGTCTCATGGGCCGAGATGAAACTTGCGTGGAGTTGCGCCAGATTGGGCAGGTCGCTCGAACTCAAGGTGGCCCCGCTTGCCACCGGGACCGCGAGTTCAAAGTTCTGGCCTACATAACGGGCATCCACCACAAGTTGTAGTTGGCGACCATTGGGGGGGACTTTTTCTTTCTCAAACCAGTTTTCTGCACGAACGAGCAGTTCCGTTAGGGACTCGGCCAGCTTGTTGATTCCGGACTCGTCCAGTCCAAAGCGGAGGCTGGCGACAAAATCCTCCTTCAGATCTGAAACCAGCAATCCCTGCGCACAGACGATTCCAGGGGCGGTTGGCACCACCATTTCCTGAATGCCGAGACTGACGGCGACATCACGGGCATGCAGTGGCCCCGCACCTCCAAAAGGCATTAGCACAAAGTCGCGTGGGTCATGTCCGCGTTCAACGGAAATCGTGCGGATCGTGCGCACCATGTTTGCGACGACAATGCCGAGGACGCCGTGAGCCGTGCGTTCATGGCTGAATCCAAGCTTTTTCGCCAGCGGATCGAATGCAGAACGCGAGAGTTCCGGGTTCAACCCCATGTCACCGTCAAGCAGCCCCCGCGACGACAAGCGCCCCAGCAACAGGTTAGCGTCTGTCACCGTGGGGCGATCCCCTCCGCGAGCATAACAGGCCGGCCCCGGATCAGCTCCCGCGCTGATCGGCCCCACCTTCATCAAGCCATCCCGGTCAAACCAAGCGACAGAACCGCCTCCGGCCCCAACCGTCTCAACATCCACACAAGGCAGTCGAATTGGAAAACCGGCAACATCACGATCAAAGGCAATGTCCACCTTGTAGTCCCGAATTAACGCAACATCGGCGCTTGTGCCCCCCATGTCCAGCGTGATCATATTGCGGCGACCGGTTTGGCGGGCAACATGCGCCGCCCCAACCACGCCTGCGGCTGGCCCGGAAAGCGCGGTGCGCACCGGGAATTCCCGCGCACGCCCCGGAGACATCAAACCTCCACTGGACTGATTGATTCCAAGGGTGGCCTTAGGCGCTCGCTCGGCAACCTCCTGCTCAAGGGTTTCTAGGTAAGCCCCCATCACGGGCTGCAAATAGGCGTTCAGCACTGTTGTCGAAAGCCGTTCGTACTCACGAAATTCCGGCTGAACTTCTGAAGAGAGCGAAACCGCCATGTCGGGTGAGCGCTCCCGCAATGCCGTGGCGACCTGACGTTCATGCACCGGATTGCGGAATGCGAACAGAAAGCCAATGGCGCAAGCCGAGACATCGGCGGCAATCACCTTGTCTAGCACGGCTGCAATTTCATCGCTCTGCGGGGCAAGCACAACCTCTCCATCGGCGCCAATACGCTCGCGCAACTCGATGCGGTGTTCTCGATCCACCAGCGGGGCCGGATGATCCTTGAAAAGATCGTACATGTGGGGCCGGGTTTGCCGCCCGATTTCCAGCAAATCTTGGAACCCATGCGTGGTGATCAAGGCAACCCGACTTCCGGTTCGTTGAATCAGCGCGTTGGTCCCAACCGTTGTTCCATGAGACAGCCGTTCAATCCCGTCCAGAGGGATGTCGAACTGTTCACACAGCACGACGAGCCCGCTCAAAATGGCTTCCGCCGGATTGGCCGGAGTGGATGGCGTCTTGCCGACATGAAAGACGCCTGCCTCGTCGTTGGTCGCGAAAAAATCGGTGAAGGTGCCCCCGACATCAACTCCTATTGTCCAACCCATTGATCTGTCTCCTGAATGAAAATTGCCTCAGAGCAAAAAGTCTTAAAATCATGGCTTTTTTCACCGATGAAAGTAAGAGGGGAGCGTAGATGAAAGTCACCAGCTCACCAATTTGGTTTTTTGCCGCGATTTTAATCAGTGTACTGATTTTTGGACTCTTGTCAAGAGCCTAGTATGTTTGGCATTGGGGACGTTTTTGAAAAAGCCTGGAAAACTATTAGCCTATATTGCTAAACTACGCCCCAAGAGGGGGAATCAGACCCAAAGAGATTAAAACCACAAAGGAATGACCATGTTGATCAGAAATAAATGGTATGTCGCTTCATGGCCCAAAGACATTACCCGCGAACCGACCAGCCGTACCATCCTGAATGAGATGATCGTTGTCTATCGTCTGGAAGACGGTTCCGCCGTTGCTCTGAAGGATTGCTGTCCGCATCGTAACGCGCCCCTCTCCAAAGGAAAACTGATCGGCGACAGTCTGCAATGCTGTTACCACGGGCTTGAATTCAACGCGGCAGGTCAGTGCACCAAATCTCCGGGCATGGATCAGGTTCCCGCGTGGGCCAAAGTCAGGCAGTACCCATTGGTGGAGCGCAATGACTGGGTTTATATCTGGATGGGCGTTCCGGAACGGGCCGATGAATCCCTGATTCCTGATGTGTACGGCAGGATGCTGGATCCGGACTGGCACTGTGTGAAGGGAGAAATTCATGTCAAAGGAGGATACCGCTTGATTGTCGATAACCTGCTCGACTTATCCCACCTAGCCTATGTTCATAGTTCCACAACCGGCAATCCCGAAGTGGCGGAAGAGGCGAATCTGGGGACTGAGGTGAAGAGCCAACATGTCCGGGTCACTCGATTCATGAAAGACGTAGTTCCGGCTGCGACGTACAAGCATTACGGAAACTACACCGAAAATGTGGATCGCTGGCAAGTCACGAACTATTACCCGCCGTCCTATATCCTGATCAACAATGGTTCCTACGCAGTCAGTGACCGTCCGGAAACTCCGGCGGATTTCGCTACCGAACTCGGTCACTGGGGGTTTCAAGTCTATCATGCCATCACTCCAGCCACGGAAGATACGACGATTGATTACTGGTGTGTGGCCCTCGAACGACATCGACTAAAACCGAAAGCGTATGAAGTCTGGCGAGAACAGATGATCAACGTCTTGCGCGAAGACCACGAAGTGTACGAAGCGCAACAAGTTTGTATCGACAAGGGACGCCCGGAAAACAACAATGATGTGAGTACTGGAGGAGCCTTACCTTCCGACAAGGCGTTGATAGCGGCACGCTTAATCCAGAGACGTTTGTATAACGAGGAACAAAAACAAACCACATAAAATCTGTTTCCACTCCAAGATAAAAAGAAGTCCAATATGGCTTGGTAATTCTTAGAAACCCCAGACGAACTATTAAACTACTCTGCCACAAGCGGCCGGGTATTGGGGACGCTTTTTAAAAATCTGGGAAAAACTATTAGTTTACAGTGCTAAACGCCGACTGATTACATTTTACTGGGTTTAAGGTCAGTGCGTCCGAGATGATTATTTTCCCTGACAAGGCGTAACAAAAGCTCTAAAAACAGCTCATTCTCATTTTCAGACAAAGGTGCTACAAATTTGATCTGAGCCGTCATCATGGAGTTGAACATGGCTGTGACCACTTGATGCCCTTCTGGAGTCAAATGGACCAGTTTCATACGGCGGTCGTGCTTGGCTGTTTTTCTGGAAAGAAACCCTCTCTTCTCAAGGCGTTTCAGGACATCGGCAACATTGGTGCGATCGATTCCCACCTCACGAGCGATGGTAATTTGGTCGATCCCGGGATTTTCAGACAATTCAGTCAGAATGCCATATTGAATCGGTGTTAAATTAAATTCCGCGCATTCCTCAAGAAAGAGTGCCACATGAATTTGATGAGCACGGCGAATTAGAAAGCCCGGACGTTTCCATAGTGTCATAATGCTGTGACATGCTTCGTGATTTTGCGGATTCGTATCGTTACTGGTTTCTGACATTCTGATTTAATATCATATTTTAAATTTTTTTTATATGCTGTGAATCACCGATTCAGATGGATGTACATTGTGCTGAGTCATGATTCTTTTGTCAAATAATTTTAAAAAAAATTGCGCAAATTTTTCCCGGAATCACAGATGGAAACCGGCATAACGTATTGGGGTTGATATGGAGATCATTAGACCCTATCGGTAATAGAAGCACCTAGCTATACTGCAGGCACGAACAACACAGGAAGCCCCAATGATCAGCCACGCCAAGATTTCTCGCCACCGC
>DUCD01000155.1 GCA_012959985.1 Verrucomicrobiales bacterium | reverse complement strand
GCTCCCACCAAAGGTGGGGTTATCCGATGCTCTTTGAGTGTTCGTGGCAGGCGATGAGGGAGTTGGCGGCAAACCCTAAACGTCTCGGCGGAGAGCTGGGTGCGTTGGGAGTGCTGCAAACCTGGTCCCGCACTCTCATCTACCATCCTCACGTTCACTATCTCCTCCCACACGGAGCTTTGTCTGCCGATCAACGAGTTTGGGTTGAATCAAAGAGCCCAAAATACCTACTGCCCTTCACACCCCTGGCTGATCGGTTTCGAAATCTATTTCTCCAACGGTTGAGAGAAGCAGACCCGGATTTTTCTGATAGATTGCCTAAGTCGGTCTGGAAAAATCACTGGGTTGTTGACGTTCGTTGTGTGGGTAACGGAGATCATGCACTGGCGTAGCTGAGTCGCTACATCTTTCAAACCGCCACAGCCAATCGTCAGGCAACCTGGCTTGCCAATGGCAAGATTCGTTGGCCCTATTTAAATAGCCAGACAAGTTTCCGGGAGTGGCAGGACATGGAGCCAATGGAATTGGTCAGGCGATTTCTTCAACATGTATTGCCTAAAGGGTTTCGCCGAGTACGTTACTTCGGCTGGTTTCATCATGCCGCCAGAACACGGGCCAATCGGGTTCGGGCGTTATTGCGCCAACCTGCTGAACTCACAGTCCGGTAACAAACCGTCTGGTTGGAACCTCCCAACGACACGCCACTCGAAGTGACTGCGGCAGAGGCAATCAATCCTCCAAAGGCTCCGCCATGTCCGCGATGTGGAGAAAGTATGAAACTGGTGGGATCAATCCAACCAGCCCGAGGACCGCCACACCAACTGCTTCTAAGCGCATGAGCAAGATCAGCGAAAACAATCCAATTCACGTGGTAAAGGGCCAGAACCGAGGCACAGAACCTATGTCTCGTCGGTGCCTCGATTGCCGACGGATGCCCAGCCAATCGCCACTTACGTTAAAATCCAAGAATATTGGAACCCAAAGTTCACCTTCCTACCACACCACGCAATGCGTTGCGCTCCGATTTACCTATACTTGTGGCTCCAGAAACCATTGGAGGATTTACTTTCCGCAAGCATCAATCCAGCTGCTAGCTCCGGCCGCGTCGTCGCTCAACCAAGGAATGCAAAGAACGCTCCGCGTTCTCTACATTCCTTATAGTGTTATAGTGTTAAATTCTACGCTGCCCTTGTCTTGTAGACCACAACCGTTCCCATCAGCCTTCCGATGAGTGGAGGGCCTCCTCGAACTACGTTTCTATTCCGATGATTTCTCTTCGTTCCACTTTGATGATCCGATTGTTTCTCCAGGTCATGATTACACAATAGATCTATCGACACCCCATTCAAACTTCAAACAGCACACCTGGAAATGTTTATGGAGTCCTCCTTAACATTTCATTGCGCAAGCACCCGGTATCGCGCCTCGGTGGCGATTACTCGTCACAATAATGACAGCAGGGGGAGATGAGCCGGGTCCATCCATGGAACCAATGCATGATTCGTTCCGGTCTCGGCGCGGTCGGATTCAGGGGTACTGTGTGATCCATTCACCTTTGAAAAGACATCTCCAACAGACAAAATTGATGTCCAGACAGGGAAAAGGGGTTGTCTAGGTAGGCGACAACTGATATTAAACAAAACCATGAAACCGACATTGTCTTCCCTGAACTTCCTGCTCTTCCTCTTTCCACTTTTCATCGCTATCGGCCCCCTCTCAAC
Source organism: Verrucomicrobiales bacterium (assembly GCA_012959985.1). Lineage (GTDB taxonomy): Bacteria > Verrucomicrobiota > Verrucomicrobiia > Limisphaerales > DUCD01 > DUCD01. Next base: position 27,951 of record DUCD01000155.1, on the reverse strand, counting down.
AGGTCATGCGGCGGTCAAGAATATTGCCTGGCTTCAGGGGGATCAACTCTTTCGTGGTTCCAACAACTTGAATGCAGGAACTCCCAGATCGATCAATTGGAATCTTCGAGCCTCGATTGATCCGGAAGTTTTCAGGCAATCATTTGCCGAGAGCACTCGGTTGTACCTGGAAAAGGATGGAGACTACCTGGTCTCTGCAACCTTACCGATTATCATGATCACCGGTGCCCGGGCGAATCAGTCCATTGAGGTTTCGCTCGGCAACCGACCCGTTGGTGGATCGTTAGGCCAATCGGGCTATATTCGCAATGCCGGCAACCATACCGAATCCTCCCTTCATGTGAATGTTCTGGTCGCTGCCAGAGCAGGCGATTACCTCGAACTGAAAACTCGCCGATTAAACGCCTTCGGCAACCAGACTCAGATGCAGACAGCCTCCATGCTTGTGGAGTACATCGAGGAATCGCGGAAAGTTTTTTCAGCGACTTCAACGCGGACGGTCGGTGGAGTGAACTTGAATCAGGATGAGTTCAATGTCGGTCTTGAACTGCAGTGGACTTCCATTCGTCAGGATGAAGGTTACGGACACACTGGAGATTCACACGAAATTATCCTGGATGAACCGGGAAACTACCTGGTGTATTTCAACCTGCCGTTAAGCAGCAATGTCGCCCGAAGTTCTGTAGGGATTAATGTAATGCTGGACGGGGCGAAAATCCCCGCTGGTCGCGCCGAGCAGGGATACATTCGGAATTCAAATGGCCACACATCATCCTCGGTTCACTGGTCCGGCCTCGTTTCAACCCTTTTCCCCGGGCAGAAACTCAGCTTTGCCTCATTTCAGCGTGCGGCGGTTGGACAGGTATCACTGCCTACTCGAAAAACGGCAAGCCTGTTCATCGAAAACTTGGATTCGACTTCAGGACTTTTCTCCACCGCCGCCTTTGGAGCGGGTGAACTGGAAAACTGGAATGCTCCTGGAAAAACGGCCGTCACCTGGCTGACTCCCGATTTCTATATCGATGGACTCATCGACAACCAAACCTTCATGCATGCATTTGACACCAGCGAGCAGGTGATCGTCAGACAGGACGGCAGTTATCTATTAGTTTATAATGACAATATTGAAGGCACGGCCGCACGCATCAACCCCAGAATCACCGTCGAGGTTAATGGGACGGAACGTCCAGGAGCCCAAACCAAAACTCATTATATTCGAAACAGTGATGGACATATCGGGTCTTCAGCCACCTTGGTTTATCTTCTGGAAAATCTTGCTGCCGACGATGTGGTAACCGTCAGCACCCAACAGGAAGCCAACGGCGGAGGAGCCTTCTCGCCGTTTGACGATTTCATCGGCGGCCGTCTGGTGTTGATTAAGAAAACTCCGTTCCAACCGCCAGTGCCGAACAACTTCCTCCCTCGGTTAGTGTCTCGATCCGGCAACCTGTTTGGATTCACCATTGAAATCCAGGATTTTGGAATCCAAGTCGACCCGCAATCGGTCCAGGCTGTTCTGGATGGAGAACCCGTCGACGTGGATTTCCAAAGAGACGCGAATGGTATTAACCTGATCCAATATCAATTCCCCGAAATTCCACCTCTTGACTCTGTACACCAAGTCGAACTGACCTATCAGGACACATCCGAACCACCCGAAAGCTTCGGAGTAAACTATTCATTCAGGATTACAACTCCTTTCACCGAATTGGATCCTCTATGGAGAGTTACAGAAGTCGATGAGAATCGTCCTGGATTTGTTGTCAACGTCACTCAGATCGGAACGAATGTCCACGGAAATTCCATGGTGGAAGCCGAACGACAGTTAGCAGGACTGCTTTCCGATCCGGATACGGGAGCGATTTTTCAAAATGAAGCCACGCCCTCCCCTCAATCAGGCTGGGTTATCACACCCATTATGATTGATGGGGTCATTAATTGGGAACAGGATGAGCTCGATGCTGGAAATTTCACCTTCGACAATGGCTATGAAGATCAACCCATCCCTCTTATTCCCGGGTGGAGTGGCAGCACCGATGGAATCGTAACGGAAGTCCTGACTTTCCTGGAACTCCAAAAAGGTTTTTACACTTTCGGTGTGAACAGTGATGACGGATTTAAGATTACCTCAGGAGTGGTTCCGGCAAGCCCGTCAACAGTGGTGCTCGGCTTTGTGCATGGAGCCCGGGGCGCGAGCGACTCGCTGATCAATGTATTGGTTCAGGAGGATGGGGTATACCCATTCCGACTGCTTTGGTGGGAAGGTGGAGGTGGTGCCAGCCTCGAATTCTTTCATCTTCATAACGGAGAGAGAATCCTCATCAATGACCGAAACAATGAGAATGCCATCCACGCTTTTCAGGTCGGATCCTCACGACCTTCCATCAGAAGTTTTTCTCCACCCACGGGAGCCAAAAATTCAACCCTCGAAATCGTCATCAGTAATGGCACAGTCCGATCGGATCATGAAACTATTCTGTTGGAGATCGATGGGGCCGCTGTCTCTCCGGCAATCCGCGTCATGGGTGATGACATTGTGGTGACCTTTACGCCTGAACAATTGCCCGCCACGGGGTCTCATACCGTAAGGTTACTGTATGATCTCTCCTCATCACCGCCCGAAATGGTTTCCCATGAATTCACTTTCACCATCACCATTCCCGATCCACTTGTCACCCCAACGGTTCGCATTCTCAGAAATGGTAACAACATCGAAGTTGTATATACAGGGATCCTACAAACCGCCACCAGGATTGAGGGTCCTTATGTTGACTGGCCAGAAATAGTGAGCCCCTGGATTCTCATATCCGAGGACATCCGTATGCTGGGAGATGTTCTGTTTACCAAGACCAAAGTTGAGTCACCCTGAATTGAAAGGCTCGTCTGAACGAGCCGAAGCTCTAATGACTGAGTATCTTCTTTTAAAAGGCACGTAACTTCGTTCGACTGGGGTGACGGTTATTTGTAAGATTCCGTTTTTTACGAGATTCTGACTTTTACACCGCGGACACTCACTCATGGATTCCTATTCAAGGGAATTTCAAGGTCTCACAATCTTGTTTTCCAAAATCAGTCCAGATGTTACGGTCTCCGGTTATGAGTAAAGATTATCCATGGATGATAATACAATGACTCTACACATGAAGTTATTGGTTTTTGTTGGGAGTATCTTTGCGGGAATCACTTCGCTTGTATTTCCTGAGGAAACTGAAAGTTCCTCTATCAGGAGTTATCAAATTGAATCTTCTTTTCAGCGCCGGTGCACTACTGTAAGGATCCTGCTTCCAGATAAATTTGATGCAGAGAAGCCCTATCGAGTTCTTTACATTCTACCGGTTGTTGCAAATGACGCGCGAAAATATGGAGACGGCTTGCTGGAGGTAATGAAATACAATTACCACAACGTCCATCAGTTGATTTGTGTCGCTCCTGAATTCACTTCCAAACCCTGGTATGCAGATCATAGTACGGACATGGGCAGACAAGATGAGAGCCATCTCTTGAAAAGGATTCTTCCTTTCGTTGATAACAAATACCCTACTCTGAAAACCAAAGAAGGACGACTTCTCCTTGGATTCAGCAAATCCGGATGGGGGGCATTTACTTTACTCCTCAGAAACCCCAGCGTTTTTTATAAGGCGGCCGGATGGGACACCGGGATTAGGGTTGATACAGGTCCCCTAGACGAAGAAGACAGGATGAGACGCATTCAGGAATTTTTCGGAAGCAGATCCAATTTTGAAAAGCACAGAATATCCAATTTATTGAAGAAAAAAGGTAAACTTTTGGAAAATCAAGAAAGGTTGTTTTATTACAACACCGAAGGCTCTCGTGCCAGGGGAGGCGCTGAAATACATCGTCAAATGGTGCAACTGGAATTTCCACATCGTTATTTGTTTGAGCCCAAACGCAAACACCGCTGGGATAGTGGTTGGATTCCACTTGCCGTAGAGTTTTTAGTGGAAGACTGAGGATCGCGTAGGGTGCCAAAAGTCGAATTCACCTGTTTTCATTCGCTCAGAACATCGATGGCTTCGACGATGGAGATAAAACGAATAGTAGGATAATGAATATTCTGATAACAGGTTCCTCTGGCCTGATAGGGACAAAACTATGCAGCATTCTCCAGCAGAAAGGACACCGTACCGTGCCCCTGCTTCGCCATCAGAATGCCCAACCCACATCATGGGATCCCGAAAATGGGATAATCAATATTGATGGTACGTTCGATGTTGTCATTCATCTGGCAGGTGCAGGTGTCGCCAGTGGACGATGGAGTAAGTCCAGAAAAGAAGGTATTTTAAATAGTCGCGTTCAAGGCACTCGACTAATCGCAGAATACTTTTCAAAACTAGAAAAGAAACCGCACCTGATTGTCTCTTCTTCGGCCATTGGCTATTATGGTAATCGCGGTGACGAACTACTGGACGAGGACAGTAGTCAAGGAAGCGGATTCCTATCCGATGTGTGCCGTCAGTGGGAAGACGCAACAGCAAAGGCAAGCGAAGCAGGTATCAGGGTCGTAAATCTAAGAATAGGCGTGGTGCTAAGTACATCAGGCGGTGCCCTTAAAAAAATGCTCCTACCATTCAGAATGTGCCTCGGAGGCAAGATCGGAAACGGCAGCCAATATTTCAGTTGGGTAAGCATTCAAGATATACCGGGAGCCATTGAGTTCATTTTGACGAATGATTCAATCAAAGGACCGGTTAATCTCGTATCTCCTGCTCCCATCAGCAACACCGACTTCACAAAAGCACTGGGGACAGCGCTGAAGCGTCCAACTCCTGTTCCGCTTCCTGCATTTATGGTCAAACTGCTCTTTGGGAAAATGGGCGATGAATGCTTACTGTCCGGGGCCCAGGTTATGCCGGGTAAATTATTGGATGCAGGTTATACTTTTGAGCACCCGGACATAGATCAAGCACTGGATCACCTTCTATAATAAAGACACAAGAAACCAAACCTGAATCTTTGAACAGGACAGGGCTTCAATTCGGGCTGGGGTAAGAGTTTTCTGGCCTAGACGTAATCAGAAAGCTTATCGACGTCCATTCCCATTTCCGTGTGCGGCGAAATCAGAATGCGCACTTTAGCATCCAGGAGTTTGCTGAGGGCGTCTTCAATGTCGGAGAAATTCTGACCCTCACAGCCGAGGACGCGAAGGATGCCGAGTGGGTCTTTCCTGTTCTTGCGCATCGAAGCAAGAAAACTGTAGAGTGTTTTTTCAAGCAAACAATGAAGCAATGGGGAGTGAATTGCGCTCGGAGTAAATCCCTACACGATGTCCTCCCGAATCGCTTTGGCCACAGCTCCGGTGTTCGTGTTGACGTGCAGCTTCTCGTAAATGCTACGGATATGGGTGTTAACCGTGTGCACGCTGATATTCAAGTGGTCGGCGATTTCCTTCTTAACAAGTCCGTCCGCCATAAGCCGGAGGAGGTCCTTTTCGCGATCCGTAAGGGCGTAATCGCCAGGTTCTCCTCCGGCCATCTTGCCGCTGGTGAATTGATCAAGAACCTTGCGCGATACCGATGGTGTCATCGGCGCCCCCCCCTCGAAAGCTTCACGAATGGCACGGGCGATCTCTTCCTTCCGAGCTGATTTGAGAAGATACCCCGAGGCTCCTGCGCAGACCGCACGGAAAATTTTGTCTGAGTCATCAAAGGAAGTCAGAATAACGGTGCGGAGTTCGAGGTTGGTTTTGCGGATTTCGGTCAAGGCCGAAATGCCGTCCATGCCAGGCAATTGAACATCGAGTAGGACGACATCAGGGGCTTCTTCGCGCAGGGCTGTGAAAAGCGGCCCGGTCAAATTGGCGACCACAGGAAATCCCCGGTGCCAATGAAAGGGTCCGGGCAAGGCCACGCCGATAGACGGAGTTGTCCTCGACGATCCAGACTTCGATCTCGGTTCGTTCTTCCATGATCAACTACGGGCCAAAGTACCCGAGAAACATATGAGGCAGCCTCTTCCCGGAGACGATTCAACTGCGAAGCTGCCACCGAGGGCCTCAGCGCGCTTTTCCAGATTCTCCAGCCCGTGCCCCGATGACGGCATTCCCGAATGGAATCCACAGCCATCGTCCTGAACCTGAAACGTAATCTGCTCACCACGCACGTCAACGTCGATGCCAATGCGGACCTGACTGGCATCGGCATGCTTTCTCACGTTATGCAGCGCTTCCTTAAAAGCAAGATAGACGTGCCGCCGGATCTGGAGCGAGAGCGTCTGATTGGGGAGCGGTCTCGGGCGAACTTCGATCTCCAGGTCCAGTCCCGTGAGCATCTGGCGTGCCGTTTCCTTAAGGTGCAACATCAGAGCCCCCAGCGAAGTGTCACCGTCCTGAATCAGCCAGACGATATCGCGCATCGACTGGCTGGTCGCATCCGCCACGTCGCGGATCTCGAGAATTTCCTCCCGCACTTTTTCCTGAAGTTCTCCACCATCCGCGAGCGACTCGGCGAGCAAAACAATGCCTCCGAGATTGCTGCCAACATGGTCATGGAGATCCCGTGCAATCTGTTCCCGGAGACGAGCTGTTTCAAGACGGCGAGCTCGTAGCGACCGTAGGAAAGCCGTACCGAGTAGCCCGGCGAGGATGAGAAGCCCTCCCCCTGCCTGCACGGCGCCCCGTGCAACCTGTTCATTCGCTGTCACGGCTTCCGACTCCAGATTCGCGATCTCTCGATTGATCAGCCTTCTTCGAGTGAGCCCTGCAACCCAGTCACTGTAAGGAACAATGCGATTCCGGCTGGTGTACCCATCCACCAGATATTCCGGCTTCCAGCGTGGATATCTCGGATCGGCAAAGACGTCGCTCGCGCTCACGGGTGCCCCCGCCGCCAGATTTCGATCCTGCGACCACACTTCCATCTCAGCAAGTGAGAAGCTGAACCCACGAACAAATGGACAGAGCCGGGTCGCAGTGAGTCGGACATATCGTGCGGACGCTCCGTCGGCAGTCAGGACGACTGGACTATCGCCCGGATTGGGGAAATCCTCGTCTTCAGTGCGGAAGATCACGACCGGATCATTGAAGCCTGGGTCGTCGTCAACTTCGACCCGGAACCGAATCGGAAATCCGGTGCCGGGTAAGTCGAGGAAATCGGTCGGACGCGAGGGAAAGAGCCGGACCTCATCGACCGACACCCGCTTTCCGAGATCGATCTGCATCCACTTGGTTTCTTCGGGGTTTTCGGTGTGATTACACAGGAAGCCATTGGTGGGGCTCGGATCCGGCACGACCGGAGGACCCAAAGGGCTGTTCGCATCTGTCAGTGCGGTGGGAAACCAGATATCTGGAATGATAGCTTGGCCACCCGACTCGAATTCAACGGAGCGACCTGCTGCGATATTGCGTGCCCCGGATAGGACCATGACCTCTGATAGGGCCCAGAGCCGTGACTCTCCACTTTGCCACGGTTCCACCACCACGATCCGCAACCGTGATGCGATGACATCTTTCACTGGCAGGTAAAGCGGAAACCCGCGCCGGTTCTGTCTGGGGTCTGGGTCGGAGAAGGTCTCCGATTTGATGGGAGTCTCTTCGTCAGGAGCAAACCACTCTAATCGAATGGATCGAGGCAAGCCGTAGGTTCCCACTCCTGAAAAGGGGGCCTCAACGTGCACGGGAAACAGGGCCACGGCATCAATCCCGTATGGCTCGGCCCAGTCGATCGAAAAAGCTGAATCAGAGCCGATCTCCAATCCAACCAGAGAGTGAAAGCCTCGGCTCGAACCGCGATGGGACGGTTCCGTCAGAGGCAAGCTCTCACGCAGGGAACGCTTCTCTTCGAGCTCCAGGTCAATTGCCTTCAGCCTGGGATTCAGCCATCGGGTCAAGCGCTCTGCGAAAGGCGAGAATTCCTTCGCGGGCGCTTGCGCAGCTAGTGTGACGAAGAGCAGAGCACAGGCCGAAAAGCTGCCCCCTTTGTGAAATCCCGTCTAGTCATTCCCATCGATCAAATCGGCCACCAGATCACGGATCTCGCTGGCCGACAACGCCAGGATACGATCCTTCTCCAGCCCCTCGTCATTCTTTGTTTATTTGGGGTATTGCATTATTGGCGATCCGCTCCTGAAGTGGGAGTTTTGAGGCAGTCTCCAGCAAGTCTGTTTGCATGATTCGATGCTAGGCTCTCCGACGGGGCCGCGCAAGCGTGGATTCTCAGGGAAAGCGCGGGTGCGGTTCTCGGGTTGAAAAAGCAAATTTCTAGCAGATGTTGGGATAATGGAAGATTATTTGATGTCACCACAGGTCAAGAACTGGCTTACTTCCGTTTTTTAGATTCAATGAAGAATCTCCATTCGTGCACGCGATCGGGATCGTAATTGGGGTTGAGGGTAGGCATCTGCGCGCCGACTTCGTGTCGCCATCGGCGAAGCTCGTTCATCAATTCCTTCGACTTTTCCGGCATGGAACTGACCAAGTTCACGGTTTCGCCGATATCGTTCTCAATATCATAGAGCTCCGCCTTTGTTCCGTCGAAATGTTCGATGAGTCGGTATTGCCCCTTGCGAATGACTCCGTGAGGCGATGCACCTCCGTTATGATAATGGGGATAATGCCAATAGAGGGCCTTTCGTCCAAGCGGCTGTTGCTTCAGCAGTAGAGGGAGGAGGTTGACGCCATCAAGTTCCTGCTCCGTTGTCCGTTCCTGCCCAGTCACCGCCTGCAAGGTCGGGAAGAAGTCGATGCTGCTTACTGGCTCGCTGGTCTCCATTCCTGCCGGGACATTCCCAGGCCACCGGACAATGAGAGGCACACGATAGGCGCCTTCATACGCGGAACCCTTACCGTCCCGCAACGGGGCATTGTTGGTCTTCTGCGGTATGTCTGCATAGTGGTTACCACCGTTGTCCGATGCAAAAATCAACAGCGTATTGTCCGCCAGTTTCAGATCGTCGAGCGACTGCATGATCCGTCCGACATTTTCGTCCAGGCTGTGAATCATCCCGGCATTCACCGGATTGCGTTGGACTTGTTCCCGGGAAAGCTTCGCTTGGTACTTCCGGATGATTTCTTTTTTGGCCTGGGTTGGACGGTGGGGTGTAAAATACGACAGGAAGGTGAAGAAAGGGCGATCATGGGATCGCTCGAGACTCTTTATCACTTCATCGGTTAAGCGGTCGGTGAGGTAATCGCCTTTCTCGCCGGTCAGGTTCCTGACCTGCGGCCAAGGATAGAAATACGCGCCTGGCCAACCACTTTGGGTTTCCGCAACGCTGTGGTCGAATCCCTGAGTGACGGGAAAGTGCTCTTCGCCTCCCAGGTGCCATTTGCCGAAATAGAACGTCTCGTAGCCGACCTGTTTCAGCATCTCCGCAAGTGTGACCTCTTCGTGAAGCAGATACCACCGCGTCCAGTCCGGCGGTGAAAGGGCGACATGCGGGTAATCCAGACCGCTGAGGAAATCGGTCAGATGCAACCGTGCGGGCGTCTTACCCGTGAGCACAGCCGCGCGAGTGGGCGAGCAGACGCCCGCCGAGGCATACGCGTCGGTGAAACGCATCCCCTGGGACGCCAATCGGTCAATGTTCGGTGTTTCGTAGAAGGTGCTACCGTAACAACTGAGATCCCGCCAACCCAGATCATCAGTAAGGATAAACAGAATATTCGGAAAAGTCCGAGCCTGACTGGCATTTGACGTTTGATCCAATAGCGACTTCGCCGCGGAGGATGACTCAGCGGTGGCCTTGGGATTGGGTGTGTTGGCCTGCGGCAGCTGTGCTTCGGCAACTTGGCTGATGCCCAACACGAGAGCGGAGACGATGCCTGCAATGACCGGATGGAGTTTCTTCATAATTTGATACCCTCCTTTAGTGTCTAATGAGTTCCACCTTGTCCAGATAAAGAACCTGCTGCCTGGAACCGACATCGAATTCAAGACGTACATCCATTTCACTTTCTGCATTGTGCGTATAGAGCCTCGTGTAAGTCCGGGGTTCCTTTTCAATTTTAATCCACCCGGTATCGACTTCATAGCTGTCGTAGAGGGTATCCCTGCTTTTTGCATCCTTGAGCACAATTTTCATGCGGCCTTCCCCATCTTCACTCGCCCCCATAAAAATTATTCTATAGGTCTGCCCTTTTTTCATGTGGATCAATGTTCTGCCAGGCGCCCCCGTGTAGCCGCTTTTACCTTTATTATACCTCTGCAGGAACAACTGTCCTTCCGCGTCATCAGGCACGGTTAACTTCAGCATACTGTTACCGCTGAAAGCTCTCTTCCCATAGATATATTCCCTTGAGATCTTATCCGAGGTAAGCTTCCATGCATGATCCGGCCGAAAGAACTCACCATTAATAACCTGGGATATTTTTGGCAGGACTGTAGGTTTCACTCCGGTTAGCTTGTCGAACACAGTCTGCTTCCAGCCCAATTCAGAATCAAAAATCCCGAATGTTCTCTGGTTGTTTTGCATTCCCGTGTACCACATGCTGCCGATGTTGTGGGCATCAAACAGGTCGAAATGATGATCCAACCATTTGTCCAAATCTTCATCGCTGCGTTTTGGAAACAGCCAGCAGCCCCATTCGGTCGTAATGACCGGAATGTCGACGCCGATACTCTTTTTCCAATTCACCGCATTCATGATTTGCTCTGTGATTGGATCTTTCCAACGCGATTCGTCCCCCCAGAGAGGTTGTTTCCACATGGCAAAATTCAGGCCATCCTTGTGTTTCGGACTATAGAAATGAATGGCTACACCTGTGTTTATGTCATCATAGAATCCCTTCCCCCCATCAAACTGATAGGTCAGGTATTCTTCCGATACGTAGGGATCCAAATATTCAGAATCGTTTAAACCCGGGGGGCCAATCAATATCGGGCGGTCGGGATCGACATCTCGTATCGCTTGTACGGCAGCGTTATACAAGGGCATGACTTTCGGGGCTCCTGTAGCTTTCATAAACCCAATACCCTCAGGTTCGTTGAGTATTTCGAAAGCCAGATCACTTGGAAAGTCCTTCCAGAGTTCGGCCAGTTGTCCCCACCTAATTGATATTTCCTGCACACCCAGTTTGGGATTTTGAGACCAGGAATACGAACCCCACATGCAGACCACAATGGCCAAATCATTGGATAAGGCATCATTGATCTGCTGTTCGACAAATTTGTGGTCCGCATTAACCGGCAGAAACACCCGAACCGATTCGAAACCGACATGGGCCACCGCCTCAAATTGAACCGCATCGTGCTGAATCTTCGGCCATACTCCGTGGGAAGGACTTGTTGTATCCATGTTAATGCCTTTGTAGAGCTTTCCAAAAACCGGCGCATTGACGCGCGACTTGCCCTTCGGAATCTCTTTTGAGAGTCCGAGCAATGGCAGACATAGTGACAAAGTAAAATTTGCAAAATACCTGTTCCTAACTTGTTTGATAGTATTGTTCCTGAAGGTGTGGATTTCTAACGACACTGCAACAGCAACTTTCTCTTAGCCGGACTGCCAACCAGCGCGCACATCAGGCAGGCCATCGTTGTCGCAACTATCGTACGCGTATTCATTGAGGTTTTCATTTCAGATCGGTTTTCAAAATGGGTGAAGCAGCGAAGCCATGCGCTACGAGATGATGTCGTGCACGACGTGGCCGTGAACGTCGGTCAGACGGAAGTCACGTCCCAGGTGACGATAGGTCAATTGCTCGTGGTCGATTCCGAGCAGGTGGAGACAGGTGGCATGGAAGTCGTGAACGTGAACTTCGTTCTCCACAACCCCAAAACCAAACTCGTCGGTTTTTCCGTAGGTGAGCCCACCCTTGATTCCCCCACCGGCCATCCAGATGCTGAAGCACTCTTTGTGATGATCGCGGCCGGGGGCGGTTTTTTCTCCGGTGCCGGCGTTGTGCTCCTGAATCATGGGCGTGCGGCCAAACTCGCCTCCCCAGATGACCAGGGTTTCATCCAGCATGCCTCGTTGCTTCAGATCCTGAATCAGACCTGCGCAGGCCATGTCGACATTGCGGACGGACTTGGGCAGGGCGTTGTAAATTCCCGAGTGATGATCCCATCCCTTGGCAAATACCTGCACAAACCGGACTCCCTTTTCAACCAAGCGCCGCGCGAGCAGGCAGTTGCGAGCGAAATCGGATCCGGAGGGTTTGCCCTGATCATCACGTAGCCCGTACTGCCGCAGGATGTGTTCGGGTTCCTGATTGAAATCAACAAGATCCGGTACGGAGGTTTGCATGCGGAAGGCCAGTTCGTACTGAGAGATGCGCGTGGCGATCTCCGGGTCGCGATAACGTTCGAACGCCTTTCCGTTGAGCCGCTTGATGGCGTCCACAAGGTCGCGTCGTTCTTCCGGCGAGGTATTCTCCGGGCTATCGATGAAGAGAATGGGCTGTTTGCCCTTTCGAAACTCCACGCCCTGATGCCGGGACGAAAGAAATCCGCTGCCCCAGACAGACGTTCCCGCTGCCGTGGGTCCGTCCTTCAAAACGATGTACGCAGGTAGATCCCGATTTTCTGTTCCCAGCCCGTAAGAAGCCCATGCTCCAAAAGAGGGACGTCCCATGCGGCCATGCCCGGTGTTAAAGAACAGCTCACCAGACCCATGGTTGATCTCATTGGTGCGCATGCTGCGAATCACAGTGATGTCGTCCGCAACATTTGCGAGGTTGGGAAACAGCTCCGACATGATAATGCCGGACGCACCGCGGGGTTTGAACGCATACGGCGACTTGATGACCCGAGCCTGCGGAGTGATGAATGCGAATTTCTGGCCTCGTGTTACTTCTTCCGGCAACGGCTGGCCGTCCCATTTGTCCAAAACCGGCTTGGGATCAAAGGTGTCCATCTGCGAGGGCCCGCCAACCATGTGGAGGAAGATGACGTTCTTGGCGCGTGGAGGGTGGTGGGTTCTCGATGCCGGGCTTTGGGGGATGGAAGCCTGAATGTTCCGAGTCATCAAGTGTGACAACGCGAGCGATCCGATTCCCAGCGTGCCCTGCCGCAGGAATTCGCGGCGTTTTATGAGATTGGTTCGATTGATTGAATCCATCATGACTTGGTTATTGTTTCGTCCAGGTTCAACAAAGCCTGGGCCACCCCGAACCACGATTTACGATGTTGCTGCAGTTCCAACAGAACTGTGACTTCGTCGTCGCTGGGTTGTCGTGAAAGTGCCCGCCGAAAGGCACGAATGATCTTCTCCCGATCGCTTCCGTTCCAACTTTCGATGAACTTGGCAAACTCGGTTGCCATCTCGACGTAGACGGGATCATTCAGCAGAGTCAGCGCTTGGAGCGGAGTATTGGAGCGGTCCCTTTTCACCGTGCAGACGCTGCGGTCAGGGGCGTCAAAATTGATCATGCTGGGGTAAGGATTCCCACGACGGAACACGGTATAGATACCGCGTCGATAGCGATTGTCACCCTCTGACGTTGGATAGTTTGAAACATCCAATGGGCCGGCGATTTCCTTCCAGAGACCGTCTGGTTGAACAGGGAAAACTATCGGTCCACCAACCTTGTCTGAGATCAATCCTGAAACAGCGAGCAGGTTGTCACGTACCAACTCCGCAGAGAGTCTGAACCGGGGCCCACGTGCGTAGAGGTCATTCTTGATATCCTTTTGAATCATGGTATCCGACGTCCTGGATGTCTGCTGATAAGTTGAGGACATCAGGATCCTTTTGATCAGGCTCTTGATGGACCAGCCGTTCTCGACAAACCGGATGGCAAGCAAGTCGAGCAGTTCCGGATGGCTGGGCGCCGCACCTTGCATGCCGAAATCGTCCAGTGTGGTGACGATGCCTTGCCCGAATATCTCCGCCCAGATTCGATTGACCGCGACGCGCGCCGTGAGCGGGTTTTCGGGAGCAACCAGCCATTTTGCCAGGCCCAGCCGATTGCCGGGCAGTGATGGGTTCATCGGATGCAATGCGGCAAGTCCTCCGGTTTCGACACGGTCTCCCGGCGTCGTGTAGTCTCCCCGAATCATGATGTTCGTCGGCATCGGTTGAACGGCATCCTGCATCACCATGGTGGCAGTCCCTAGCTGGGACAACTCCTCTCGAAGCTGTTTGACATGTTCGAGACGCCGTTCGCTGTCCGAAAGTGTAAGTCCGGCGACGTTGTCCAGCATGATGTATTTTCCGGTATAAGGTCCGCTGCCATAGGCAGTGATCTGGAATTTCAAAACAGCCGACCAGTCGACCGCCCCCTCGGACCATTGCGGCACAGTAAAGGAGGCCACCGGCGCAGAGATCCGGGTCCAGGCCACCGATTTGACTTCGAGGGTGGAGAAGCTGAAGACACTCGCCTGCTTGTCGCCATTGTGGATCTGCAAGTTGAACTGACTCGCAATGTCCGTCTTGATCCAAAACACGATTTCGCTGATTCCGGAAAGGTCCTTGGCGGGAAACGAAACGCCTGTTCCGAAATGGCCGCCGGAGCGCTGGGAAGGCTTCACGACCGTTCTCACTGCAAACTTGCCGCCTCCTACCGGCGTATCCGGGACGGTCGATGTGGTCGCAGGGTGGGTGCTGGTGTTGGCGGCCACTGGATCCGTTTTCTCGAAATCAAGGATCACGATTTCCCCATGTGACGTTGCTTCGCCAGCGGCACTGGGCGGGTCGCGGTCCTCCGGTTGCTTATCGTTCGCAAGCCGGCTCTCTTCGACTGCCACGGCTCGACGAAGTTCTTCGGCCCTTTGCCGGTCAGCTTCGTCATGTACCACTACCTCGCGACCGACAAAGAGTTTCTTGAACATATCCTTTCCCTTTTGGGTAACCTCCGGAATGGCCTGATTGAAATAGGCGTAGAACTGGTAGTATTCGCGCTGAGTGATCGAATCGAACTTATGATCGTGGCACTGGGCACATTCCATGGTAAGGCCCAACCAAACGGAACCGGTGGTAGCGACGCGATCGTGCAGGATGTTGGCGCGGAGTTCTTCAACCTTGGTCCCTCCGGAAAAATTGGCGGGCACATTGCGATGAAACCCTGTCGCCACGAGCTGTTCGGTTGAAGGGGATGGGAGCAGGTCGCCTGCAAGTTGTTCGATGGTGAACTGGTCAAATGGCATGTCGTCATTCAGTGCGTCGATGACCCAGTCGCGATAGGGCCACATCGTCCGTAAATCGTCGTGCTGGTATCCGTTCGAATCCGCATAGCGCGCCAGGTCGAGCCAACCCGTGGCCCACTTCTCGCCAAAATGCCCGGACTTCAACAGGCGATCAACATGGGCTTCAAAGTTCTTCCGTGATGGATCCGCCTCGAAGGCGGCCACCTCATTGATCGAGGGCGGCAGGCCGACGAGATCCAGATACAATCGGCGAAGAAGGACGGCCGGATCAGCCTGTAGCGACGGTGAAAACCCCGCCTTCTCGATTTGGTTCAGGATAAGGAAATCAAACTCGTTGGCGGGCCAGGATTCATCCCGCACGGAAGGCCGGGCCGGAAGGGTCGGTCGTTGATAGGCCCAATGCGCTTCATACTTGGCGCCGTCCTCGATCCAGGCTTTCAGTAATGCAATTTCCGCGGAACTCAGCGGATCGCCTTTGGGAGGCATCCGGTCGTCCCGATCATGGGTTGATACCCGTTCCAGAAGCAAACTCTCACTGGGCTTACCCGCTACAAACGCTTCGCTATTGAGGGCGCTGTCACGTTGATCGAGTCGCAGTTTTGCCTTGCGAGCCTCGGCGTCCGGCCCGTGACACTTGAAGCATTTCCCCGACAAGATCGGCCGAATGTCCCGGTTAAAATCGGGCCGGTTGGACTGGGCCTGGACGCTCTGCCCTCCGGTCAGGACCAGAACCATCAACAGGCATGCTATTCTCGACGTTGTCATCTCTTCAGGTGTCAGGTTCTGGGATCCTATCGCTTGGGGATTCCTACAGTTCGCAAATGAAAATATTCTTCCAACGAACGACTGCACCCGGCCACCAACGATCCGTGCCGAGCCAGTGATTGAAGTTGTTGTTGTGGACTTCCAACGAAATATGTCCTTTGCTCCCCATCAGTCTGGCGCAAGCTTCGGCGTCGTAGTTCTCCCACTCGATGGCGTTCATGTCGAGGACGGCGATCTTTAGTCCGTTCACCCAGGTCGTGAGCTTGGGTATACGGCCTTCGCAGCGGACCTTGATGGTATTCCATTCACCCCATTTCCAGACCTTCAGAAGTTCGTCGACATCGGTGGCGTAATTCAGGATGTCACGCGTCTTTTGGTTGAGTTCAACACGGTCGCCATCCGGATTGGCGGCAATCATTCGGATGGGATTGCCTTCCTTGTCGTATTCGGCATCGATTGCAAACGGCATCCCGTGCACGCCGGCAATTCCGTTTCCATAAAACCCTCCGATCCCACCTTGCGGCCGATGATCCACAAGTATCTGCATACCGGGACTACCGCCGGGCAAGGTTCGGACGAGGAATCCGCTGTCCGTCTTCCAGTCGGGTTTCATGTCCATGATCAGCTCGAAGTCACCGAACTTTTCCTCCGAAACAAGGTAGGCTCCCTTCCCGCTTCCCGGAGGCTCCTGTCCGCCCACGATGGCCCCGTCTTCAATCGCCCACCTGCCGGTGTTTTTTCTGGCAACCTCAAGCCGTTCACCCTCTAGACGCCATTTGAAGGGCGCACCGGGATATTGGGGAACTGGAATTCGTGCGAAGGCCTTCCAGCCATTGAGCGTCTTGCCGTCAAACAAGCTGCGAAATCCCTCCGGCGGCGACTTCGACGCGGAGGGAAGTTCGGTTCGCTTGAGATGAATCGGACCGCCTCGTTGCTCGGGGCCGTCCTTCTTGTCTGTAGCCGTCGGCTTCGCGGAAGGGGAATGTCTGCGTTGTCCGGAGCTGACCACGTTGTCGATGATGATGTATCTGCCATCATAAGGGCCGCTGCCGAAAGCCGTGATCTGGATTTTCTTAACGCGCTCCAAGTCGGCCTTGCCTTTGGACCACTGCGGCACGGTAAATGAAGCGACCGGAGCCGTGATCTGTTTCCATGTTCCCGGTTTTGTACCGTCGGTGGAGAATTGAAAGACACGGATGCGCTTGTTTTCGTCGCTGTGGACCTGAAAGTTGAACTGACTTTCGATGTCCGTCTTGATCCAGAATCGAATCTCGTCTGCGTCGGATAGATCCAGATCCGGAAAACTAAAACCGGTACCAAAGTAGCCCGCTGCGCCGGCCTTGTTGGCAACAACGGTTTTGGCCGCAGATTTACCACCTTCCTCGGGCGCATCCCTGACCACGCTTACTTTTGCTTTGTGCGTTGTAAAGGTCGAGGCGACCGGATTCTCGCCCTCAAAATCGGCAATCACTTGTTCGCCCTTCTCCTGCTCGGTGGCAGTCTCCGGGCTGACGTTTAGGGCCAGTAATACGGCGGCGAATAGGGTCAGTAGTCGTGTTTTCATTTCAGTAATTATTGCTTCGGTTGAATTACTAATGAGACGGCATCTGCGGCGGCGGTCAGAACTGGCTGTCCATCCAGTGGCTGATCTTTTGATTGGCGGCCGTCATCAGATTCACCTGCTCGGTATCGGGGTTTTCCATTTCGTCCAGCAATCCCCGCCGGCGCGCCTTGTTGCGCTGATAGGCACCGCAGAGATGGAATCCGATGCAGCCCGGATTCTTGTGCAGCTCGGCGAGAGTTTCCGCATACCATGCGCCATTGTTCGGTTTATAAAACGCCTTGCTGCGCCAATTCACCCCGGCGGCATCCGCCAGAAGAACAGGCTTGCCCGTCTTCTTGTGCCACTCATCGAGATGCTGGACCGGCTTGTTGAAGTCCTGAAGCGACAGGACATCCACGAAAGGCTTTGCCGCATTGATCACTTCCATCGCGATCGGCGCATTTGCCTCGTAGCGGTCCCCGAGAAGCAGATGATGTTTGTCATACCTCCGGATCGCATCGTGGGTGGTCTTGTAGTACAGCCCGGCAAGCTGTGAGAGTTCTTTGCGTCCCGCTTCTGTTTTGAGGCGATCAGGATCAAACATCGGGCCGCGCCATGCATTCAGCGGCCGCTTATGAATCCAGCAGGGGCAGTCGCTGTAGAAATAGCCGATCAAATTCGGGTCGTTGCTCAGTTCGGCGCACTGTGAACGTGCGATGTAGTCACACCATCCCTTCCAGTCCTCACTGCGGAAGTCGTAATGGACGGTGTGCTTTTCCCATTGATGGGATTCGATGAAAGGCAACAAATGACAATAAGGCATATCCAGAGCCTGATACTCGTCATTGGTGAACGGACGGGAATGGCGCCACTGTCGGACGGTCACCTCCTGAACCCAACCGACGGTGTTGAAGCCCCATTCCCTGAGATTGGGAGCTACCGACTCCTTGATCCAACGAACCGTGCTGCCGCCGTATTTCTTCCTCCAGATATCGATGTTCTCCGGATAACGCAGACTCGCGGGATCGATGTGATTGATCCCCATCGTAAAGAAGGGTTTTCCGTCCGGGGTGATCAACCACCAATGATCCTTTTTCTTGCCGAGAGTGAAGAAACCAACCGGTTCGATCTGAGTGGTCTTGAAAGCCTCAGCTGCCCCGAGACGTGATAAGGGCGAAAGCGCCAAACCTGCGCCCATGACGAGACCGCCTTTCAGAAACTGTCTTCGTTTTACTTTTTCCATGGTAGTCGATGCCCTGAGTTGATTCGTCTTTGCTTAAAATAAGGACTCTAAGTTGATCCACTCCCTGAATGGGGTCGACATTGACGCTCAGCCCCAGGGTGGTCATGTTCTGAGAAAGCGTGACTTCATCCGGAGTCCATCCGCCTTCTTGAATAGATCAAGGATTCTGAACCTGTTGCGGAGCATGAGGTTCGAGCCTCCGAATAGCCACCAACCGTTTCGAGACGGCGGGCCTGACCTTCCGCAATCCCGATTCCGGCGTGGAGGGCTCCTTCTGCCGGCGGAAATCAAAGTCCAAATGCTGTTCCGGTGTCTCATACCGATTATGGCGAACCCAATTCAACTCATCTTGAGCAGACGCTTCCATTCAACGCAATGTGTTGAAGACTCGCAATTCCATTTCCTGCGTTCTCTCCGGATCAAACTTGTATTTCGTCAGGAAGGCATCGTCGATGTTGACACCTAAACCTGGAGCATCGATGGGCAGCACTGCTTCGGCATCGCGCCGCAAGCCTCCGACGACGATCTCCTGATAGACGGCTTCATCAGGTTCAAAAAACTCCAGAATTAGAAAGTTCGGAATCGACAAACAGGCATGGATCGACGCGACGGTGCAAATAGGTCCATTGGGATTGTGCGGTGCCACCGAGACGAAGTACGTGTCCGCCATGGCGCAAATCTTTTTAAATTCGGTGATGCCTCCCGTCCGTGCGACATCGGGCTGAATGATGCGAACGGCTTGCTTCTCAAGCAGTGGACGGAATCCGTGCCGACCGAAGATGCGCTCCCCCGTCGCCAGTGGCACATTCACACTGCGTTGAACCTCGGCCATCGCGTCGACATTTTCCGGGGGCACGGCTTCCTCGAAGAAGAATAGTCGATACGGCTCAAGAGCTCGGAT
The DNA here is from genome assembly GCA_012959985.1 of Verrucomicrobiales bacterium. Lineage (GTDB taxonomy): Bacteria > Verrucomicrobiota > Verrucomicrobiia > Limisphaerales > DUCD01 > DUCD01. Next base: position 8,461 of record DUCD01000155.1, on the reverse strand, counting down.
GATCTTGATTGCCGAATTCGTGTTCCAACGTCCGTGCACATCGATTCCAATGTCGTAGTCAGGTCCGCCCGCTTCGCGGATCGCTGCGACCTGTGCGACCGCGTCACGTAGCTGCGATTGCGTGACTTCGCGATTAAATGGCGTTGTATAGAATGGATCTAACTTGCAGCCGGTGTATCCCTTGGCAACCAGTTCGCGCGTTCGCGCGGCCAATTGATCTGGTGTGTGATCGATTCCCTCTGTCCAACCGTTCGCGTAGATCCGCAACCGGTCATGCACCTTGCCACCGAGCAGGTCGTAGACGGGGATGCCGAGTTTCTTGCCCACGATATCGTACAAAGCGATGTCGATTCCGCTGATCGCAGCCATCACGATGCCCCCCATCCCGTTGTAGTAGAGGTAGCGGTACATACGATTCCAAAGCTTCTCGATATTCCAAGCTTTCTCCCCGATGACTACCGCGCTGAGTGATTTGACCGCTGTGGCGATCGGCTCAATCCCAGGGAAGTTCGTACCTTCTCCCCACCCCACAAACCCGTCTTGCGTTTCGACGCGGACAAACAGCCAAGGTCCGTACCCGCGAACACCAGTCAAAAGCACGGGCTCCACCTTTGTAATCTTCAGTGTGTCACCGGCAGCATCGGCCCACTCGGGAAACAATGCGCCGCTTCCGAGCATCGCGCCGGTTAGACCACAACTTGCCGTCTTCAAGAAATTCCTACGGGAATGTTTTTTGCTGCGAATCATGTTGCTCCTTCGGTATTGGGTTTGTCATTCGGGCGACGTTGTGCATCGCCAAATTCTCTTCGAGGTGTGGGTCCCTTTGCATTACTCATAGGAATTTCCTTTTTCAGCATCGAAACAAGGTTGCCGTATATCAAATTTTCTTCAAGAGCAAAGTCCGTCAAACCCTCCTTTGAATACAAAATCTGTCTTTAAAGGAGATGTTCCTGACGCTCGGTTTCAACCTAGCCGCTTTCAATAAATATCTGAAGTATAAACAGTGTTCGCCGACTGAGTCGCAACTCCGGGATCGCATACAATGCATCCAGGTCGATAGCCTGTCCGTAGAGCGTTCTACCACCAAAAAGAGGGACCGCCTGTAGTCCTCACAATCATGTCATCAAATCGCTTCCAGTCGACGTGCATGTCCATGTAAAGGACATTGCCGCCCTCGGGCATCTGTCCGTTTAAATGAGGTGACGAATGGTCCTTTTTCCACCCCCCTCGCACCTTGGTATAGTTATTCACGGCCCTCCGCCTTTCATTGTCGCCCTGAGACATTGTGGCGTCGGCTGCGATGATCGCTTTGGAAGGCGCCACCGTAATGTCTTCGCCTCGATATTTGAAGACCGTCGTCTTTAACTTCTCAAACTTGTTGGTCAGAGTGACGCGGGGAGGGTCCTTGGTCGCGAAGGCATACCCCAAGGCCAAACGCCCGCTAACGTGCCTCGTCCCCTCGGGCCGCCCTTTGTCGACATGGGCGGCAGCCAATCCTCGTTGTCGGTCGCGTACATCTGACAGGAAATGCCGACTTGCCTCAAATTGCTCAGGCACCGGATGCGTTTAGCCCGCTGCTTCGCCTTGCCCAACGCCGGAAGCAGCATGGACGCCAATATGGCGATGACCACGAGGAGCTCGATCAAGGTGAACCCGACTCGAGGCCTGCGTCCTACGGTGTCACAATAAAGATCTTTTTTCATCATGTTTTATCTAACCAAAACAAAAGACAACCTCCGGATTGAACTACTCAGGAATCACGGACACGTCGTCAATAAACCAACCGGCCTGAGTGATATCACCTCCTGTGTCGGGATCGAACAAGTTGAAATCATCCGAGGTGAGCCGGAACTCAAACCGAACCGAGCGGCCCAACGCTTCTACGGGAATCTGCACACGCGTTACTTTCCATTGAGCGCGGACTCCGGCCTGGCGTAGAAGGGGCATCCCGACTACATCGGCGCCTTGGGCGTCCACTGCCCAAACCTTGATGAAATCCACCAACTCTCCTCCAACGAGAGCTGGCTCCACGTCGCGAGAGCTTGAGAAAACAAGCGTCGCTGCATCCAAACCGGATAGATCGATCTGCGGCGAGTACAATGAAGCGAATGTGTTCAGTTCGTAGTCACCGTCCAAATCTGTCCCATAAACGTTCGAGCCGCTCTGAGCCGCCCCGGGGCCGTGCTCAGATGCAGGGGGCCCCAATTCCCACTCGGTAGTGCTGAAAGTGACCGTCGTCCAACCGGCGGCGGCCGACTCGAAATCCTCTTCAAAGATCGGCGTAGGAGGAATGTTCACGACCTGGTAAAATCCCGACTCCGGCGCCGGAGTCGAATCCGTATACGTGGTCACTTCCGAATCCGCGATCAGCTCGGCTTCCTTAGTCCAAGCGTCTTCCAAGGCGGTGGTCCAGTGAACCTGATACCATTTCCCAACGATCGACTCCCAACTCAGCGTAAATCCGCTGCCGCCGAAGATGCCCGATGTGATCTTGTACGGCTCCGCTTCCACGGCGGGGCCGTCGTCGACGATGACGTTGTCAATAATGTCGTAATTACCATCATAGGGTCCGCTGCCGAAGGCTGTGACCTGAAACCGTATGATATGCGACCAATCGACCGGATTAGCCGACCATTACGGATTGGCAAAAGACTCTAAGGGAGCAATGATCTGGTTCCAGGTATCCCGCGTAAAATCGGCAGTTGAGAAGGTAAAGACGCTGGCCTCGAAGGGAGCGTCACTACTGTGGGCTTGAAAGTTAAAGTTGCCCGCTATATCCGTCTTGATCCACAGCGAGATCTCAAACGCATCGGTAAGATCCTGCGGTTCAGGGAGAGGGAAAGCCGTCGAGAAAAACCCTTCGGCGTTGGCGGCGGCGTCAAGGACAGTCTTCGCTGCAAAACTACCCCCACCGATGGATGGCACGTCACCGACCAAAGTTAAGGTCGCTGAATGTGAAACAGTGGCGCTATCAAGAGCATCCGGACTCTCGAAATCGGCAAACAGCTTGGCGACGCCTTGCTTCAAGATCAGGGTCAGGGTCCGCGTCGCCTCCTCACCTCCCTTGGAAACGGTCAAAGTATAGGGAATGGCGGTGTCAGCGGGCACGTCCGGAGCGGTTATTTGCAACTCACCAATCCCATCCATCGTCTGCGCATCGACACTTCCTATGCCCTGATCAATGGATACCGTGGCATCCGGATCTACGATCCAAGACAAGGTGACGTCTTCAGCGGAGACCGGCGTGAGCACGGACGCTGCAAATGACGTGATGAGAGATGGAGCGAGAGCGAAGCCGTCGTTGGCGAAGACGTTGTCAACGATTGTGTACCTACCATCATAGAGTTCGCCGCCGAAAGGTGTGATCTGAAACCGAATCACGTTTGACCAAACAACCGGATTAGGCGCCCAAGGTGGCTTCGTGAAAGAGGCTTTAGGAGCAGTGATCTGGTACCAAGTATTAGGAAAAAAGTCGGAAGCATCGAAGGTGAAGACGCTGGCCTGGAGCTGTTCGGCGTCACTGTGGAGTTGGAAGTTAATGGAACCCACCGCATCCGTTTTTATCCAGAACGTGATCTCAGTCGCTGCGGAAATATCCAGCGTGGCAAAGGTAGGGAAAGCCGTCGAGAAAAAGCCGTCGGCGGGACCCCCAACGATGGTCTCCGCTGCAAAACCACCACCACCGTCCGGTACGTCACCGACCGCAGTTACGGTCGAGCCTTCTGCGGTGACAGTGACACCATCAACTGGATTCAGACCCTCGAAATCGGCGATGATTAATTCCGCGGCTCGCCCCTCGCCGGCGAAAAGCATGATTACGGAGAGACACAAAGTGAAGCGATGCGACCGCACGCCAACCATGACAGACATCAATCGTTTTTTCATAGGTTTATGCACACTTACTTCCGCGCCTACAAAAACCTGCCGGAGGAGCGGCGCGCTGACGGCGAGATTGAGTGAACGACGACAGGCAATGGAATTATTCATAATTGAAGAAGATTAGTAGTGACTCGATTCGGCACCATCCACGATCATGGAGGGAAGTGGAACCCTTCATGCAACGCCAATGGACGAGGAATTTCATCATACCTCGAATAACTTACAGGACGACTCGATCCGGCACCATCACACGATCGCGGGAGGGCGCTGAGGTCGCCGCAAATTCCTACACCTTGTCTTCCCGGATCGCCTTGGCCACGGCTCCGGTATTGGTGTTACACATAGGAAATTGCTTTTCAGGCATTTTGTGAACATGGGGTTATAATGTGTTGAATCAAGAAATAAAGCCTTCACACTCCTCTTAGTTTCTTCCCTCCGAACCATTTAGAAATGGTAAGTTCAGACCTAATTTGAGTGGCATTAACTCAAGGCCCTCGCCTTCAGCCGCCCGTGACCATTTTGCAAATCCGGTTCGGACATCTATTTTCGGTTCCATTCTTTTCTTCAACTTCACCCCTCAACCAACGGTTCTTCCTTCGCCAACTGTTAATTTCTACGCTGCCCTTGTCCTGTAGACCATGACAGATCCAATCAGCCGTCTGATTTTTTCCAGAATGATTAAAAGAAAACGCTTTGCTCCGCCAGTCTCGAAGTAGCACCACCTTGCTCAAGCCAGGGAGCATCAGTCCATAATTCATGACTGCAAGTATCGAGAAGTCTGAGAAAGGGGCGCTACTCTTTAGGCATTGCAAAGAGGGCGTCGTCTACTTCGTCACCGAACCTAACCTGCTCGATCTTCATCGTGAGAGAGACGCCTTCCTTACCCGTGGCTACGACGACAACCGAGAATGGCATTTGAACCCCTTGTACCTTCCGGTAGTCACTCAGTTGAATCGATGAATCGGGTCTCTTCACAAGACTCAACAGGTCTGTCCTCGCATCGAAGTATAAGAGTTCTTTTCGACCCTTCCTATCGGTTCCTTTGACGACATCGCAGGACTTGCCGAGCCACGCCTCTCGCCCCTCGTAGGCGAGCGTCACGAATTCCGATTCGAAGTTGAAATAGCGGTAATAGCTGGAATCCCTTCGCTTGAGCTCAAGTTTTTCGCCCGCGAGTCGAACGGTTCCTTCTAAAGAATTATTTGTCCATACGATCTTACCGTCGCATCCTTCGCTGGACCCCCCGAAGCCGGGAATGTCGAGCCTCATGTGATAGGAGTTTGGAGCCTTCGAAGTGAAGGTCATCCTGTTTAGACCCGGCACTCCCGGAAGGGTCATGGTGCCTACCATCCTGCGGGTGGCTCCTTTCTTGATCGCCTCCACCCTCGTGTTGGCCTCCACCCCGCCGACCGCCTCGACCTAACTGGCGACCACCTCGTCGACGGTCGGTTCGGGGGGCAGCGGTTTGGCAGAGCGCTTGGGGGGGGCGTCCGCCTGAGCCGCTATTAGAAAAACGGCGAGTGCCGCGAACGTGATGTGACTGATTTTCATTTTTTGGTTTGTATTGAATTACGCCCTTGGGTTCAATCCGGATGGATTAGGCCATGATTTCCAGGGCTATATAGGGGACAAGGTTCAGGACAAAAACCGCGGCTCGATATTGCATGAGACCGTGAAAAAAAACCGCCTTGATTTCTTCTTTGGTGACACCAAACAACGTTGAGGCGAACTTGCTGCTACCTTCCTTGACAAGAATCCAGGACAACCCTCCAATAAACAACCACCCAAAATTGATGACCGTGCACCTGCCGAAAAATGTCGTCAGGGTTTCAATTGAGTTCATAATTTACCTAGAGCAGTTCCCACACGAACACCAGGTAAAATGGGTCAACCAGGGCCATGATTGCATCCCGTTCGGGTTCCTCTCAAGCCGGAGAGGATGCAGCCTTTGGATTGCGGCGTGGCCTAAGTGCGAATGCGATGAAAAGGATGAAAAACAACTCCCCCACCATCCAGGTTGTCCTGAATTCCACGTCCTGCGTCGACCAAATACCTAGAATGTGCCAGAAACTCTCAACACCAAGGTATAGCAGGCTGAGACCAGCGATAATCCTTAAGGTTCGTGGCATACGCGAGGTGCCTGCAGCTCCAATCAGCAGCAATGCGTAGCCAACTCTCACGGCGACTGCGATGTATATCCCTACTGGAGTTTGCATCAATTCCACGATTTCCAAAGCCGCTTCCGACTTGGCAATGCAGAATATTGAGAACACGGAAAATACCCCTGTCAAAGTAAGTGCAACCCTTCTCATTGTTTTCACCTTTCGTATTGTTTCCTTCTGAATTGTGATTTTGGGCAAACCAGGTGCTCCTGACCTAACGAGAATTTGAGGATCCACTACTTGCCCGGCAGGTTTTTCATACGGCCGACCGATTCAGTCAAATTCTATCCCCTTCCCCATTGAAGAAGCTCGTGAGGCTAAGGCAACTTCAAGCCATGATTCTCAAGGCAATGTAGGGGGTCAGGTTGAAGAATAGGTTTGCGAGCGAGTAATTCATCAATGAACGGAACTGGATTTGCCGCACTGATTCCTCGTCGAGGCCAAACAACTTTGCACGAATTTTAACCAGCCAGACTTTAAGTGTCACGAGCTTGACAAGGCCTATCACAAGCAGTCCAAAATTGATGACTACGCACCATCCGAGAAATTCGCGAATCGTTTCAATGTTCATAACGGCACTGCGCATTACATAGGTTTAGTCTCATATAATATACATATGCCTGGCTTTTTAATTTAGTCAAGGCTATTTCTTCAAGATTGTTACCTCGTGAGAGTGGTCGACAAAAGGGTATAAGGACTGTTGGGAGCGAGCGTGCAAAAAGTATCGGCATGCGCCATGCGGCCCATATATGGCGAAGCTGTCACCCACGGCGATGAGGTAAACACGGCGCTGAGACCGAAGTAGCCGGGATGGCGAATAGTTGCGTAGGGCCCACCACCCATCACAGGATGGCCTTGACCCGTCTGGATGCGCACCGTTAGCTCAAAAAACGGATTCTCAACACTGCACCAGGCGAACAACGTCCATCCCATCATGAAGATGGCAAAGCCAATCAGCCATCCATTCTCCAGCGAAACCTGGTCGGCGGCGTGCGTGTCGAAATCGCGGACCGCGACGAACCAGATAGCTTAAATGTTTCTAAGGATCGCGCCGAGCCAGACTTTGTCCCATTTCTATCACCTTTGGCGCCAAGGACGAATATTGTTACAATATTACTGAGGATTCCGTTCATGTGCATGACCTTCACGCTTCCCTACTTCATGTCCTCGGCATCGACCACAAGCGCCTGACTTACAAATCCCAATGTCGCCACTACCGATTGACGGACGTGCATGGTAAATTAGTGAAAGGAATATTGGCTTAGAAAAAGTTAACCACGAATGAACACAAACTCACATGAGTAGTAAAAACCTTAATTTCTGACAATAACTCAGCGCATTCGTGGTTAATTATTTATTTCCCCTGAGTTTGAGCACCCGATTCATTTCCTTCAGCAACAGAGGATAAAACGCTTCCTGTGGCGCGTGACCATAACCTTGGAGTTCAAGAAGCCGGGCATCGGGATGTCCAACCTCCAACATCATGCGATACATGTAAGCGTTTTCTTCCCATCGCGCAATCATCTCCATGGTGCGATCGCCAGTCACAAACAGTATGGGTGGAGCGTCATTCCGAATGTGAGATATGGGTGCCAAATCATCAACCATCACTTGGGTTTTCCCAATACCGCGCTCTTCACGAATCGTGAAATGAGTAAACATCTGTCCGGCAAGTGGAATGAGGCCGGCAATCTGATCTGCATTGATTCCGTGAGCCCCAAGCCATCGCTTATCCAAGCCCACCATACCAGTCAGGTAACCGCCGGCAGAACTACCGGAAACGAAGATCTTTTCAGTGGAACCTCCATACTGCTCTATGTTTTTAAATACCCAGGCGATCGAAGCAGCCGTGTCCTCAAGGTAAGCCGGCGCTTTTGCTTTTGGATACAGCCTATAATTCACCGCAGCAACTGCGATACCCTGATTCTTGAGGCGGCCAGCAATGCTCTTGTTTCCATTCTTCAATCCCCCGCCGTGAAACCAGACAACGGTCGCAAAGTCTTTTTTGTCTTTCGGATAATAGAGGTCGAGCTTGCAGCGTTCCTGAAGATAGGGATCTGAATGAGAATCACTGTAATAAGAAATGTTCTCCTTGAGGCCATAGGAATCTTCCTGACCCAAAATAGAGACAGGCGAAATTGCCATGGTGATCAGACAGAGGTAAAGAGTTCGGAGCTTATTCATGGCGGTGAATGGGTTAGTAAAACTAATAGGGATTTACTTTTCGATGATTACTGTTCCGAAGTGTTGCGTCAAGGAAACAAGCCCTGAAACCCTTCAGAATCCACCTTCAGAATCCTTCAGGTAGGTAAGTTCAGTTGCATGAACTCAAGGTGATTCCGTCATCAACTGTTGAACGAAGCCGCTATCGCGGCGTGTATCCGGGACTTTGGGCCAGATGCCTGGAGATGTCGCGTAAA
>DUCD01000154.1:3377-5049 GCA_012959985.1 Verrucomicrobiales bacterium | reverse complement strand
CATGATAACCCTTAATTAAGCATGACAGCTGTTCCACTTTTCAGGGGAACCTCACTACAATTCGACTGAGGACAGTCGACGCTACAGTGAGGTTTGGGTGAATTTATGAATCTCTGCTTTTATGATAAACATCCATTCATTGCTTAGCATTTTTTTCAGTTGATGTACGTTTTTTGTATGTTTTACTTGTTTTGAAAAACCGCTGAGCCCCTGTATTTTCTCTAACTTTGTAACTATCAATGAGTTGAGGGATTTTTAATACTTGGCACAATCTATGCCATCACCAATACCGGAATGAAAAACTCATCTAAAATCAAAGGTCCATTCATCAATCGATTTGCGGTTCGATTTCTCACCCTTGTTTTCGGGATGCTGATCTACTGGTTATTGGGTTTTCTTCTGAGTGACATAGCGTCGATTCCCGGTCCGGTTTTTCAAGATTATGAAGACCGGCTGGTGGATACCGCGGTAATCGATCAGAAAACCAGAGTGGAGCGCCGCATTTCCGATCTGGAAATGGAGATCAAGAACAAAAAAGAAGCACAGGACGTAATAGAAAAGACGTCAAATAATCTTCAGCAAACCATCAATCAGATTCTTGATCTGCAAAAAATCAGTATTGAAAAGGAAGTTGAGTTATCTGAATCCGAGCAGGCCGGGCTTTCCTCAAGTCTTGAACTCTTTCTGGAAAACCAACGAGCTTACCAAGTCATAAACAATGAAGTTGAAGCACTCCTGGCTCAGGTTCACTCGGTCCGACAGGAGCTGGAAGGAATTGAAAGCACATTGGCCAATCAAGGCCGACCGGCTCGCGATGAGTACAATTCAGCCGTCAAAACCCATCGTCTACGGATGGCTTCGGTGCAGCTCACCGTTCTGGTGCCCCTCCTCCTGCTCGCCTGTTTTCTCACCCTGAAGCAGCGGAAGCATCTGTATTTCCCCTTGATTGCCGGATTCGGGATAGCCACCTTGATTAAAGTGACCTTGGTGGTTCACATCTATTTTCCCAGCCGGTATTTCAAGTATGTATTACTTCTGGCGGTTATCATGATCATCGGTAGATTCCTTGCCTACCTGGTCCGCATGTCGGCTTTCCCGAAAATGCAATGGCTGCTGAAACAGTATCGAGAAGCCTACGAACGATTTCTTTGCCCTATGTGTGATTACCCCATTCGAACCGGTCCCAGGAAATTTCTTTATTGGACCCGAAGAACAGTAAAGAAGCTGCAAGCCACAACCGGAAATCATCAGCAGAGCGAAGAAGCTTATACCTGTCCCTCCTGTGGAACCCAACTTTTTGAAGAATGCGGAGCCTGCAACCAAACAAGACATTCATTGCTGCCCAGTTGTCAACACTGCGGTGACGAAAAGGAAATAAAGTCAACAACAGACCGTCAGTAAGATCCAGCAGGAAGGACAGGCCTGAATGGCACTAAGTTAAGACGGGTTAAGGATGTGGATCGATGGAGTTTCTGGGCAATTGGGTCTGGATTGGCATGACCGGAACGATGTCAAATCCGGCCTCACCGCGGCCGGCTTCAAGTTTGAAACGGACCTGGACATGATTTTGTTCCTGAAGCCGGGGGCGTCGACCCCGGACAATGGAAATCCAATCAGGTGAAAGAAAAAGAAGGGACAGGCCCGAATGGCACTAAGTTAAGACGGGTTAAGG
>DUCD01000154.1:0-3324 GCA_012959985.1 Verrucomicrobiales bacterium | reverse complement strand
GGCTTCAAGTTTGAAACGGCCCTGGACATGATTTTGTTCCTGAAGCCGGGGGCGTTGACCCCGGACAATGGAAAACCCATCAGGACGGAACATAACACCTTAACTCAGTGCCATTCAGGACTGTCCCAGCGCACGGCGGCCCTTCTACGTATTCAAATTGTGCCCTCCAATCCTATCCTTTTCGGGTTTGTATTCGAATTTCCAAGGCCAACAAAAATGGTTCAATAATCCTGCTTGTGATCCATATTGATACAATAAATCGTTTCCTGTTTTTTCATTCACATCCAAACTGTTGAAGAATTGAATTTCTATGAAAGTGTTTTGTTTAGGTGGAGCCGGTAAGATCAGCCGTGAAGCGGTTTACGATTTGGTTCAGTTTTCAAAATTTGAAACTATCACCATCGGAGACTTCAGTGAGAGCGCCGGCAAAGAAGTGGTAGCATGGTTGAATGATCCTCGAGTGGATTTCGTAAAGGTGGATGTTCGAAATCAACCGAAAACCGTTACCGCCATGCAGGGTTACGACGTGGTGATGGACGGTACCACCATCAGCCTCAATGGACTGTCAACTGCCTGTATTGCCGAGGCAGGATGCCATGGGATCAATCTCAATGGATTTGGTGCGGAGGATGCCTTTGACGAGACCTTTCGAAAGAAGAAAAAAACCTGCGTGGCGGGATTTGGAATGACTCCTGGTGTCACTAATATGATGGTCATGCATGTCGCTGAACAACTCGATACGATCGACACGGTGCGGATCAGTCACGGCGCCTTTCGCCCCATTGCCTTTTCCCCGGCAATTGCCGAGACCACCCGTATTGAATATGACCCCGATCTTCCCGATCGTTGTGTATATGAAGAAGGACAAATGGTTAAGGTTCCACCTTTTGCACGCCCCCGCGAAATCCAATTGCCTGAACCCTATGGGAAAACAGTTCAATATATTATTCCACACTCAGAAACCCGGACTCTTTCGAAAGCGCTTCAATCCAAAGGGGTGAAACTGATCGAAGTCAGAGGGACCTGGCCAACTCCCAATATGGAATTACTTCGGGCGCTTTACGACTGGGGTTTTCTTCGAAACGATCCGATTCGAGTTGGGGATCAGGAAGTAGGAATTCTGGATTGTATCGCCGAGTATCTGATGATTTCCAAGGAAGGACAATGCACCGAACTGTATGGGTATTCACTTCATGTCGAGGTCACCGGAACGAAAAACGGCGCCACATATCGACATATCATCACCCACACTCATCCGCCCTCTGACGGATCCGTCAAAGGATGGGAGAGACTTCGTGCCTATACTCGTAACGTGGGAATTCCACTGGCCATCGGAACTGAAATTCTAGCAAAGGGGCAAGTCTCAGGATTCGGGGTCTTGACTCCTGAAGAAAGTTTTTCTGCGGATCAGATATTCAATGAACTCAAAAAAAGGGATCTCCTGATCCATGAGTCGGTTGAATGTATATCAGGTGATTGAAATAAACTCACTCTAAGTTTCCATGGTAGCGGAATTCGCAAGAATTCCGACGCGTCCGGAAAACTCACATTTTCCGTTACTTACCACTTTATTGAAAAGCCAACATCGTATTCCCGATCATTCCCAGGTAGTCCCGTTTTCAGTTTTTGAGCCTCGGTGCGGGAGAGGCCCTGATTATCCTTCAGATCCGCCCCGACACTATAGATGACAAATCCCCTTTCCCGTTTACGGTACTTGACCGGAGATCCGCTAAAAGGATCTTCCGGTATGGATTTCAGGAAATCAGGCACAAGATCTTCGAGATTCGCAGGAACTTGGTCGTTGTGCTTTAAACGGTATTGTTCCACCGCCAAAGCTGTCCTTGTAGCCTCCATTGTGGCGATCACACCCAAATCCTTTCCAACCGCCTTGCCAAGTGCCGGCAGAAGCATCTTCGAAATCAACATCAGTTTAGATGAAAATTCTGAACGCATTCGTCCAACCTCGGCCTCTGCTTCCTGGGCAGTTTTGAATCGCTCCTGATGTGATTGCTCGGTACCAGCCGCAAATTGTGACATATGCCGCATATAAAACAGGGTGTCGTTCTGGAGGAAGCCGGAGGCTCGATAAAGACTCATGGCAGCGCCTGTCACCATTGGATTGGATCCGTTGTTCCCAACAACAGAATTCCATTCCTTCGGGTCAGGACTATTGACAAAAAAATCGAGTCCCATAGCACATTCACCAACCAACGATCGAGAAACAGCATCAGAATCAACCCCTTCGGTGAAAGCCTGCTTCATCTGTTCCAGCTGTTCAACTGTCAGTCCGGATCCCCGGTTAAGAACCAATTCTGCAGTTGAGGAGGCGATCGACTGCATCGCAATGCGAACCAACTGAGAAATCAGTATAGGCTCCTTTTCCAAAGTTCTTGCGAGAGTCAGTGACTGGACGACTGAATCGATTGCCTCCTGATTGTTTTTGGTTTCAAGTTGATAAATACTGTCCATCTTGAACAGTTGAGCTGCGGACTTTAACTGAGACAAATGTGGCAAAAGGGTATTGAATCCTAAACTCAGATCAACAGGGTACCGAACCGACTCTGGACGAGTATTAAGGATTCTTTTCAATTCTTTCAAAGTTTCCTCGTTTGTGGTCAGAAATTGCCTCAAGGCCGTCATCTGATCATTCGAAATCGGCTGATCGAACTCAGGCAATTCAGCACGCCCCAAAACAAGTAAGTTCGTGGATTTCACGGGCGACTTTGACATCAGAGAAATCGCATTTAGGATTTCCGATGCAGGATTCTCCACACTGGAATCAATTTTGTACCAGGCATCCAACTCAGCCGCATTGGTTGGATATCCTGCATCTCTGAGTTTCTGTAATTCCCTTTCAACCTCCTTATCCCTCCCCGTTCGGTTGACGGTCAAAATGATCGCTAACACTAGAAAAACCGAAGTGAAGAAGATAAATCCTTTTCTAAAAAATCTAGTCAGTCTCATAATTTCAATGATTCAAGGGTGACAAATATGCGGAATCAATGATTGGATTCCTATACTTATTATCTCTGAGGATATCCAGCCGGAATATTCACGGAATATTTAGTTAATTTATTGGGGGAATGAATCTGATTAACCCGATCTTCCATTTCATGATGCTTGACACCTCACGGGCCGTCTGTCCCGAATGGCACTAAGTTAAGGATGTGGATCGATGGAATTTCCGGGCAATTGAGTCTGGGATTGACATGACCGGAACGATGTCAAATTCGGCCTCACCTCGGCTGGCTTCAAGTTTGAAACGGCCCTGGACATGATTTTGTTCCTGAAGGCGGGGGCGTCGACCCCGGACAATGGAAACCC
>DUCD01000153.1 GCA_012959985.1 Verrucomicrobiales bacterium | reverse complement strand
TTCAATACTGCCCACCACCTCACAGCCTTCTGACTCAAAATCAGTATTACGAAATGTCGGCCTTCTTTGCTCAGGTGGCCATGAAGAAAGATCCCGCTTCAGGTGACCGGACCATTGGTGGTACTGCAGTAGAAGGACGGAAGCCATTTTATGAAGTCATTTTCGACAATGACAAGGGCGATGTGAAGCATGCGAAAACCGGATTGATCACCGCCCCTCAGTTTCCTTTTCTGATGGATCAGCCTGTCTCGAAATCGGCAACACGAAGAGAACGATTGGCCAACTGGATTACCTCCCCGGAGAATCCTTATTTCGCGTCGAGCTATGTCAACCGGATCTGGGGTTACCTAACGGGAGTTGGCATGATTGAACCTCTGGATGACATACGTGCCGGTAATCCTCCCAGTAATCCTGAACTATTGGAGTGGTTAACGGATAATTTCGTGCAAAGCGGTTTTAATGTCGAGGCGTTGATTCGAACTATCTGTTCCTCGCGAACGTATCAGTTATCCATCAAGACGAATTCCTGGAATGTCGATGACCAGATCAATTTTTCTCATGCCAAAGCCCGACGTCTTCCTGCTGAAGTTCTCTATGATGCGATTTACCAGGTCACTGGGTCCGTTTCGAAATTCCCCGGTGTTGAACCGGGCACTCGGGCGGCTCAATTGCCGGATGTCGGCGTTAAACTGGCGGATGGGTTTCTCGCCACTCTTGGACGGCCTGCCCGGGAAAGCGCCTGCGAATGTGAACGTTCAGGGGAACTGCAGTTGGGTTCCATCATGTCTTTGATCAGTGGACCGACGGTGGATCGGGCGTTGACAGATTCGGAGAATATTCTGGCCGAATTAGCAGAGTCGGAGATGGGTGATTCCGATGTCATTCAGGAACTTTTTCTCCGGATATTAAACCGACCGGCTACAGAAAAAGAGGTTCAGGAGAGCTTGTCGATGATCGAGGCGATCGATGTGGACCACGAAAAAGCAGTGGCAGAGTTGGTGGCCTATGAGATGAAGTATGGGCCCATTCACCAGCAACGAATTCTCGATCGTGAGGAGTCCATCATTGCAGCCAAGGAGCAGTTGGCCCAATACGAAACTGAGATTGCTCCCCGTGAAGCTGAATTGGATGCAAACCAGGCAGAGGAAATCGCCGAGAAGAAATCCGAGTTGAAGGCTTATGAGTCCACCCTTCCACAGAAAATAGTGTCATGGGAACACCAATGGAATACATCGCCTCATTGGGTTGGTCTTGTGGCAGAAAGCGTCCGTTCCACCAACGGTTCAGACTTGGTTGTGGAAGACGAGCATTCGATTTTTGCATCCGGCGAGAATGGACAAGGGGATTATGTCATTACTGCAAAGTCGGGGATGGAGAAGATTACCGGAGTGCGTCTGGAGTTGCTGACGGATGATCGCTTACCGAAGAAAGGTCCGGGGCGGTTCAAAGATGGTAACTTTGTTTTGACCGAATTTATCGTGGAATGGGCCGGAGCATCGCAACCCGATACCTTCCGAGCAGTGGCATTGCAGAATGCCAAGGCGGATTTCAGTCAGCAGGGATTTGATGTGGAGACGGCCATCGACGGAAAGGTTGGAAGCAACAACAATGGTTGGGGATCTAGCCCTAAGCTCGGAGTTAACCGGGTGGCGGTTTTTGAATTCAAGGAACCCATCGAAAAGGCAGGTGACGCTGCATTAAAGTTTACGCTCAAACAGAATTACCTCAGTAATAAACACAGTATTGGCAAATTCCGCATCTCCTTGATCAATGGTGAGTCGTCCCTCGAATTCGGTGTTCCGAATCGGATCGGATCTATTCTGAAAATCGCACAGGAGCAGCGGAACGAGGAAGAGCAAAAAAAACTCATTGCTTACGTTGGTTCCACGGACAAAGAACGTCAGAAACGGAAGGATTCCTTAAAGAAAGCTGAGAAAGCCCGGCCGATCGATCCCGAATTGAAATCAAGGCAGGAAACCCTTGTCCGGGTGGAAGAAGCATTGACTATGGATCCTGACCTGAAAGCTTTTAGAAGAGCGGCCGATTTAAGTTACGAGCAAACTCGCAACAAACGATTAACGGCTGCGCAGGATATTGCCTGGGCCTTGATTAATAATCCCGCGTTCCTTTTTAATCATTAATTGAACTGTCGAACATTCGATAATTGGACAAGAGAAATTCTCATAAGATTTAATTGAATCAACCAAAGGAAAAATCATGATCAGAGTACCTGGTGAAATCGGTAAAGACCTATGCGACCCCCAGTTGGGCATGACTCGCCGTGACCTTTTGCGTATTGGAGGTTCGGGTCTCCTTGGGTTGACGCTAGGAAACTTGTTCGAGATGAAAGGTCTGGCAAGTGAAGCCAGAAAGGTTGGCGGCGGACCGGGTTGGGGGTCGGCAAAAAATATCATTCTGATTTATCTTCAGGGAGGACCCAGTCATCTGGATTTATGGGATCCCAAGGAGAATGTCCCGGACAATGTCCGAAGTGCCTTCAAATCTATTCCAACCCAAATTCCCGGTATTCATTTCACCGAACTCATGCCGAAACTGGCGAAGGTGAATGACAAGATGTCGATGATCCGTTCCATGAGCTATACGCCGAACGGATTGTTCAATCATACGGCAGCGATTTACCAAATGATGACCGGATATACCACCGACAAGGTCAGTCCTTCCGGTCAGTTGGAGCCTCCGAGTCCGAAGGATTTTCCGAACTTCGGTTCCAACATTGTCAAATTCAAACCGATTGATGAACCGATGCTTCCCTTTGTAATGCTGCCCCGTCCTCTACAGGAAAGCGGGGTCATCGGCAAGGCCGGCACGGCTGGATTTCTGGGCAGATCCTACAATCCTTATTACCTGTATCCTGAAGGGGATGACATGGACATGAAAAAAATGGATCGAATTCAGGTCAATGACCTCGAAATGCGTCCAGATGTATTTTCACTGAGATTGAAACGTCGGGCGGGACTTCGTGAAGCCATTAACGATCTCATGCCGGAAATTGATGATGCTGTATCCAATTACAATCTTGGTGATTATTATCAGAAGGCGCTGAACTTGATCGTTTCGGGAAGAGCCAGAGATGCTTTCGATCTAACCCAGGAAAAGGAGAAAATGAGAGACACTTACGGCCGAAACACCTTTGGACAAAGTTGTCTTTTGGCGCGTCGCCTTGTAGAGGCAGGCACCCGGGTGGTGGAAGTCATCTGGCCGAAAGTCGCCAATTCCGACAACCATTCCTGGGATGTTCATGTTGATCTCAGCAAGCGAATGAAAACCCAATCTGCTCCTATGCTTGATACGGGCTTAAGCGCTCTGATAGCAGATCTGGACGATCGCGGTCTATTATCCGAAACACTGGTGGTTGCGGTGGGAGAATTCGGACGCAGTCCTCAGAAAGGAGTTAGCACATCCGGTAATTCCAACAGCGCTGACGGCAGAGATCATTGGCCTTACTGCTATACTTCCTGTATCGCCGGCGCCGGAATCAAACGAGGTAATGTCCATGGTAAATCCGACAAAACTGGATCCAGTCCATTGGAGGATCCGTTCCATCCCCGGGAGTTGCTCGCCACGATTTACCACGCATTTGGAATCGATCCTGAAACGATTGTCTACAACCATCTCAATCAACCAAGAGAACTGGTCAAAGCAAGCGCCGTAACTCAACTTTTTTCCTGATCTTTTTCAATCATTCATTGTGATAATACTTCGACCAGATAGTTGAGTTCCTGCTTAACATCCGCCTCGATATCGAGCGTCTTCGCGATTTCGTTTTTCAAGATCTGACGGAACTTTTTACGCATTCTGTGAATCGCTACTTTCACCGCACCTTCGTTGGTTTCCAGTTGTTCTGCCGCCGATTTCTGTGACAGTCCCTCGGTTTCTCCAACCAACCAAGGTTTAAGAATATCGAATAGCGACTGTTTTTCGGACTTAACGAACTCTTCCTCCAATCGCTCCAAGGCTCTATTCATCACTATCAGAGCCCATTGTTTGTCATAGATGACATCTTCCGGAGCCTTCTGAGAAACCGAAACGCCGATGCCACTTTCAGGAGGGTGTTCATCAGCGAGGGGTTCATCCCCCAAACCACCACCACGTTTAATTCGTCGTTTTGCCCGAATCGCGTCCGTTAGAAAGTGTTTCAGGGTTCCCAGCAAATAGGAACGAAATCGGGTCTGCCTGCGGTCAAGATTTCGGAAAGGATTACCCGCCAAAAGTGAGGCAATAAAGTCATGGGTCAGATCCCGTGCTTCCTGGTCGTTTCCAATCCGGTTCCTTACGAAGGAGTAGGCAGGGGAATAATAGGCTTCACAAAGATCGCAGAGTGCCGCCTTGGATTCGGAAGAATCTCCCCGTGAAGCCAGGACTTGGGTCCATTGGGTGGTACCAAAAGTCGATGACTGTCGGGCATTGTCATCAGAGTTGGAAGGAGACGACTCACTCATCGTCATTGCGAACTCCATGAAAGATCGCGGATTGAAGCCGGATATTCTTGAAAACCACCCACTCGTAAGGGCGGGCTTGAAACAAAAACCGGGTGACGAAATCTATGGATAGATCCGGAAAGGTCACCGTCACGTGATTGTTCAATCGGATACTGCGTCCGATGTGTTCTTGTCCTTCAAGATCTACAGCAAGCAGACGGACGTCATAACCATCGAAATTATGGGAGACAACAACCACTGAGTTTCCATGTTTATCCTCGTTAGCATTAACAAACGCGACCTGTCTGGATTGCCCGTCGAAAGAAACCGAAGAGATATTCCCGCCCTTTGTTGCTTCAGTCGCCGTTTTCCAATTCGCCATGGCGACACCGGCCCGAATCGTGGCGACGCTGACGTTGGAATCCACAGTGGCAGAAAGGTGATATACTCTTACGCATCAAGTTTTCGGATTTAAACCTCGGAATTCTTCACAAACTTGATGCCGATCAGTATATGTATCTTTTAAAACCACCCCATTTTGAGTTGGACGTCCTCCTCCAGCCATACCTGTTGAATCCATAACCTTCCAAATCGGCCGCGAAGCCGATTCGGGCAAACCAGAGCTGCAAAACAC
>DUCD01000152.1:309-5093 GCA_012959985.1 Verrucomicrobiales bacterium | reverse complement strand
ATCAGGACGGTATGTCCAACGCCGATGAATTTTTGGCCGGAACTCATCCGGGTGACCGAAATTCCTTTTTAAGAATTTTCGATCATCGAGTTCTCGAAGGAAGGGTCCAGTTTTCCATTCCCACCTCAGAAGGGAGACAATATAGCGTCGAAAGAATCGCTTCGTTGAATCTTTCACTTTGGACTGAAATTGCATCCTCCTTGATTCAGGGTGATGGGAAGGATCAGATCGTGAGGTTTAATCCGCCAACCGAGAACATGCAATTCTATCGAATCAAAATGACCTCAAACATGGCGCCCCTGCCTTGAAATCAGTGGGTCAGTTTGAACCGACCGCTGACACACATCACGCAAATAATTCTGGTTTACGCAAGAAGAACTTAAGTTGTTTAAGGCTGCGGGAGTTGAACCCGCGAATGAAGATTGACCGAAACCGCTTATAATCAATCAATTACCTAAACACCAACATCTTACACATACGGTTTAGATGCAGATAGATGCAGCTCAGTTACGCATTTTGACACTTTATTTAGCAACCTTTTAGCAACCGCACCAATCTGACTTGGTTGTCCTGTCACCGACTTAACACCATGCCATTATTCAGACGAGATCCTCGATCGCCAGTTTGCTCTTCCTCCCTACCCTTTTCTCTTTATCAGAAACGACACTGAATCGGTTCCAACCGATATGATCCGACCGTCGGTTGAAAATTACATCAGATCGCCGCAAGGGCCTCCAGTAAACCGACAGATGAAGAACGAATGGAACATGGCGGAATTGCAGACGCGCTAGATTCAGGTTTTCGAAATCAGCGTTTGCACCGGTTTTCAATGAACTTCTCTATCCTCTTTCCTTCAATGGGTTACACGCCATCACCCTCGCAAACTCATCTTCATTAACTACTTCGAGAACAACACGGAAGTGGCACACAGACGCATTTAGTAAAAGTGTGAATCAGGTGTGACCGACGAGCATACATGTTCCCTTGAGAACGTCGTTGAACTGGATACTTTGAAACTCATTCTCGATTACGCTGTCGACCAAGGATTGCTTCTCACGAATCATGCGGCAAAGATCAAGAGACGGAAAGTAGTGACAAAAGACATACAGGTTCCAACCCGTGATCAGTTTAAAGAGATCATCAACTGTATGCGTGATGAGAATAATGAGTTCGGGACCCAGGGAAAAGGCAGGAACGGAGCTGATCTAATCGAGCTCCTGGCCTATTCCGGCTGCAGGCTTAACGAGGCGGTTGAGTTGAAGTGGAAGCATGTCGACTTCGAAGCAGGCAGCATCAAAGTGGATGGAGGGGAGGCAGGAACCAAGAACCATGAGTTCCGGAATGTGCCGATGAGTGAGGCACTGCGGAAACTTCTGCTCCGCATCAAAGAGAAAAGTAAAGTATCCGGGAACGACCCTGTGGCATCCATTCGTGATGCAAAACGTTCATTGAAGAGAGCCTGTCGAATATTGGATTGCAATGAATATACTCACCATGATTTCAGGCACTTTTTCGCCACGACCTGTATCGAATCGATGGTGGACATTGCAACCATCAGTCGGTGGCTTGGGCATAAGGACGGCGGTGCTTTAGCCATGAAGGTTTACGGTCACCTTCGCGATGAGCACTCACAGAAAATGATACAGCAGGTAAAGTTCTGATCCTCTGCGAAGTGCGAATATCGGTTACGGCAAAAGGGCGAATACACGATAGAACATCACATCCGGCGACCGCGCGTCCAGCGGCTCTTCGGCCCGAAGGATGATTGATCGCGTTCTTCCGTCTTCATTTTCAATCGGTTCAATCAGCGTCAGCGCTTCAGCTTGAACCCAGTTGATCAAATCGTTCGACACCTCGACGCCATACACCAGACTGGGATCCTTTACTCGCGAGTAGCTCATTGTGATATAGGATGCGAGCGTCCCGTCGATGTCGAGCGGTTGGATCGCGACTCGCAATGGCGGTGTCTCGTCGGTAACCCGTGGATGTGTTCCAAACAGATACTCCTGAATATTCGTCAGGCCGTCGCCGTCTCCATCGGCCGCTTTTCCCGAGATGGCGTCATCCCGCAATTCCAGTTCAGAAAAATGCAGGGCGCTCCACCCCGTGAAGGCAAGGCCTCCCTGTCTGCCGGGCGACCCATCGCGAGCGAGACTGGCTTGCCAATTGGACGCTTTGCCGGGATCTGAAGCCAGGTCGGTTAGTTCCAAACTGGGCCCGCCGCCGTCCGCTTGGACCGGCCAACCGGCGGCGTCGCCATACTCGAAGGAGACCAGCGTCGTTGCCCCGCGCTTGAGAATGACGGTTTCTCCGGCGTTCGACAAGCCGCCCCGCCATTGCCCCGCGACGCGAATCCCGGGGGAATACGACCGGGAACCCGGGGACTGGTATCGACTGGCGAACGCTTCCCCTTCCTCGACCACAACCAGCATCTCAGAGGGAGAGAGCACCTGCTCAACAAACTCGTAATCCACGGCGCCCTCCAACCGAACGCCGCGAAGTTCTATCGGGCTCGCGCCCCTGTTGGCCAATTCAATGAACTCGAATGCGTCCGATCCGCTCGGGTTATAGTGGATTTCTGAAATGACCAATGACGAGGCGTCCGCGGGAACCACATCCACATGGTAAACCCCCTCACCCAGAGCGCCCCAGTTTCCGGAATCGCTTAGATAACGCGCCCGCAGAGTCGCGCTTTCAGAGACGCTCAGCGGCCCTTCGTAAACCCGGGCGACAGGATTCAGGTCGCCCGCGGGAAGGCGGGGATCGGATCCGTCAAACGTGACGTAGAGCATCCCGCCGGTGGATTTGAACTGCCGATCCTCCGACAGCTCGACCAGCGCGTTTGAAACAACGGCGCCGGAGGGCGGGCTGAATGTTGGCGGCGCCGGCGTCTGAGAATCGATCCACGCCAATCGTTGCGCCAGCCAGTTTCGCATCCACGCAACTTCCTTGTCAAAGGTGGCACGATTTCCCCACCTGGGGGCCGCTCGCCCCGGCCAGGGGTCTTTGTCGAGAATAGCCCAACGCTCGAAATTCCGGACTTGAGACCCTTGAAGAAAAACCGCTGTTCGGTCTAGATCGGACAACAACCGTTCATTGGATAAAGGGCCCCGCCGCAATTCCGTCCAACGGTCGATCCACGCCATCTCATAGTCCGGGTCATCGTCCAATCGACCCCACCAGGATAGCCAGTGACCGGCGTTTTGATACGCGTCGTTCCATCCCTCAGTATGAAACCCGTTCCAAAGGGACGTCATGCCCAGTGACTGATTGTAATCCCACAGCGGACCCATCCGCATCTTCCCGCCGCGGTCAAGTGACATAAAGGTGCTGGCCCCGTCGATGTTTCGGGATAATTCCCGCATGATGTCATAGTCCACGCTGGAGGGAACATCCAGGAACTTCCTGAATCCGCGTTCGGGATCTCCGAATGTTGGCCGGAAGAGGACCCCTTCCAACGCGTTGACGTAGTCTCGAATCCAGCCCTTCTGAATCTCAAATCCCCGATCCCCCCGCTTGGGACTCACGTACTCAAAAAATATGCCTCGTCGACTTGTGAAATCGGCGTCCAAATTCGTTGTCCCCAGCACATAGCCTCCGGTGATCTCGGGCTCCTCCGTGTCCGTTGGTTCCAGCGCCGCCACATTAACGCGGTGCGGCGCCCGTTTGATTTTCTCCGTCAACACATAAACGCCGACATAGTCGTCCATCGATATTAGATTGTCGCCGTCCATATTAATGAAAGCCTCCACGAAGCGCGTCCTGGGCGAGTAGTGGCCCAACCGTTCCCACCAACGGAATATCAGAACGTTTCTCATCAACGTCTTGTCGAAATAGGGCGCGGCGAGCACCCAGTCGGCGTCCGCCGGCATCCCCAGCAAGGCGGCGGCTTGATCCTCGTTTCGCTCTCCCCAAAGTTCAAGCTTGTACTGTTTCTTGGGCCAATCCTTCGAGCTCGCCCCTCTGATATACATGCCCGCGCGGCCGGCGAAATCGACCGGGTTCGCGACCATCGCGCGGCCGCTTTCAGAGACATCCAGAATGGTCGCCGATACGGCGGTCATTCGAGGTTCGAGAGCTGATCGGGGATTGATCGTCAAATCGACGCCGTTTGAATCGATCAGAACGAGGGGGAGATTGGACGTAAACCGACTCAACTCCTCGTCAACGCCGAGATAGACACGGCTCTCCACGATGGACAGGGGCTCCTCGCCCACGAACAGAGCGGCTCGAACGACTCCCGCTTTCTCAATCAGAACGGGTCCCTGATATACGGGCGATCCTGGGGATGGGGGCCGTCCATCAATCGTGTAGCGTATCTGCGCCCCCGTCGTTTCGGTCGCCAGCGTCAGGTCGAAGGGCTCTGTGAACACGCCCGCGTTTCTAGAGAATTGAATGCCCCCCAGCACGTCGACCCCGAAGGAATCATTGGCCTCGCCCGGGGTCGGACGAATCAAAAAGGTGGCCGTCCTGTCTTCGGAAGAAAGTCGACCGAAGGAGATGTCCGGATATTGCCGCGGCATGGAAAGCCTATCCAGGACCGTGGTTTCATCGGCGGCGACGAGCGATATCGCCTCGCCAAGAGATGAAAGACGAAACGGCAAATGCAGGGGTCCGCCGTCCACATCGCCGTCTGCCCAAAGAAGAAGGTATCCGCCCGCGGGAATGGTGGTGGCGCTCGGGGCCGAGGTCGGAAACGCGTGTTTAGAGAGATCGCCGTCGTCGTCCGTGATGAAATGGCCGCCGATATCCACCGGTTGATCACCGCCGTTATATAACTCGAT
>DUCD01000152.1:0-299 GCA_012959985.1 Verrucomicrobiales bacterium | reverse complement strand
CAGTCGTCGAATTTGCCCCGCGGATCGGCGATCGTGGTTTTGTTCCTCGCCATCGCCTCATTGATCACGATGTTCTGCGCGGTCGCGGTCAACGAAATGAAAAGCCCTCCCACGATCAATGTCAGCAGGTGTACGCGGTTGACAGAACGGTAAGCCGCCTCAATGCGGGCAACGAAAGAGTAATGCCGGAACATGGATTTGTTTTTACTAAGTCGAGGTAGGAACGCCGGTTGCCCGACGCCCCCCTCACAGATCCCGGCGTGCAGTTTTCCCGCACCGGGCTCTTCTCGATAACACGC
>DUCD01000151.1:17970-29999 GCA_012959985.1 Verrucomicrobiales bacterium | reverse complement strand
TGTGTATATAGTCTAAGAGATACAAATCGATGGAGGAAGGTCAATAATAAAGACCGGATAATTAGAGGAATTAAATTCTATGATTAATTTGGGAATCTTATCTTCTGCAAAGTACAATATCTAAGGGATGAGCACTCAGGGAAAAAAGTTCAGAACAGCAATTAAAAATACTCAACCTCTTTTGGTGGTCGGAGCAGTAAATGCTTATTGTGCAAAAATGGCTGAAACCATTCACCTGGGACATGGTCACCGCCCAGAACGCGATACTCTGCCAAGCCAAGAACGCCCTGCACAAACCGACGTCCGACGGTCACGATACTACGAAGAATCTATGGCTGGCAAAGCACAGAAAACTGCTTGGACTTGATGAAGCGGTTGAACTATGTCGTCGTTGTCATCAGCTTGCGCCATTCTGTTTCTACATCGGCAACACCTTCGCCTCGATCATCGCCCTCGTGATCAAGAAGCTCGATTTACAGCCCGACGAAGCTTTCATCATCCGCAGACTTGCAGGACACATCGTCGCCGGCGTTGTCACGGGCGAGGAACAAAAGGCCTTTGCAGAATTCTGCGCAACGCTCGATTGAGCAAGTTTCCTTGTTTTCCCTGTTTTCGGGGCGTTCCCCGCCGTCATGTCATTGCACGGCGCCATGTGATGAAAAGCGCGGAACCGTCAGTTCTCGCTGCACTTTTTATCGCGCCCACAGTCGGGCGCACGGATTCGGACCTTGCCAAAGGTAAACTTAAACCGACAGAATATTGTCTCTCAGCAATACGGAAAAAATGATAAAAGAGATCATCCCCAAAAAGGAGTATGCAGCACGGCGATCCAGACTGGTGAAGTCCCTGAAAGGGGCAATCGGCTTGATTCATTCTGGAAATCTTGGAAATTCGCTGCACGAAACTTACAGACCCAATCCCAATTTTTTGTATTTAACCGGTCTTTCAAATGAACCGGGGGCCCTATTGTTTCTGGACTCTTCTAATCAGGTGGAATCAAAACAGGTTCAACTTTTTCTTAAGCCGAGAGATCCGGAAATCGAGGTGTGGGATGGCTACCGTTCGGGTATCAATCAGGAACTTCGGCAAGCTACCGGAATCGAAACGATTTTTCGGATTGGATCCCTGGATCGTTACCTGACTCCCGCTGCTGTCCGATGCAAGCGTCTTGCCTGTCTTCAAACTTTTTCCGGATGTTCCCAGCCTGTGTCCTCCGATTTCGCGCTATTCAAGAAAGTAGCCGAAAGGATTCCGGGTGTGGTCATTGAGGATCATTCACAGACTCTGGCTAAAATGAGATCCCGTAAATCCTCTCATGAAATTAAAGTGATTCGAAAAGCGATTGAAATCACTTCCCGCGGATTTTCGCGAGTTCTTGAGCAGTTGGCTCCGGGTATGAATGAATTCGATGTGCAGGAAACTCTGGAGCATGCCTACAAAATTCATGGAGCCCGAGGGGTTGGATACAATACTATTGCCGGGTCAGGGTTAAACAGTACTGTTCTGCATTACCAGGCCAATGATGCCGTTTTACAACCAGAAGAACTGATCTGCATTGATTCTGGAGCTGCCTTTCAGGGTTATTGTGCGGATGTTACCCGAACTTTCCCGGTGAGTGGCAAATTCACTAAACGTCAGAAGGAAATATACGAAATCGTCCTTGAAGCAGAGTTGGCGGCCATTCGCAAGGTTCGTCCCGGAGTTACATTTGCTCAATTGGATCAGGCAGCTAGAGGTGTTATTTGCAAGGCAGGTTTTGCCGATGCATTCATGCATGGAATCGGGCACCATCTCGGTCTCGAAGTGCACGATATTACGCCCGATGAACCTTTAAAAGAGGGGGCTGTCATCACAATTGAACCGGGAGTTTATTTGCCCGACGAAAAAATCGGGATTCGAATTGAGGATGATATTCTGGTAACGCGAACGGGATCGAAGAATTTATCTGAGAAAATTCCTGAAACCGTTCTTCAGATCGAGCGAATCATGAAACAGCACAGGCATCGGTGAGATTACGAATCATACGTGAAGGATTTCCTCCAGTTCCGCGAGTTGTTCATCGATGGAGATTGTGATGGCGCTGCCGAGATAAAAGAGGGACCCAATGGCGTTCATGTTGGCATCCGCCTCCGAGGCGGATTCAATGCGTTTTTTGAAGGATTGATTGACGGTTTCAAGATCCTGGTAGATGCGTCGTAACCCGACCAAGTCCCAGTCGGCTTGGCCACTTCTTTGGTACTGAAAATATTGTTGAAGGAGGTAGGTGCTGGCGGTGCGGAAAAGCGTTTCCTCTACATTGGCAAAAGGCAGGTGGAATTGGGCCATAAACCGCAGACGATCCAGGATGGGGCAGGCGCTGGTTGCCATAACCAAACCATTCAACGATCTCAAGGCGGTTTGGACATCACATTCCTTTCTGAAGACCCTGATATCCGTGACGACCTCCACCGTCACACGCTCAAACGAGATAATGTTGCTAAAGTGGTCAGCAATGTCCTTAACGTCAATTGCCGCTGGGCAGTGAGGGTAATCCTCCTTGCTCAGAGGGCAATTCTTGCATTTGCGATATTCAAGGTGGGTCCACTCGGCATCTGAAGGCTGGATTTCTTTGTGCTGATACTTTCTCTTCGGATCGACTTCAAAAGATACAATCAACGTGCCTTCTTTATAAAACCGATAATCAATCATAACCCGATTCCCATATTGGGTCTGACTGGTGCTGTTTTCTGTGGTTCCATACCTGAATTCGAATTGAAACTTGTGGAAGAATAAACTGATTTCGGACGAAATTCAATCTCTATGTTCAAGGCGTGGCTCGCTGGGAAGTGTACCAGAATGATTTGCTGTAGTGTCGGCTGTCCTCAGCCGAAAATACCGCTGAGTTTTCACTGGAAATGCGCTGAGGACAGCGCACGCTACAGTTCAAGGCGTTAACCTGTCCTCTCCCCGCACATTAATCACACCCGGGCTCGCCACTTGATGGATAATCAAAGGAAAACGGATATTCAATCCAGGGTTTTTCGAATTTCAGGCTTGACTGCGTGAAATGTGCCATTACAAATGCTGCCCTGTCAGTGGTGGACTCGTTGCCGCAGTGGTTTATGGAATGTCCACCGATGACATGGGATGAACTGAATTATTAAAATCGTGACCTCCTATGAGGGTCATAACTGATTATACCGGAGTGTTTGTGAGACACTTTGCCACTTTGATCTATTCTTTCCCCCTGTAAGTCGATCCACAGAGTCATTCAATTGGATCGGTGTTGATGGTGGGTGAAATGGTGATGAAGTTCGAGGTTCGACAGGAACCGGTATAAAGCAGAGAACAGGCCCAAATGGGCACTAAGGAAATACACAATGCCAAAAAAGACAACCCGCACAGCGACGGCGGCAACTGCCAAGAACAAGACCGTTGCGAAAAGCAAGGTGAGGAAAACCGTCAAGCCGGCAATTGAGACCAAATCGAGTAAAGCAAAGACAACGGCTGAAACTCGCAGGAAAACAGTGACCAAGGAAAAACCAGCTGACAGGACCCTGCCAGCCAAGACTAACTCAAAAAGCAAACCAGCCTCGGCTGGGACAAGAACGACGGGAAGAAAAACCCCTGTTGTTCAGAGAAAATCAGCTTCGCCCGCCAAGGCTCCTCGTAAGGATTCCGCTAAAACCACCCAGACCGTTCCGGTCATTAATGAGGAAACGATTCGGATGGAAGCCTATTACGTTTATCTTGATCGGACACGGGAGAATCGCCCCGGCACCAGGGAAGAAGATTGGAATGAGGCGCTCAATCGACTTCGAGCGAATATCTCCAATTAGACAGCCGAGGTAATAATAGATTATTTTAAGCGGTCCCCAGCAGGCGGTCGGTTTCCTACAATGGAGCGACCGCCTTTTTATGTCGGGGAAGGGGTGCGATTACCAGTACGGGGAGGGATTGCCAGTGCCGGGAGGGAGAGCGTCCTCGCGAGCCATACATGGATACCTTCATACATGGAAAGGAAGACAAGTAGGAGTGGGCTACTTTACTGTCCACCCATTTTTCGGCTTGCGGAGACGCTCTCCCCACTGCCATTCGGTTAAGGAATTTCCACAGGAATTCAGGGCCTTCGTACCTGAAGCTGGGGGCGCTGACCCCGGATTATGGTAAGAATGAATGCAATTTCCAACGATCCGGCCTCAGCGCGGCCAGCTTCAAGGGTCACTGAGTTTCTTAACCGAATGGCAGTGACGCTCTCCCTCCCTTCAGATCCATTCAAATTTGTTGTTTACCGATACAATAGAGTC
Organism: Verrucomicrobiales bacterium; assembly: GCA_012959985.1. Classification (GTDB taxonomy): domain Bacteria; phylum Verrucomicrobiota; class Verrucomicrobiia; order Limisphaerales; family DUCD01; genus DUCD01. The sequence goes on along the minus strand of DUCD01000151.1, from coordinate 25,713 downwards.
TGCTGTTGGTACGGATGAAGAGTTGGCCGTCCGAAATGGCAATCGATGAGCGAATTGTTTTATCCTTTGAATCACCGAAATCGGTCTTGAGTATTTGCTCAAACCGATTACCCGCCTTCAATACAAAGACTTCCCCAGTATGGTTTAGGCAGTAGATTTTTCCATCGCCGGCAGTCGGTGAAGCCCTGAAGATACTTTTGCTGTCCAGTTTTTCACTCCAGATTATCTGGCCGGTTGCCGGTTCGACACAAGTCATGATTTTCCGATCTCCATCGAGGATGTAGAAATGGTCCTGATAAAACAAGGGAGTGGCCACATCCGAAGTGATTTTTCGAGGTTCTGATTTCCAGGCGATATCTGAATCAGAAAGAGTCCCTTTGCCGCCCAATTTGATACCGAAGACCGAACCGCGTTTTGGGGTGCAGGCGAGGACGACACCGCCACCGGCCACCGGGGAAGGAACCAGCCGCCAATGGCCTATCCTATTGGGATTCCAAGTGCCCCATCTCCATAATTCCGCTCCGGTATCCGGGTTGTGGCCGGTGATGCAATCGCCACCGACAACCAGGAGTTCCTTGTGACCGTCTTTGTGAACAAACGGGGTGGGTGTGGAGAAGGCTTCTTTTGATTCCGCTTTGGCCTGATTATCCCGGTTCTGTTTCCATAGGGTTTTTCCCGTGTTTGGATCAAGGGCAAGTATGAAGGAAGGGATATTCTTTTCGTTATCCTGTTCTCCGGGACGGTAGTCTCGCTGAAGGATTTGAATATAGAGTTTGTCGTCGAACAATACCGGACTGGTGGCATAGGTCCATTGAAAGGCGTAGTTTCCAAGATCCTTCTGAATGTTGCGATCCCATACGCGTTTTCCGTTCATGTCATACGCGATCAGATCACCTGATGCGTAATAAAAATAGACAGTTTTTCCATCCGTTACCGGAGAAGGGGAGGCTTTGGTGGATCGCCGGTCACCTCCAAAACCACTGCCGGCTTTGTCCTGCCAAAGGATCTTGCCGGAAGTTCGGTCGACACAGATCGCGAGCAGGTCCTTGGTTCGTTCATGTTGGGCCGTGATGAAGACCCGGTTTGCCCATACCGCGGGGGTTGCCGCGCCGACTCCGGGCAATTTCAGATTCCATGTGACATTCTTACCCTTTGAAAACTCGCTCGGAAGGTTTGTTTCCTCCGTGCTGCCGTTGAATGCGGGGCCACGTAATTGAGGCCAATTTCCTGCATTGAGAGAGAGACAGCCGATTAGAAGTCCGCCGATTATTCCAACGTAAAGTCCGGGTATTTTTTTCATAGTTTTTCAGATTCAATGATGATGGATTTCTCTCTTTAATCCGCTGTGGAAAAGCGGTAAATGGTGGTTGAACGAAAGGTTTCTCCAGGTCTTAGAACTGTGGAGGGAAATTCAGGGTGATGGATCGAATCCGGGTAGTGTTGGGTTTCCAGGCACAGGCCTCCGAATTTGGGGTAGGCCACTCCATCGATTCCCACTGTTTTCCCGTTCAGTCCATTTCCGGTGTAGAGCTGAACACCTGGCTCTGTTGTGAAGCACTCCATGATTCGTCCGGAAATAGGTTCCAATACCCTGGCGGCAAGGATGAGGGATCCATTTCCACCGAGGACGAAGTTATGGTCGTAGCCGCCGGGTTTAGGTATGAACTGGCTGATCCGGTCACCGACTCGAGTCGGTGCGGTGAAGTCCAAACCCGTTCCTTTTACGACTTCGATTTGGCCGGTGGGAATCAGCTCTTCATTGGAAAGAGTATACCGGTCTGCGTTGATTAGCAGGACATGATTCAGAATATCTCCCGATCCGGCCAAATTAAAGTAGCTGTGATTGGTCAGGTTCACGAGTGTCGGTTTGTCGGTGGTTGCCGAATAATCGATTCGCAGTTCGTTCTCCGCATTCAAAGTATAAACTACCTTGACTGATAAATTTCCGGGATAACCCTCTTCACCGTCCTGACTCAGATAGGTTAATTCCACTGAGGCTTCATTGATGGTATCCTTGATTACGGTTCCCGACCAGAGGAGCTTATGGAAACCGACCTTTCCTCCGTGAATATGGTTTTTGCCGTTATTAGCTGCGAGGGGATAATCCACACCGTCCAAGGTGAAGGAGGCATTGGCAATTCGATTGGCGACTCGTCCAACGGTTGACCCGAAGGCCGGATGGCCTTGCAGGTATTGTTGCAGATTGTCAAATCCCAGTACGACATTTACTGTTTTTCCGGTCTTGTCCGGTACCCGGAGTTCGGTGAGAATCGCCCCGAACTCACTGATTTTCGCCGTGAATCCGTTCGGGTTCCTCAAAGTGAAGAGCTGAACGTCTTCCTTGTTATTCAGCTCTCCGAATTTCTCTGTAGACATATGCGTTTGCTTCGATGGTTTCTTGTTCTTCTTAAATCGGGCGCAGCCTGAACCGACGATCATGAACAGCAATAAAGTGGTGGTCAATAAAACGGGGATACGTCCGGTAACAGAGCGGCGGTTTTCTGCAGTGATTCCTGTTGTGTTTTGCATAATAATATATCTGTTATTTCGGTCTGCGGTATCAGGAGGCGGAACGAGCCCCGTTTCCATTTTGGTTGCCCGCTCTTCGAAATCGTTTTCGAGCCTCTGGAGGGGTGCGGTCTGCTTTGGCGTAATAGGTGTCATCACCGAATAATTCATCCGCTCGGCTCTGGAGATCTGAACTTGGAGTAACTCCATAGGAATCGTGAGTCTCAATGATACCGAAGTCACCATTCGGTCGGATCATACAGAGAAACAAGGGGCATTTCCCCGGGTGCTCCTGAGCCAGTGTCTGAAGTTGCTTCAAATGATCATTGTTTAAGGTATCGGTTCGAATCCTGAAGTGTACCTGGGTCGTGTATTTTAACGGAACTTGGTCCATGGGAATCATCAACGAAGGAAACACCTTCGGTTTGTCTTCCGCATTGTTGACTTCACCTTCCACGAACACCGGGATTCCCTCTGTGAACAATTGACGGAACTGATCGTAGGTTTCGTTGATACATAAAACCGAGACCGATCCCTTGGCGTCTTCGATGTTCAGGAGGGCATAAGGTTTTCCGGATTTCTTGGACATGCCCAACTGGACCGCAGAGATGAGGCCCCCGAACCGAGTGGGTGTTCCGTTGTTTAAGGAAGCCAGCGCAGAAATTTCGCATAAGCTGAATTTATCCAATATCGGCTGGTATGGATGTATCGGATGTCCGGAGACATAAAACCCTAGCAGCTCTTTCTCGTAGGCCAGTTTCTGAGCATCCTCCCAATCCGGAAGTGTCGTTTTTCGGGTTGATTCAAATTTCGGCTGTTCATCCATCAGCCCGAACAAGGTTGCCTGTCCGGTGGCACGGTCCTGAGCCGCGGTGGCTGCACTGGACATGCAGAAATCCACTTTGGACAATAAAGTCGGACGGTTTTCCTTCAGAGCATCCATGGCACCACTTTTGATCAGTGCCTCCATCGCTTTTCGATTGACGGTGCGACCGTCTGCCCTGTTGCATAAATCTGAAAGGGAGCCGAAGGCCCCTGCTTTGTCTCTTATCTCAATGATGCGGTCCACCGCCGCCGAGCCGACACCTTTTACGGCTGCCAACCCGAATCGGATGCGATTGTTCTGATCTGTTGGCGCGAAATCCTGGAGGCTCTCATTGATGTCTGGGCCCAGCACTTCGATGCCGTTTTCGTTGGCCTCATCGATCAGGATGGTCAGCTTGGCGAGGTCGCTCATATCATTCGTCATCATGGCGCTAAGGAATTCGGCGGGATAGTTGGCCTTGAGGTAAGCAGTTTGGTAGGCGACCATCGCGTAGGCGGCGGCATGGGATTTATTAAATCCGTAACCTGCAAATTTTTCCAGCAAGTCAAAAATTTTGTTGGCTTTCTTTTCCGGGATCTTGTTGATGTCAGAGCAACCTTTAACGAATTTCAAACGATGCTCCTGCATGACTTCGACTTTTTTCTTACCCATGGCGCGGCGTAGAATGTCAGCCCCGCCGAGAGTGTATCCGGCCAGGACCCGCGCTGCCTGCATCACCTGCTCCTGATAAATGAGGATCCCGTAGGTTTCCTCGGAGATCGCTTCCAGCAGGGGGTGATCATAAACAACTTTCACCCGTCCATGCCGCCGTTCAATGAACTCGGGGATCAGGTCCATGGGACCCGGGCGATACAGTGAAATCAAAGCAGTGATGTGTTCGACGGACTGAATCTGAAATTTCCGACAGAGATCCCGCATGCCGCTTGATTCCAACTGGAACACGCCGATCGTGTTACCATTATTGAGAAGCTGGTAAGTTTTCTCATCATCGAGAGGTAAGTCGTCGATCGGGACATCAATCCCCTGCTTGGCTTTGATCATTTCGCAGGATTTCCGGATGACCGTCAGGGTTTTCAGGCCCAGAAAATCCATTTTCAGGAGTCCCAAATCACCGACGGGTCCCATGGGGTATTGGGTGACCATGGTGCCTTCCTCCCCTTGTTTGACGGGAATCAGATTCACCAGAGGTTGGTTGCCGATGACAACCCCGGCGGCGTGGACCGAAGTATTTCGGGTCACGTCTTCCAGGATGAACGCGGTATCGATCAATTCCCGGGTGACCTCCTCGGTTTCGTAAGCCTGCTTGAATTCGGGCGATTGCTCCAACGCCTTCTTCAGGGTCATTTTGAGTTCGTTGGGGATCATCTTGGCCAGGCGGTCCACTTCTCCGTAACTCAGACTCATGACGCGTCCCACATCCCGAATCACCGACTTGGCACCCATCGTTCCAAAGGTGATGATCTGGGCAACGGAATCAGCCCCATAGGTCTTCGTGGTGTAGTCGATTACCTCCTGCCGACGATCGTCCGCGAAGTCGATGTCCACATCCGGTGGATTGACACGTTCCGGATTCAGAAACCGTTCGAAGATGAGTCCGTAGCGGATTGGATCGATATTGGAGATTTCGAGCAGGTAAGTGACCAGTGAACCCGCTGCAGATCCCCTGGCTACGCAGGAGATTCCCTTGCTGCGGCCGTATCGAATGAAATCTTCAATAATGAGAAAGTAGCTGACGAATCCCATTGATTCGATGGTACCCATTTCATATTCCACCCGGTCGAGATAGATCTGGATTTCCTTTGCAATGTGGGGATGGGTATGGTCTGCGAAATCGGTCTGCCCTTCTTCGGGAATGAAAGTCGGTATTTTTCGAGCATCATCGATCCCTTCAAGAATGAACTTTTCACCTTCCGGGCGGACTTTGATGGAGTAGAATTTGTCGAACTTATCCGCCAGGATTTTTCTGAGATATCCTTCGCGGGTATAGGATTCGGGTGGAGTGATGACCGGATAGTGGTCCACCCCGAATTCGAAATCAACCTCGCAGCGGTCTGCGATTTCGAGGGTGTTGCGGATTGCTTCGGGCACTTCGCTGAACCGGTTGGCCATTTCCTCGGCAGACCGGAGGTAGAATTGCTCCGGGACATACCGCATTCTCTTGGTGTCGCTGAGTTGGGATTGACTGCCTATGCAGATCAGGCTGTCATGAGCATGGGAATGTTCCTTCTCAATATAGTGGACATCATTGGTGGCGACCAGCTTGAGGCCGAATTCCTTCGACCAGGGGATCAGGTGGCGGTTGACTTCCGCCTGCTCGGGAATACCGTGATCCTGTAGTTCCAGAAAAAAATTCTCTGCACCGAAGGTCTGCTTGAACCAGTCGACCGATTCGCGGGCTTTTTCAAGGTCGCCATTTTTAATGTGAGTGGGGATTTCACTGGCCAGACACCCTGATAATACGATCAGTCCTTCCTTGTGTTGTTCCAGCAACTCTTTGTCGATTCTCGGTTTGTAGTAATAACCTTCGAGAAACCCGTTGGATACCAGCTTCACCAGATTGTGGTAACCGGTATTGTTGGCAGCCAAAATGACGAGATGGTTGTAGACATCCTTGCCGCCAAGGGTGGACTTTTTTTCAAAGCGACTTCGCGGTGCCACATAGACTTCGCATCCCAGAATGGGTTTGACCCCTTGATTCTTTGCCGCCCGGTAGAAGTCGATGGCGCCGAACATATTCCCATGATCGGTGATCGAAATAGCAGGGAAATTCAGTTCACGGGCCTTGGCCGCCAGTTTGTCCAGTCGGCAGGCAGCATCCAACAGAGAGAATTCAGTGTGGACATGGAGGTGAACAAATTCTGCGGCTGACATCAGTTCTGATTCTTACTCGTAGGATCACAAGGGTTCAAGACATTCGGTTCAGGAATCGACAGGTTCTATGAAGCGAGTAGTTTTTTCGGGACAAACACCGCTCCTTTTGCTAGAAAATTCTTTCAATCACTTAAGGTAATTTATGAAAATTAAACGAAGCATACTGGTTTTATCCGCATTGGCCGTGTTGTCCGGTTCGCTAGGGGCCGACTCCCACGGCTTGAATCAACCCCCAAAAGGCTTTACGGCATTGTTTAAAGGTAAGGATCTTTCTGGGTGGCATGGGATGAACACTTTCGATATGCGAAAGGTATGGGCCATGTCCGATTCCGAATATGCCGATTGGAAAGAAAAATCCATCAAAGACATCAATCAACATTGGAGTGTTGAGAACAGCATCCTGATCAATGATGGGCATGGGTTGTTCTTGACCACCGATAAGGAATACAAGGACATTGAATTATGGGTTGATTACAAGACAGTGCCCAAAGCAGACAGTGGAATCTACCTACGTGGCAATCCTCAGGTTCAAATATGGGATCCGACCGAGGAGGCCAAATGGAACATTGGATCCGATAAGGGTTCAGGCGGCCTGTGGAACAACAGTAAAGGCGCGCCAGGCAAGGATCCTCTCGTCAAAGCTGACAATCCTTTTGGAGAATGGAACCGGTTTCACATCATTCAGATGGGTGACCGGACGACCGTATCTCTGAATGGAAAGCTCGTGGTGGATCACGCCACGATGGAGAACTACTTTAACCGGAAAAAACCCTTGTGGCCCCATGGTCCCGTTCAACTCCAGACTCATGGAGCAGAAATTCACTGGAGGAATGTATTCATCCGGGAGATTCCATCTGAAGAAGCCAATGCCCGATTACAGCAGCATGGTGAAGGATACTTTGAAACGGTGTTTAATGGACGGGATTTCTCTGGTTGGGCGGGGCCCGTTGACAACTATGAAATCAGCGAGGGTGCCATTGGCTGCAAACCCAAAAGTGGAGGAACCATTTATTACGACAAGGAATTGACTGATTTTGTTGCTCACTGCCACCCGGCGGTAATAACGGCTTGGCCATTCGCTATCCGGGAAAGGGTGATACCGCTTATGGTGGAATGTGCGAACTACAGGTGTTGGATGATTCGGCTGAGAAGTATGCCAAACTGGATGCCAGGCAGTATCATGGGTCGGCCTATGGTATGGTTGCGGCACATCGCGGGTATCAACGTTCGGTCGGGGCCTGGAACTTTCAACAGGTAACCGTCAAGGGGTCTACTATAAAAGTAGAGCTTAATGGATACACGATTCTGGACACCGATTTGAGCAAGGTCTCGGAGTATATGGGGGGGAAACCCCATCAGGGAAAAGATCGGAAATCCGGTTATTTCGGCTTTGCGGGCCATGGAGACGCCGTGCAATTCAGAAATATTCGAATTATGTCCATTCTTTTATTACATATAGAAAACTGCTGTAATGGTTTTTCACATATAAAGAAATTCTAACAGTCTGGAGGAATAGCAAATAATAATGTGCCTACTCC
>DUCD01000151.1:7002-17960 GCA_012959985.1 Verrucomicrobiales bacterium | reverse complement strand
ATAAAAATGGGAATATGGGTCAATGAAGACTACTTTGGAGATACCCGATTCGTTATTCCGGCAAGCCAAGATTATGGTTGTCAACGGCGGGATTACGATGAAGCAGCTATTTACCGAAGCGCTGGAGGATAGACTGAGCTGATCCAAACGGCCGGAAAAAGCAGTTGACCCGCCGTGGATGAATGGTTTTGGGGGCTTGTCTGACCTTAAGAAGGAGAATGCGAGAACCCTCAAGGTAATTGAGGATGAGTTTGAACAAATCGACCCTGACGATTGACAATGATTCTCGACATCAATGCGCTGTCAGCCTGGGCTGACGGCCATCCGGGTGCTGAAGGGCTCCTGCGCAAAGCAACCCGCTTGGTGATCCCTTCTGTTGTTCTGGGCGAATACCTATTTGGTATTCTGCATTCTCGGTATAGAAAGCGCTATGAAGAATGGTTGTCTGAGAATCTGCCGTCAACGGACCTGGCCGTCATTGGATACGCTACGGCAAAGGCGTACGCAGGGATTCGTTTGGAATTAAAGCGGAAGGCGACTCCCATTCCCGCCAATGACGTCTGGATTTTGCTCGGCAGCATTCTCTTCCTGTCAAGAGCAATGACGGGCACTTTGATATCGTTTCCAATATCAAGCGGATACCGTTCTGAGAATTAAAAGCCCCATCAAGAAAGGGGAGGAAACCGGAAAGAATCAAGTGATCGTCAGGATTTACCCTTGAGAGACGTTCTGTTTTCGGTGCTTCTACCAAACAAGTTTTTGGTGGGTTTTAACTTCCGAAATCCTTTTAGTTGATCGAAGGACGTTCGAAGTTCGGCCTCGGGGAACGATCGAATACGCTGGCAATGATATTGCCCAATACTTTTTGCGCGTCATCGATCAGGGTGTAAAAAACCGGAACCGCCAGGAGTGTGAAGAGGGTGGCCGAGGTCATTCCGCCAATAAGCATGTAGCCGAAACTCTTGAAACTCATCCCCATCTCACTGGCGGAAGCCAGGGTTAATGGAATCATTCCAAAAATGGTTGTCAACGCCGTCATGACGATCGGTCGGAACCGGTGCCTGGTGGCGAGCAGCAGTGCTTCGGCGCGGTCCATGCCGGTCCGTCGCATGCGGTTGACGTAGTCGACGAGGACGATTCCGTTGTTCACCACCACGCCGATGAGCAGGATGCCGCCGACGATGCCCATTTGGTCCATGCTGGTGCCGGTGAAGTAATGCAGCCACATCGAACCGATCGCGGCCAATGGAATGGTGAGCACGATGGAGAGCGGCATCAAAATGCTCTCGAACAGAAATGCGATGAGCATGTATATAAAAACAATGGAGAGCCCCATCGCCATGAGACTGGCGGAGATTTCGTTGTCGTCGAAAGTGACTTTGATTTCACTGAAGGATACGCCTTCGGGGAGGTCGATGTTCCGTTTGGCATTCTCGATGGCCTTACGGGCTTCGCGCTCTTCGCCGCTTTTCAACTTCATCCCGATGGTGTAGCTGATTTTTTTATTGGTTCGTCGAACGAAGCCTTCGCTCTTCAGCATGGCCGGTTTGGTGATGGAACCGATGGAGGCGAATCCGCCCTCATCGGTTGGAACCAGGTAGCTGTTCAGGTCGTGCAGTTCGGCGCGATCCTCCTCACGGAATCGCATTCGAACCGGAATCTGCCGTCCACTACTGTTGAATCTGGGCAATGTGCTGCCTCGCAGCGCGCTGCCGATCACCCCGGCGATGTCATTCGGGTTGACTCCGATTGAACTGGCGCGATCGCGGTCGACAATGAGCGCCAGTTCATTGGGCGCATCATCGGAATCCTGGTCTTCGAGCGACACGACCCCGGGTAAGGCCTCGAAAACCGGTTTCAAGGATTCGCCCACTTCCTCGAGTTGCAATGAGTTATCGCCGACCAGGCGGATATAATAGCGGGACCGTTTATCGTTTCGTTTTTCTCCCGGTTCCATGCCGGAGTAGTAGACCCGTAAACCGGGAACCTCGGGAAATTGTTTGTAAAGCAGGTCCGCGACTTCTTCACGCGGGATATCGCTGGTGATTTCTTTGGTGAAATTCCCTTCGAAGTTGCCGGAAAATTTGTGGTATTTGACGGTGTAACTGGCGATGCCGTATTCCACTTTGTTGGTTTCGACAACATTTTCAATCCGCTTGAAGTAGTCATCTCTTTGTTCGATCGAGAAATGATCGGGAAACCTTATGGACAAGTGGAATTCGCTGATTTCTTCGCTTCGCGCCTGGGAGAATTCGAGTTTTTCAAAAGCATAAAAATAAGTGCCAGACAGCAGTAAAATCAAGATGAAAGCCAGGTCGAGACGGCGTTTCAGGTAGTAACCGAGCGCATGGTTGTACCCGTCGTTAAATTTGCCGAAGGTCTTATCGTACGCCGCGACCAGGAATGTTTTAATGAATTCTCGTTTTCGCCTGGCTCCATTCTGTTGCTCGCTTTTTGAAGAGAGCGTCAGGTAAACGCATAAAGGAATGAAGACAAGCGCGGTGCCGAGAGAGGCTAACAGGGCCGACACAACCGGCAGTGCCAGGCGGTAGAGTAAAAACCGCATCTGACCACCCACCAGAAGAGAGGGGAGAAATACAATGACAGTGGTCAACGTGGCGGTCGTCACGGCCAGTCCGATTTCTCCCACGCCCTTGAGGCAGGCGTCTCTTCGTGACAGGCCGCTCTGATAGTGCCGTTGGATATTTTCCGCAACCACGACAGAATTGTCCACCAGCAGTCCAACACAGATGACCAGTCCGAGGATGGTGGTCATATTCAGTGTTTCGCCGGAAAAGTACATGACCGTCATCGAAATCAAAAGACAGAGGGGAATGGCCATGGCGATGATCATCGTCATTCTGAACTGCCGGAGGAAGAAGTAGAGGATCACACCGGCGAGCAAGGCTCCCAACATGCCGTTTTCAAGCAGGGTGTTGAGACGATTGATAATGATTTCGCCGTAATTCTGATAAAGACTGATTTCGTAGCTTGAAAGCGCTGGATTGGCCTGCATGCGCTCGACGGCCGCCACCACTCTTTCGCTGACTTCGACCGTGTTGGCGGAGCTTTCTTTTAGAACGGATACGGTCGCGGCCATTTGTTGATTCCAACGCTCGACGTGGTGGTAGGGATCTTCCGCCTCGTATTTGATGGTGGCAATGTCCCGAAGAAAAACCGTTTCACTGACGGGAATGTCTCGAATTTCCGCCATGGTGAGATAGGTGCTTGAGGATTTGAGGAGATATTTTTTACCGCCGTCCCGAACGGTGCCGCTGGAAAGCGTGAAATTATCGTCACGCAACCGTCGGGCAATCCGGTTGATACTCAATCCGTAGGCTTCGGCGCGTTTTTTATCGATTTCAATCAGGATCTCTTTCCGGTCGAGATTGATGTTCACGTCCGCCACACCGTCGATCCGTTGCAGCGGCCTGAGTACATGTTTGTCGATCACCGTGTAGTGATCGGAATCGGTATTGTAGCCGATGATCAGTCGGCAAACGGTTGCGCTCCCGCCGCCGCGTTTACTGATGCGGTATCCGTCAACGCCTTCAGGAAAACGGAGCGAAACCCGTTCCATTCGATCGCGAACTTCCCGATAGGCGACGTCCATTTCGGTGCCCCTTGTGAAACGAAGAGACACGGCGGCGGCGGTGGGTGAGCTTCTGCTCGACATGGATTCGATCCCCCGAACCGTGCTCAATTCCTCCTCCATTGGGAGTCCGATTTTTTCCATCGCCTCCTGAGCCACGCCGGAGTTCCAGCTGGTCCGGATCTCAATGGAATGCCCCTCTTGTCCTTTGGGATATTTTTCAAGGGGAAGGCGGTTGGTGGCGATCAGCCCGACCGCCAGAATCGTCAGGAACAGCACAAACACCGTGACCCTTCGACTCAGGGAAAGTCGCGTAATCCCAGTGGCTAATTCGTTCGCGCGCATGGCTATTGTGCTTTCGCTTCAAAGAGGCGTTCGCCGGCCAGTCCAAATAGATAGTAGATGGTCGGAATAATCAACAAGGTAAGGAAGGTCGATGTCAGAAGCCCGCATATCACGGTGACCGCCATGGGGGTACGGATTTCCGCGCCATCCCCCAGGCCTAGCGCCATGGGTAACAGGCCAAGCACGGTGGTGGCGGTGGTCATTAATATGGGACGGAGGCGAACGCAACCGGCTTGCACGATGGCTTCCTTCAGGGCCATCCCTCGGGCACGCAGGGTGTTGGCGTAGTCGACCAATACAATGGCGTTGTTGACCACGATGCCGGCCAGCATGATCATGCCAAGGAAAACGACAACCGACAGGTTGATTCCGAGCATTTTCAGGCCAATGACGGTGCCGACGAATGCCATCGGGATCGTGAACATGATGATGAATGGCTGTACCAGCGATTCGAATTGCGACGCCATGATCACGTAGACCAGAAACAGGCTCAGACCCAGCGCAATGTAGAGGCTTGCCTGGCTTCGCTCCCACTCCTGGTTTTGTCCGGTAATCAGAAAATCCATGTAAACCGGCCAGGCGATGTCCCGGTCGAGAATGCGTTTTGCCGTTTCCACCGCTGAGCCAAGCGATGCCCCTTCACCGATGTTGGCCTGTACCAGTGCAACGCGTTTCCCGTCGATTCGACGAATTTCGCTCGGACCTTCGCCAACGGACAGTTTAGCGATAGAGTTGAGGGGGATAGGTGTGTCGCCGCCCGGGTTGACGGTCAATTTGCCGACGTCGGCGACTTGTTCGCGGTCCTTCTCGGCCAGGCGAACGACAATCGGCACCCGGCGATCACGCCGGTTAAGCCGGGTGGCTTCCGCGCCTTTGACCATGTCCCGAATCTGACTGGCAACGGAACTAATGTTCAGGCCGTGGCGTATGATCTGCAGCCGGTCGTAAACGATCTGTACTTCAGGAGCCCCGCTGCGCAGAGTCGGTTCAACATCCGCCAGTTCTGTGGATCTTGACAGAAGTTCAGTGGCCTCATTCGAGAATTGTTTCAATTCCGACAGATCTTCTCCATTGATCTGAATGACGACCGGTTTTTTGGAGCTGAACAGAACCGGACGAGTGACGCGGGTGGTGATATCCGGCACATTTTGAAACAGGGCGCGGAATTGCGCAATGACTTGCACTTCAGTCTGGTAAGGATTTTTACTGGGCTTAAGCTGGACTTTGAAACGCGCGGAATGTTCCCCTTCGTCCGAACGTTTCATGTTGCTGGTGTCGAAGCCGTACATCACGAGCAAGGTGTCGATCATGCTGTCCTTCTGTTTCTTTTTATCGAGGATGGCTTTTTCGACCTTGCCCAGAATGGAGACGGTTTGGTCCAACGGAGTTCCGACCGGAAGTGAGACTTCAAATGTGAACTCGCTTTGATGCACTTCCGGCAGCAGCTCTGTTTTAAGTTGTCTGCCGACTGAATAGGTCACAGCGAAACAGGACAGGGCCAGGAAGATCATCGCGACCGGGCTTGCCAACGCCCAGCGGATGAGTTTTGGGTAGAATCCCTTTTGGGTAGTCTGAGTTTCACTGCCTGCTCCCGCAACGCCGAATCTCGAGAGCAGCGCGCCAAATAGGGAGACAGATTTCGTGATGGCCCGGTATGTGACAAGAGCGATCATGGCAATTGCGCGCATAGACCATACCAGCGACACACCGAGCAATTCCATAAAAAACGAGACGGCAAGGCGGAGAACGTAGTAGGGGCCGGTCAACAGGAATCTCTTCGGGTTTCGTTTACGGCTTGTATTGAAGGCGTGGAAAGCTCCCCAGAGCCTGTCCAGACGTTGTTTGTCAGGTGAGGCCGACTCGAATCGGTTATCGCCTGAATCGCCGCGGGCGAACAGGGCCTCAAACAATGGAAAAACGGCGAGCAGCCACCAAGCCGATTTCCCGCGATCATGCAGTCGCTTGGCCAGAGCGATGTAGACCGGCCAGGCGAAAGCGATCAGGCAAACTTTAAAGGTCGTGAAAGCCAGGGCGCTGTAAACAATATTGGGATCGGAACGAGGATCATCCACAACGGAGACCCTCCACCATGTGTAACAAAATACCACCCCGATCATGGCTCCGAGCAGAAGCAGTAGAGGGAGCACGATTCGGAGCCAAAATGTGCCAAGGCTGATTCGGCCCTTGAGGGCGCCGAATTCGTGCGCCACCATGCCCGCGCCGGTTTTCAGCCTGAACCCTCCCCGGCTGGCGAGCATTGGGATGAACAACATCGCGACGATCAGCGATGCCACCAGCGAAGTGACGACGGTCAGGCCAAGATCGGTAAAAACCTGTCCGGCAAGACCTTCAACGAACACCATCGGAAAAAACACGCAGATTGAAGTGAGGGTTGAGGCGATCACCGCGCCTCTCACTTCTTTAGTGCCGCGAATGGCGGCCTCTCGCACGGAGTCACCTTCTTCGCGGCAGCGGTAAATGGATTCGAGAACAACGATGGACGAGTCCACCAACATGCCGATCCCCATTGCCATGCCGCCAAGCGACATGATGTTGAGCGATACATTGAGAAGATTCAGCGGAGCGAATGTGATCAGAATCGAGATCGGGATGCTGACGGCAACGATCGCGGTGGTGCGAATGTCGCGCAAAAAAATCAGCAAAACGAAAATGGCCAGTATAGCACCCATTACCGCTGTGTTCTTCACTTCTGAAATACTGTTGTCGATGAAGACTGAGCGATCGGCCACGACGCGCAGATAGGCCTCTTCCTCCGCCCGTAATTTCCCGGCCAGAGTGGTCCGGCTGGAGCCGGAGATGGAGCCTATGAGGTGTTTCACCCTCTCGGCCACCTCCACCATGTTGGCGTCGGCTTCCTTGTAGATGTCGATTTGAACGCTCTCGTTGCCATCAGTGTGGGTGAGCATCTCGCGGTCGCGTTGGCCGAATACGACTTGGCCCAGGTCCTTGACTCGTATTTCGCGGCCGTCCCGGCGGAAGACGATCGTGTTCGCGATCTCATCAATATTTTTATATTCATTGATGGTGCGGATCATGTATTCCGCGCCTCCTTCACGAATACGCCCCCCGGCGGCGTTGATGTTCTCCTGACTGAGTCGGTTGACCACTTGACCGATGGAAAGGTTCACACGCTGCAGACTGGACTCGTCAATCAGAACGTGTATTTCTTCTTCAAGACCGCCTCGGACCCGCGCCGCCGCGACGCCCTCGATCGGTTCGATCTGCCGTTTTACCTGCAACTCGGCGATGCGTCGCAAACGTCGCAACCCCGCGTCGCCCTGGTATTTGATGCTTCGGCTGGAGCCGGAAAGACTCAATTCCATCACCGGATCAAGCGATGGGTCGTAATGGAGAAGCAGCGGTTTCTCAGCATCCCGAGGCATACGGACCAGGTCGAGCTTTTCGAGGGAATTTTGAATGGCATCGACCATCGACGTCCCCCAGACAAACTCCAATATCACATCGCTGACACCCGCGCGGCTGATGCTGCTGATTTCGTTTAAACCACCGACGACGCCCAGCGCCTCCTCGATGCGGCGGCTGATGTCGTTCTCCACCTCCTCCGGTGCCGCGCCTGGATATTCGGTTCGAACGGTGAGGGTGGGATAGCTCATGTCCGGCATAAGTGTCACCGGCAGTTGGCCGAGCGAGAAGTAACCGAATACGATTGCCGCCAGAAAAATCATCAACACCGCGACCGGTCGGTCGGTGGTGAAATTTGGGCTGCGATCTGGTGATTCCATGCGGGTGTGGATCGCGCGGGATTAGTTTACACTTTGGACGGGCACCTGTTTGGAAGCAGGGATGGCATTTGTCTTTGCCTGTACGATGGAGTCATTCGACATCAGGCTCCCAACATCAGGCTCGTCGAGCTCCCGAATCGGGGAAGTGTCCTTCAAACCGGATTGGCCCGCGATGACAATCAGGTCACCGACTTCAAATCCCTCCGTGGGTTCTATGTGTATTTTGTCCGCGTTCTTTGGCACCACCAGGTGACGTTTCACACGAACCACGCCATTGGTATCGGTGTAGGTTTTAAAGGCAAAGGTCTGGTCGTTGTCATAAACGATCGATTGTTTCGGAATCAGCAGGGCATCCTCGTTGGCATCAAGCACCAGCTGAACTTCCACCCACATACCCGGCCGAAGCGCGCCGAGTTCTTTCACGCCAACCACGACCTTGACGCCGCCCTTGGACTCAACAATTGGAGAAATACGTTTCACAAAACCCGGAAACTCCTGATTATCGAGAGTGCTGGAAATCAGGCGCGCTTCCATGTTCGGTTTCAGTTTGGGAATAAACTGTTCGGGCACGTAAATGATGGCCACCGTCGATTCCAGGTCGATGATTTCAAAGATTGGAATTCCGTTACTGACCTGATCGCCCACCTTGACCGTTCGGCTGGTGATGGTGCCTTTAATCGGCGCGCGCACTTCGGTGTAATCCAGTTGGCGTTTGGCGGTTTCGGACTGCAACTGAGCCTGGTTATAGGTGAATTTAGCGTTCCGGTATTCCGTTTCGCTAATCAGGTCCTGGTTGTAGAGATTCTCCAGGTTGTCGAAGTCGATCCGGGCTTTTTCCAGTTGAATCATCGCCTGATCGTAATCCGTTTTCTGTCTGTCATTTTCCAGGCGCAGCAAAATTTGCCCTTTTGCAACCTGGTCGCCTTCCTCAACGAACAGTTCGACGGCCGGATTTTGGGTGCGGGCTAAAACCTGAACCTGGTTCTCAGCCTGAAGTGAAGAGGATCGATCCAATATTTCTTCGATCCTCCCGCGTTTGATCTCGGCCAACTCAACCAGCACTGACTTACTGGCGGGCACTCCCGGCGTTTCCAACTTCGATAGCGATTTGTCATCGGTCGAATTACCCGAACCACAGCCCTGGAGTAACAGAATAGAGGAGATGAGGATTATTAGACGCATCGTGTCTATATCGTTCTTTTTTGATTCCGGTGAATATTGAAACATTTTCTATTCCTAAATCGCAATGTTCTTAGCTCAAAATCACATGAAAAAGAAGAGAAATGTCCCTCCCCCTGAATATCGAGGTTCGTCACCCAATTCTTTAAGTTTTCGGCCCAAGCCATAAGGACTTTAATTTGTCAAATCGATGGGTGAAACCGATGACTTCACGACCGGTTTTGCCGGCGTGCCCGGACGAGCTTCAGCGGGCGTTGGACTCGGGAAATGTTTGGCGTTCTTCTTCGGCCCCAATTATTCAGGTCATCCACGGCAATAAAAAGGACGTTCGGCGAACGTGACGTTCGATCCAATGGCAGCTTCGTCGCGGAGTCAGAGAAGACTTCAATCACGAAACACGTGAAGATGAAGCCGGGCAAGATAATTGCCGGATAGCAGCTTGCGGTGTTGTAAACCCTTCGGGCTGTTGAACCAGTCGTTACTTTCATTTGAGTAAATGTGAAAATCGCGTCAACAGCTCCGTATCCGGCGGGTAGATGCATGAATGAGGTGCGGCTGATTTTATCCACCTGCCTATTCTCCGCTCGAAGATCCAATATTCGGAATATTTTATCCAAAAAATCATCCCCATGCAGCCTCATTGAGACCGAAACATGGTGGAGAGTTGCCAATATCCCCCTCGATTCTTCTCGCGCTGGTAGTCGATTACGGCCTGCTGCTCCCGATTAAGCCAACCGGCAAGACAAAGAAGAATGAATTTAGTCGGATCCACAGCCCAATTTAAACCGAACTCTCTCAATTCCAATCGGTTGAGTACGAACCGAGTTTTTCTACACTACGGGTTGCCTGAATCAAAAATACTCTGAAAGGATTTCTGTAAACCGGCTCATGCCCGTTTGATTCAAGTGATGACGATCGGCGAACATTGTATCGGGTAGGGTTACGGGAAGATTTTCAAGGAATCTGGCTTCGGGAAGAGTGTTTTTCAGTTCCCGGCTTACTTCGATAATTCTCTTCACATAAGTATCGCCGGTTAATGATTCCGGAGAGGGGGTCAGGCCGAACAGGAGGGTTGTCCCTTTCGGGATCGATTCATTGAAAGCAATCGCTTTTCTTTTAAATCCATCCGACATCCTGATTTCGCTGATCAAAGGTTGATCAGCCGGAGTGAACTGCTTTGGATGAATCAGGGATCCATTGTGGTTTTTCATGAATTCCAGGATTCCTGAAGTGAAGCCGTATTTCCGAGCATAATCCTGTTTCAATGGTGCCGACACCAGGTGGTTTAACAGGCAATCGTGGAAAGGGGTCATACCGGTCCAATAGAGAATTTTTTCGTAAGTATTGTTGGGGAGATCCTCGCGGTTTCCCTCCATTGCCCACTCGAACAAACGTTGATGATAATCTGTTGATGAGGAACGGCGAAGAGAGGTAGGGTGAAACAGCAATAAGATGACATGGGGAGGCGTCTCATTTGATTCCAGATACTGGCTCAACAATTGGTGATGAGTTGTCATATCCAGATAACTCAGAAGCCCGAGATTCTGAACTTTTGGATTGTCATTCAATCGCGCTGTCAAATCGACGGCCGAGACATTCATTAGACAGGTGGAGTCACCCATCAGGAGGATTTTGGAGTCCTGTATTTCCCTGGAGGCGCCCGTTTGAAAAGTGATGATCGTCTGATCCACATCCAGCAGTTTTTTTTCCGACGGCAGTAAACCCAGATAACTGGCAAAATGGAGACTCCCTGAAAGGAGGGTTATCGTGATCAGAATACCCGCCACAATCCTGATAGGGTGGATTGTGCTAAATTGATATCGATGACTGATCATTTCCGTTTGGCGATGTTGGATGTTGGATGTTGGCTTTCGATTTCGATTAAGGTAGGGCGCGCTGTCCCAGCGCGCCGCTCCGCTTGGTGGCAGTCTTGATGATCGCGGCGCGCTGAGACAGCGAGCCCTACCTGCTTTGGACCATCACTTTTTGAGTTTTCTTTTTTACGGGTTCGACGATCTCTGGAATGGGGACGTTCAGGCATTCCGATAGGGCGCGAAGTAATTCTATTTCGGTCCTCT
>DUCD01000151.1:400-6992 GCA_012959985.1 Verrucomicrobiales bacterium | reverse complement strand
GCAGACTGCCGTTTGCGGCGGCTGTACATGATGCTGCATTCATCAGCACCAATATCTTGTAATCGGGCCAATGCTGCTTCAATCTGGATTATTCCGCAGTCTTCAACAGGGAGCAGTTTTTTTTCATCTGTTGAAATATTTTGAAAATGTCTGAAACCCGTGAGGAACATGGAGTGCGCAAAGTTTGGATTTGAGGCGCCGATATGGGCTATAGCTGAAAGAATGATGGCAGCGTGCTGTACGAGAACTTCTTTCGGTAGATCTCCGGCTTTTTTTCAATTTTTTCTAATCGGTTTTCTTGTTCTCGATCGATGATTCTTTTCAAGGTGAAGGGAAACAGTGGCAGAGTGTCATACCCTTCAATCAGCTCAAGGCATCGTTGGCCGGGTTCCTCGAAGCGATTGTCTCAATGTAGCCAGGCATTGATCTGCCAGGGGAAGTTTCAGAAGTGCCGGAAGTTTCCTTACTTCCTCATTCATTAAGTCGATCGCCTTACCCGGAATGTCATGTGACCACTTTCTGATCTGCTTCAGCTGGATTGTATTCAGTGGGTCCTTCTCAGCTGTTAAAAGCAGATACAGAATGAGGGAGGCATGCTGCTCTTTGTCGGCTTGAACTGAAAGCGATGCGGGAATTCGCTGAGCCAGACGATCGTGGCAATTCAATTGGAGTTCGTTGTCGTTAACCGTATTGAGTTGGATGCAATCCGACAGAATGACGCAATCCGGAAATTGCTTTAGATTGATCTGCACGGCTTTGCCACCGAACATCGAATTCAGGGCAAAAGCTCTTTGTGAATCATGGAGAGAGACCACTTCAGGAACCTCCTGAACCAAGGTCAGGTCTCTTACTTCGGGGAAGTCCCCTTTGAAATCAGCGTCAAGGACGATGATTCGATCCACGATCGGGGGGTGGGGGTGCATACTTTTAAAGCGTCCTTCGTATACACCCTGCGAAAAATAGAACTGACTTCCGTCTTCTGCGTGGAACGCATTCAGAAAGGATCCTTCGGGTCCCAGTCCTCCGATTTTCTTCATGACTCCACAAAGTCCTGCAGCATCGTTGGTAAGCTCCACGGCGAAGGCATCTGCCATGAATTCGCGCTTCTTTGAGAGTCGGCTTTTGATCCATCTGCTGAAACATCTTCCGCCGAAACCCAGTCCGATCAATCCAAACCCCAGTGATTCAGTGACGGTTGGGGAAAACAGAAACCAAGGGCGTTGCCAGCGGTATTCGAATGCGAGGAATCGACCAATATTGGAAATCCAGACCATGCCGTTCAACAGTCCGAGCATGTGAGAATTCACTCGCATGTCTCCATTCAGAATGTGGAAGAACTCGTGCGCGATGATCGTTTTCAATTCTTTTTTTGTCAGGTAATGGAGGCATCCTTTGGTCAGTCCAAGAACGGCGTCTTCCGGACAATTTCCCGCTGCGAAGGAATTGATCCCTTGTTCGGAATCCAGAATATAAACTGCCGGAATCGGAACCTGGCAGGCATCCGCCACCTCCTTCACAAGGTATATCAATTGTTTTTCCTGTTCGCTGTCTGACCACAGTCCGGTTTGTCGTCCATTCAGCATGAATGCCATTCCCTTACCGCCGAGTTGGTCCAGTTCCATTAACTTACAGTGGGCACCGGCGGTGATGAGCCCGATGGTGCAGGTGCTGACCCAGATAAAGATGACCGGTTGCCACCAGTTACCCATAAAAGAACCAGACCCGAAAAAGGCCAGATAGATGCAGGTAACGAGAAAATAGGTACCGCCAACCAATCCAACAATCGAAATCCCAAAGTAGGCATGCAGCAAACGGATCTGCCGCCGAGCGGGAGTCCCCAGGAATCTTTGGATCCCGGTTTTGATCCGATCAACTATTCTCATCGCAATATCAGCATATGTGTTTTTCGTCGAAAATCAAGGAGGTAGAGTGAGATGATGGATGATTGGAGAGTCATTGCAAAAGGCGGGGCGAGCTGTCCTCAGCGCCGTTTGGGTAGATATCATCAAGCCGATACCCGGCGTGCTGAGGATTGCACGCCTACCGATGTCTCGTCAGAACTGGAAATATATAAAAGGCTGATCGGCTTTTTCCCAATAGAGGATGATGGCGGCCAGTAGGATTCCCTGAAGGGCGATTCGCCGGGAGAATCTCAAATTCATGGGCCACATCAAGTTATTCCTTTTCCATTGAATCCATTGGAATAACAGCAGCGGTAGGGTGAAGAAAATCAGATTGATTAGGTATTGTCCGATCCATTCCGGCGCACCCACAACTAGGAGTGAACGGCTTAATTTCATTATCATCACCAGGTTTTCTGATCGGAACAGCAGCCACCCGTAACCGATAAAGGACATGGTCAGGAGCCAGGATAAGGGGCGGGGCAGGGGGAGACGATTTTTGAACCGTTGACCGAATATGCGGAGCGCGATCAATCCGCATCCGTGCCAGGCACCCCAAATGATAAATCCCCATGCCGCCCCATGCCAAAGCCCTCCCAGGAGCATGGTGATCATCAGGTTTCGGCACGTCATGAAACGAGTGCCTCGGTTTCCTCCAAGACTGATGTAAAGGTAATCCCGCAACCATGTGGAAAGACTGATATGCCATCGATTCCAGAATTCCCGTAGGTTACATGCGAAATAGGGAAGGTTGAAATTGAGCATGATTTTGAAGCCGAGGAGTCGTGCCAAGCCCCGGGCAATATCCGAATAACCGGAAAAATCACCATAAATCTGGAGACTGAAAGCGAAGACCCCGGCAACTGTAGTAATGCAGGTCGGATCCGGGTGGGAGAAAGACATTTCCACCAGAGGAGCCAGGTTGTCGGCCACGACAACCTTTTTAAACATTCCCCATAGGATGAGCCATGTTCCTTCGTTCCAATCCGTGCGGGTGATGCTGAGTTCACGGTCAAACTGGGGCAGAAGTCGGCGGGCTCTTTCGATCGGACCCGCTACCAACTGTGGAAAAAAGGCGACATAGGCCATGAATTGAACCCAGTTTTCAGTGGGTTTCAATTGGCGTCGATAAATGTCGAGCGTGTAGCTCATAGTCTGGAAAGTATAGAAAGAGATCCCTACAGGCAGGATGATGTCCATGCTCGGTATGGAAAGGCTCAGACTCAGTGGATCCAGGGCCGTTTTCAGCGAATCGATAAAAAAGCCGAAGTATTTGAAAAAACAAAGGACAGAGATATTTCCGGTCATGGAAACCGTCAACCAGATTTTTCGTTTTTTGGAGCAAGTTTCTTCGGAAAGTTTTCTACCGACATGAAAATCCAATAGGCTGGAGAAAATAATTAAGGACAATAAGCGAGAATCCCACCAGCCGTAAAAGAAATAGCTGCCAGCCAGAATCAGGAGATTTCGGGCGGTACGATGGTTTCTGGCACTCCAGTATAGGAGCATGAAGGCCAGAAAAAACTGAAGGAATACGGTTGAATTGAAAAGCATCGGCCCGAATGGTTAAAATAATTTACTTCGAGCTGGTTTTTTATGAAATGGGCATGGAGTCTGCGGCATCCCAATACGTATGGGAGATTCTGAACGATTCAGGTTCCCGGTTACAGGAAAATCTTATTGCTCCATAGTATGAGTTTCAAGGACCACGTTTGCAGGGATTATTTAAGGATCCATTCAATCGAATGGCTTTCAGGAAGTGGCAGAATGAATTCACGGCAATTCATAATGGGAAAGAAACCTAACAGGAAAGCATTTACCCTGATTGAATTACTGGTCGTGATTGCCGTGATTGCCATTCTCGCCGGAATGTTATTGCCGGCATTGAGTCGAGCCAAGGCTCAGGCCACAAAGGTTCAATGCCTCAACAATCTAAAGCAGATAGGCGTTTCCACTCTTTTGTATGTCGACGATAATTCGGGCAGGATTCAGGTCAATTTCCCCTTGAATCCCGAACAGACCTGGGCCAGCAATCTCAGCACCAACCAGAACCTGAAAGCTTACAATGTCTTCATCTGCCCGATCTACAAACCGAAATTGTTCCAGGATTGGTATCGGACTTACGGAGTTAGGCTGGATCCACCAAAGGAATTTACCAGCGGGGTGTTCGGTGAAATCCTGCATGTCCCATCGGTGAATCGTCCCGTCGATTTTCTGTATGTAGCGGACTCGACCAGCCGGGGTAGGCAGGGGTTTGGTTCAGAGCAGTTTTATTATTGGAGGGCCGCTTCAGAAAAAGAAGTGCATGCCCGACATTCGCAGGCTGCCAACGGGCTCTATTTCGATGGGCATGTTGAGAACAGTAACCGGTCACGTCTAGAAAACCTGGGGATTGAAGCTCTTTACGGAAAGGATGACGTTCCGGCCTATAACCGTTGAGCCCAATAGGTGGGAGGGCGAGCGTCCCGCGAGCCGATTGCCAATTGAGTTGATGTGAGGATGTGCGGTTTCTTTATATCCGATGTTTCGGCTCGCGGGGACGCTTGCCCTCCTAACTCAGTCCCTATAGAATCTGCAGTGGAATCTCGTTTGGTTTTGCGGACCTTACTTGGAAAACGGCGGATTCTTCCGGATCAAAAGGCAGGGTGAAATTCAGTTCGTTGATGGCGGGCGAAACGGCTGTAAATGAATCGGCTGCCAGAGTGGTTGATTTTTCTACAATGTACCAATGGAGTTTTTCGGTGAAATTGTCGGTCTGGTTCCACAATTCTGATAAGGGTCCCTGCCATTTTAAAGTCAGAGAATTTCCGTCAAGCTGCCAATGGGTAATGATGGGTTTCGGGTGGAAGCCGATGACCCCTCTGACAGGCATTCTCGCCTCCCAATTAGTATTGTCCCATAGGTGAAGCTTGGTGTCTCCGCCTCCCCAACTGTCGCGATACCTTACAAATTTCAAGCCGTTATCGGACTCAAAATAGCCATAAGCCAACAGGGCATGTATGTCCGGGTTTACTCCTTCGGCTCCATTTATGTTACGGGACGGCAAGTCGAAGTCCTGAAGAAACAGCAGCAATGGATAACCCCCATCAATTTCCGCTTTGAGATCCTCAAAGGTGAAACCATTGCCTTCCTCCACTTCTGAATTGAAGTCCGTCAATTGAGAAAAGGAAGATCCAGGGTAGCCTCGGTAAGCAAACCAGTTGACGATTCCGGAGGGGATGTCTGGAATGATGTTTTCATTATCGTCCATGGGAGTAAAGTTGGTCCTGCGCTTCCCGCTTGGATCCCAGAACACAAATGAGAATCCATCAATGTTACCCTCGCACTCTCCATTGAGATCCAGCCATTTCCTTTGGTTTAATCCGATGAAGTCACCGATGCAATCCGGGCTATGTTCCGGACGGTTTTCCATGGTAAAGGGATCCGCTCCGGTACTTTCGAACTTCACCCAGTAATCTTCGTCGTGTCCCGGAAGGTCGGTAGGCCGACCGTCGAAGCCGGCTTTGGTAGCCCATAGGGAACGAATTCCGATCAGGCTGCTCGGGCTGCTCAAAGGCGCAAGGCCATTGTTGGTGGGGCCTGTGTAGTTGTCCGGAAAACCGTGTCGATCCCAAAATCCCATCAGGTTTCCCGTTGCTGTTCCAAAGCATCCACGGTACCAAGTGTAATCCGGCGTCTCGGTCAGAAATACGTTTTTCTCAGCGACAGCGCTTATAGAGGTCAGAAGACCCAAGGCGCCTATAATGAAAATCCCTCTCATCTTCAGTTCAAGAAGTAGTCAACACCATTATTTACCAGAATCAAATTCTAAAGCAGTTTGCGGACCAAATTTCAGGGTCCGTTATTAATATCGATGCCTCCGTTCGACGAATATTCCCTCAGGTTTTGAATTTCAATTGCAGGCAAACCTTGAAGTCTCCGATTGAAATAGGCTAATTTGCCCGCTTCATCGAAAGGATTCTGTATTTTTATGAGCAAAGGATTTCTAGAGCGTTCATTTCACATCAAGTGGTCGGAACTCACATCTGATCGAATCAAATCCGACATTCAGCGGGCTATTCAGGACAGTCAATCGAATCTCGATGCCCTGCTTTTGGATTCGGAAGGGGTCCCAACTTACAAAAACACCTTGTTGGCATTCGAGGCATCGACGGAGGCACTGAGTGAAGCCTGGGGGAAGGTTTCTCACCTTGTATCTGTCTGTGACACTGAGGATTTGCGTAAAACCTATGGTCAGATGCTCCCGGTCGTCACTGAGTTTTTTGCGAAAATCCCCTTGAATGAAGGATTATGGAAACGGCTTCGGGCTTTTTCCGAACTGCCTGAGGCGAGGACTCTATCTGCGATTCAAAAGCGGTTGTTGGAGGAGACACTGGAAGATTTCAGGCAGCAGGGAGCCGGATTGGCAACGGAGAAGAAAGCGCGACTGGAAGCGATTCAGTCTGAACTTTCTTCGTTGACCCGTAAATATTCTGAAAACGTATTGGATTCGACCAATCATTGGGAGCTGATTCTTGAAAGCGAAGCGGATTTAAAGGGGCTTCCTGAAAATGCCCGTGAGATTGCCCGGCAAAGTGCCATGTCCAATGGGCAGGGCACAGACGAGAATCCCCGATGGAGGTTTTCCCTGCAGGCACCGTCGATGGAGCCTTTCATGACTTTTCTTGAAAAGGATTCACTGCGACGACAGA
>DUCD01000151.1:0-343 GCA_012959985.1 Verrucomicrobiales bacterium | reverse complement strand
TTGGCCAGAACGGTGATTACGACAATACCGACCTTATCCGCAAGATTCTGGAATTGCGCACAGAAAAGGCGGCTTTATTGGGAAGAAAGAGTTTTCCTGAGTTGGTGTTATATCGTCGCATGGCAGGGAATGGGGCCACAGCACTTGAGTTTGTGGAGGACCTTCACAAGAAATCTTATCCTACTTTTGTAAGCGAGCAGAAAGCGCTCGAGCAATTCAAGATGGGAAAGAATGAAGTGTCGGATGCGGTATCTGATGTGAGACTTGAGCCATGGGAAATGGCCTTCTGGGCGGAGCAGATGGCCGCACTGGGGCGCTCCCGGTGGCTGATGGA
The DNA here is from genome assembly GCA_012959985.1 of Verrucomicrobiales bacterium. Taxonomy (GTDB): domain Bacteria; phylum Verrucomicrobiota; class Verrucomicrobiia; order Limisphaerales; family DUCD01; genus DUCD01. Next base: position 9 of record DUCD01000151.1, on the reverse strand, counting down.
CCCCAGAAC
>DUCD01000150.1 GCA_012959985.1 Verrucomicrobiales bacterium | reverse complement strand
CGGTGGCGGCAGCCGGGTTTGATATAGATGGTAGTCATTGGTTTTACCGGGATCTTTTCTCCGTCCAGTTCCATGTGGCCTGAGCCTTCCAGTATCAGATAGATCTCGGTCATCTTTTTGTGGTAATGCACCTTTGAGTCCTTATGGATTTCCACCAGGTGGAGGCTGGCCAGCGCACCCGGTTCCCCGGTGAAAGCTCTTTTGGCCTTTCCGCAGGGGCAGGGAATGGATTCGATTTCATCCAGATCTGATACGATGTAATTTGCCATTATGTTGGTTTTAGAGTGATGTTGAATAGTGAATGTTAGCAATGTGGGCTGTCACAAAGGAGGCGAGGGAATCATTGGCTGGCCTCTGATGCTGTAGGCTTAATGATTTGCGGACTTTAGCGGAATTCTCCGAGACTTTCGATTTCATTTTAACATTGGTCTTGATTCTTTTTGTTCGGAAAGGTCCGATGGGGTGACCTGATACGTTATGAAAGGAATCATTTTAGCCGGGGGGGCGGGATCTAGATTATATCCATTAACCTTGGTATCCAGCAAACAATTGCAGCCGGTTTACGATAAACCGATGGTGTACTACCCGTTTTGTACTTTGCTGGAGTGTGGAGTGGATGAGATCTGTCTGATATCCACTCCTTTAGATATTCCGCGTTTCAGAGAATTGCTGGGCGATGGGAGTCGGTTTGGAGTTCGTATAGTTTATGAGGTTCAGGAGCACCCAAAAGGAATTGCGGAGGCGTTTCTGGTGGGGGAGTCCTTTATCCGGCAGGAATCCGTATGTCTCATCCTGGGTGACAACATTTTCTATGGAAGTGATGTCTTTCGCAAGGCTTTTGAGGAATTCAAATCGGGAGCGGTCATTTTTGGATATCAGGTGCGCGATCCCCGACGTTACGGAGTTGTCGAACTTGATTCGGAGGGTTCTCCCATTTCACTGGAGGAGAAACCCTCTCAACCCAAAAGCAATTTGGCAGTTCCTGGCCTTTACTTTTATGATAATGAAGTCATCCGGATAACTCGCAATCTGAAACCTTCAGCAAGGGGAGAACTCGAGATTACCGATGTCAATCGCAGGTATATGGAGCAGGGTGATTTGAAGGTCTATCCGCTGCATCGGGGAATTGCCTGGTTGGATGCGGGAACCAGTTCGAGTCTTCATGAAGCGTCGGCCTATGTTCAGACCATTGAAAAACGGCAGGGTGTTAAAATTGGATGTCCGGAGGAAATTGCTTTGCGTCGAGGTCTGTTGGAAAGTGAGGGCCTGGAAGCGATGATTGAAAAGCTACCGGACTGTGAATACAAGAATTATCTGGAGTTTGTGCTGAATGAATCGATGCCTTTGCTGCCAAGTCACCCATCGACCGAGCTGAAACCGGGGCGTAAAGACTCATGATACTTCTGTTGGGTGGTTCAGGTTATATCGGTGAAGCCTTTGCTCAAGTTCTCAGGCAGCGGGGGGAATCATTTCGATCGGTGTCGAGGCGTCAGGTGGATTACACTGACAAGCCCCAGCTTCTGGAATTGATTTCCAACACCGGTGCGGATTTCCTGATCAATGCGGCCGGTTTTACCGGGAAGCCGAATGTCGATGCCTGCGAAAGGCGGCCGGTTGATACCCTTGCCGGTAATGTTCTCCTGCCTTTGACGATCCATGCTGCCTGTAGCGAAGCCGGCATAGCATGGGGACACATTTCTTCCGGTTGTATCTATTCCGGGGCAAAGGTTGAATCCGATTCAGGGACCGCGATTCAAAAAGATCTTCTACCGATTCTGGATGTTGGACAGGGAGAGGAATCAACACCACAGGTGACGGGCTTCAACGAAGGCGACTCCCCGAATTTTTCGTTTCAGGCACTTCCCTGCAGTTTCTACAGTGGCACCAAAGCTATGGCGGAAGAGTGTCTGGTTCTCAGTCAGGCTGATTGTTATCTTTGGCGTCTCCGGATTCCCTTCGATGAACGTGACCATTCCCGGAATTACCTGAGCAAGCTGCTTCGCTATCCAAAGGCCTACCAGAACTACAATTCAATTTCTCATCGCTTCGAGTTTGCCAATGCCTGTCTGGATCTTTACAAATCCGGTGCAGATCGTGGAATCTACAATATTACAAATCCGGGATTTATTTCAACCCGTGAAGTGATTGCATTCATTCAATCCATTCTCAAACCGTCGCGATCGTTTGAGTTTTGGAAGGACGATGATGAATTCTATCGATCGATTGCCAAGGCACCCCGATCCAATTGTGTTTTGAACACCGACAAACTTTCCCGGGCCGGAATCCAACTTCGTCCCGTCCGGGAGGCTTTAGTGGATTCACTGGAGAATTGGAATAAAGACAAGGACTGAACACTTGATCAACCGAATGACTCATTCATGAATTTGCTAGTTACAGGAGGCGCTGGATTCATCGGTTCCAACCTCATCCGCCAATTGGTTCATCAGGATGGCATAGACGTTCTCTGCAACCTGGATTCCTTATCCTATGCGGGGCACCGGGCCAATTTCCAGAAAGTGGCGGATCATCCTAAGCATCGTTTTTTTCATGTCGACCTACGAGACAAGGAGAAAGTGGTTGAAGTAGTTGAACAGAACCGCATTAGTCACGTAATGCACCTGGCGGCCGAATCTCATGTAGATCGCTCAATTGCCGGACCGGATGATTTTATTCATTCGAATGTGATCGGAACCTTTAATCTGCTTGAAGCATGCCGTGTTTATTGGGCCGGTGACTCCCTGGAGCATCAGTTCCTACAGGTTTCAACGGACGAGGTCTATGGAAGCCTTGGGCCCTCGGGATTGTTCACTGAGTCCACTCCCTTGGCTCCGAATTCACCTTATTCTGCCAGTAAAGCATCCGGGGATCTTTTGGGGCGAGCCTACTTCCAAACATATCAAATGCCGGTTGTGACAACCCGATGTTCAAACAATTATGGTCCTTATCAGTTTCCTGAAAAACTGATTCCGGTGGTGATCGGCAAAGTTCTGGATCGGAAACCCATTCCGGTTTATGGGGATGGCGGAAACATCCGTGAATGGATTCACGTGGACGATCATGCAAAAGGATTATGGGACGCGTTGATAAAAGGTCAGCCGGGGGAATGTTACAATATAGGAACTTCCGACGAAATATCCAATCTGGATCTAGTTCAAAGGCTTTGTGATCTTTGTGATGAACTATTTCCCGACCAATGTAATGACTCGAGGAGTTTGATTACCTTCGTCAAGGATCGGCTTGGGCATGACAGGAGGTATGCATTGGATTCCACCAAAATGAGAAGAGAACTGGGATGGTCGTCTAAGTGGGAATTAAGCGAGGGACTGAAGCAGACGGTTAAATGGTATCACGACCATGCAGACTGGATGAAAACGGTGACTGAAAACGGATGATGGCAGTGGGGAACGCTGAACTGCCATTGGGTTAAGGAATCAGGCACCCCTGAAGCTGGGGGCGCCGACCCCGGATCATTGAAATCGGCATTCATTTGGTTAAGGAAACAAGCCTCGGTGCGACCAGTTCCAGGGATTCCGGGTGCGGGGATCACGCCGCGAGATAGGGAATCGTCAGTGGGCCTTGCGGTAGGACTGCAATTCTTGCTTTCGGGCCGAATTCAGCTATCTGGTTATTTACCCAAACCTCGATATTACTGCAAGGGGTGAGAAAAGTGCTCTGGACCACATAGTCCGATAGCTCGCTGTAGAGAAATATCCTGGCTTTCTTCTGGATAATTGCCTGGATCTGGGCCTGCCACTGTTCAGGTCTTTCAAATCCCGGAGTTGAGAGCATCTTGAGTATCTGCTCAGAGCTTGATGCAATTTGGTAGAGTTTATCCAGAGGGCTGCCAGCGGGAATCCCTTCTCTACATTCGGCTGCCAGCAGCAGGGTGCCTCCTTCTTTAACGATTCGGGCCGCTGCACTCATTCCCTTGACTCCCTGGTAAAGGTTCATGTCCAAAGGATATCCACTATTGGTGGTGATCAGAATATCAAAAGGTTCTTCGACCTCCTGCATGGCCGCCTGTCTACAGAATTCAAAGCCGACCTTGTGGGCCTGGAGCAGATCTCCGGCAAATACTCCCGTAATTCGACGATCTTCATTCAAGGTGACGTTCAACAGGAAACTGGGCCCCGCACGAAGGGCGATATCCCGCATGTCCTCCCAAATCGGGTTGCCATCGGTAATTCCAAAGGTGGCATTGGGGTTGCCGATGTTCTCCATACCATGATTGTTCATGACCGTTTCCAATCCGGCGACACCCGGCATGATGCCCTTCGGACCTCCACTGAATCCGGCAAAAAAATGGGGTTCGATGAATCCCGTGACGATCCTGATGTCGGCTTCCACCGCATGGCGGTTGATCCAGGCTGGAACTCCCGATCGGGTGGTTCCCAATTGGACCAAATTCTCTTCATCCTCACATTCGTGGTTGATGACCCTATACTGGTCAACGACTTCGGATGTCAGCAATTTTCGTAATTCTTCCTCCGTATTGGGCCGATGGGTACCCGTGGAATTAAGAAGAGTGATATTTTCTTTTGGGTGATCGGACAGATGTTCCAGCAACCACGGAATGAGTCTGTCATTGGGTGTTGCCCGGGTGATATCGGTGAAAATAATGCAGATGCGATCAGTGGGATTGATGCGTTCCATCAATGGGGCGCTCCCGATGGGGTTCTTCAGTGAATGCAGAACCGAGTCCCTCTCATCATTAAGACCACGTGTAAACGTGGGCTCGATGACCGTAATGCGATCCTCCGGAAGTTCGACCTTCAGGATTCCTTCCCCATATGCCAGATCAACTCTCATAAACCAATCACCACGCTAACATAATTCAATTTCACCTGCCCGCCAAGAGGAAAGCCTTGCTGAAAAATTCTCCTTTATTTCGTGATGAAATTCGCCTTTTCAGTAAGGCGTGCTGCACTGCCATTAGGTTAAGGATTTTCCGCAGGTGTTTTGACACCGTCATCCCTGAATCCAGCCGCGCCGAGGCCGTCGAACCTGAAGGCGGCCGCGCCGAGGCCGTTACATGGAAGAAACGATTGGAAATTTCAATGATCCGGGGTCGACGCCCCCAGTTTCAGGGGCCCCTGAAT
>DUCD01000149.1 GCA_012959985.1 Verrucomicrobiales bacterium | reverse complement strand
CTTATATTCCAGCCCATCACGTCCGACAATTTCAGCCCCTGGGATTTTCCGAAAACTTGATGCCGATCAGTATATCCGACATTACGGAACCACCGAAGAAGCTGAATATAAAGAAGAGTTGGAGCCAATGATCGGGTGCTTCTTTCATCAAATGTGAATTTCAGCTGGGTCTTGTTTCACTAATTTGGGATTTGGCCCATATTTATTTTTTCCCGCATCGCTATTGAAGAGATACCAGATAAAGGTAAGAAGCCAGCCAACCACGGGGATGAGGTTAATCAGTAACCACCAAGCGCTCCGATTGATATCATGCATCCGCCGAACACTAACTGCCATATTGGGGACAAAGGTTAATAAGCCATAAATCCCCATGGATAGTCCACAGACAGCCAGGGCTAGATCCAAATTCTCTCCCATTTTATAGGTTAAGGTGGCCAAGAGAATTGGAAAAGTGTAGAATATTAAACCGTTGAAGATTTGAAACATCCAAAATTCTTTTCGTCGGGCTCTTCCCTTAAAATTGAAATACTTTTTCAGTGCTTGAAAGTACCAATGCATCGAATGCTTTCTGCCGAATACCGGGAAACAACATAAAAGGATGGCCGCAGATACAATCATTGATCCATTCGAAATTGATCCAAAAAAAGTGGCCACGCCCACCGGATTTTCGATTGGGATGGGCGTGCCAAAAATCTTTTTGAAAACAATTGGACGGGCAGGTTTGCTCTCCCATTGAGGCATTCCACCGGCGATTTCAGCCATTATCTCATCACGCCGTTTTTTAATGAATTGCCTTCTTTCTTCCAACGCCCCTGTAAACTCAGAGGCTGATTGCGCTGCTCCCCAATCGAGGATTTTCAGAGCTAAAGGAGACCCCGTATCCACAATTAGATCGACTCCTTTTTCCTGCCCGGATTTCAGCTTCAAAACCTGCTCTTCCAGCACGACGTCTCTCACCACGGCTTGCAATCTTACGCTGGCTCCTTCTGCCGAATGAATTACCCGTTGATACTTACCACCATTAGCTAAAGATCCCCAATCGCGACTAAATGCACCGGAGCCCAAATCGATGATTGCTTTGATTTGAATTAGTGGAAAGTAGTCCTTATTTTCTCCCTTTAAATTTAACTGACCCGATAACAGGATTCCTTCAATGAGGGGGAAGTTGCTAACAGGCCTGAGGGCAAATCCCCAGTCCCCCATGCCTTGACTCACTTTGACCAGGCATCGGTTGGGGCCTTGATTTATTTTGACAATGAATCGATCCTGATCAGGAATCAGGACGCGTCCCTCCCCTCGAAACTGATAAACTACATTACCGTTGATCCAAACTTTGGCGGTGTCATCACTCCCCAAACCAAATTCAACATATTCTTCAATTGGACTTTCGATTGTACCGAAGGCGTAGGCTGTGACATCGTCCAACTGGTCAATTTCCTGATTCAGATTAATTATCTTTCTACTGCCAGAGATAGGATGCCATTTGAGGGTTTGATTTTTAGAATTATGGAACTCCTGCTCACTATTGGCTGTCAAATAGGCTTCACCGCCGTGCTGCAAAAGAAAATCCTGATCCAAATCATTCCTTTTCCGGGTATAAAAAGGACCCAATAGAGACCAATCGGTGATGAACTGACCTTTTGCTTGATGATACTTTCTTCATTAATGTCAGTGTGATTATTAGGGCCTTGATAGCTTTTTGGGTTTCAGCGGGTAATTCCTTGAATTCTTCGCTACTTAAAGTTTCCGCACGCTCTTTGGTTGAAGTATTTCTTAACCATTCAATCCACCCTTTGGCCTCCTTTGAAAGCTCGGACGCTGTCGTCTCGGCTAAGTATGGCTTAACCAAATCCTCTATTCTCTCCGTTTCCGCAATTAAAGCGGTCTTATCCCAGTATCGTTCAATAATATTCCTCAATGTCTTCTCATAACGCCGCCGTCCCGATTCCAGCTGATATAGTCGATAGGCAATCAAGCCTTGGGTCTTCACTGAAACGGGATCACTCCTATCGTTCCTAATGGGGCTATATTTCTCGAACACACTATCCGCGCCCCACGGGATAAAATGGAATTTATCCGTCTCTGGATTGAGATAAACAAAGAAATTATTGCGGTTACCTGAATAGCCATCCCAAAAACTGATCAAGCTTTCCATGGCCCAAAATGTATAAAATGAATCCAGATCTACTAATTCGCCGATGGCGGTTTCAATATTTTCATCTGGCTTGGCTAATACCTCAATCAACTGCCGGATCTTGTTTCGCCCCACTTCTTCGGGGCCTAACTTGTGCTCAAAACTTTCTTCCCATTCGGGATTAAAATCAACGACCGTGCCTTCGAATAAGACCCCATCGTCATTTCCAAATGTCCGTTTTAGTAAGGGGCGATGAATTCTTTCGACATGGGCATAGATCCCCAGGTTTTGGCCGTTAACCGTCAATTTTGCAAAAGCACAACGGGGAACCGGTGAACCGGTGGCACGAAATAAACCGTAACCCATAACCTGGCTGATCAGACTTTCATCCTGTTGGTTATTGTTAAAGGTCAAATTGGTCAGACCATCGATTTGACCTTCTTTATCCAGATGGTTGAGTTTGATTTTAAGAGATGGGCGCGTTGAATTTTCCGAACCAATGAAACCTTTTTTACGAATCGCAACCTGCGGGAATTCAATTCCGTCTATGGATACACTGGCCTCAACATAAGTATAGGGATGATCAGGAGGAGCAAAACGTCTGCTTTCTTTCAATGCCTCGAAAAAACCTCGTTTCTGAAAGCGAATGGTATCCCAATCCATTGGATCGACAGTGATTTGGACATCCAAAACCCGGTCCGTGGGAAATATCTCATCCGCGGTCAGCTTTTTGCTTGCGCTGTCTTGGGCGCTAATGGATCCAACCATTAAGCCCATCAGTAAAGCCATGCCGATCTTCATTTTCGTTTTCACAGGCATCCCATAGGGAAATAAAAAAAAGGTTGGCTAATGAGTTTATTCCTGCCACTCAGCAGGTATGAAAAAATAACAAAACACCAAAAGCCAACCCGATCAAATTTTACGATTCTCAAACAACTTTGCCAGCTTATTCCCTCACATATGGTTTCCAAGTTGGCGCGGAAACATGAAGTCCACAAAAAAGCCCGTATGTTCAGCCCGTGGAGTCATGTGGTGAGCATGCTCTATGCTCAACTTATTCACGCCATTGGTTTGAACGATGTCTGCGACAACCTGAGGCTTCACAGTGGCCCGCTTTCAACCATTCGCGGCGCCACCGCGCCCAGTCGTAACGGACTTTCTCACGCCAATAAACAGCGTCGCTCAGACATGATGCAGGATTTGTTCTGGTAGATTCTGGACCATCTTAAGAACACTCAAAGCAACTTTGGACTGAGCCAACCTTATAAAGGCTTTCCACGTCGTTTCCGCCGCACAATACACGCGGTGGATTCCACGACCATTCAACTTGTAGCCCGCTGCATGGATTGGGCCAGGCATCGACGTCGAAAAGCGGCGGCCAAGTGTCACTTGCGCCTGGATCTGCAATCCTTTCTTCCTCGGTTTGCGATTGTGGATACGGCCAAAATACATGACAAAAAGAAAGCTTATGTCCTTTGCGCTGGTATTAAATCAGGAGAAATCGTTGTGTTTGACAAGGCTTACGTCGATTTCGAGTTTCTTTTCGACCTACAGGAGCGAGGCGTTTTCTGGGTCACCCGCGCCAAGGACAACATGGCTTTCCGAGTCGTTAAAAAACGGCTGAAAAAGAGACAGGCCAATGTTCTGCGTGATGATGAGATTGTCCTCAAAACATTAAAGTCCAAAACAGCCTATCCTCAGAGGTTGCGCATGATTCGGGCCGAAGTATCAGTCAACGGAAAGTGGGTCCAGATGACATTCATCAGCAACAACCTTCAGTGGCCTGCTCAGAGCATCTGTGATCTCTACAAAAGCCGATGGGCTATTGAAGTGTTTTTCAAGCAGATCAAACAAACCCTGCAGTTGGCCGATTTCATGGGAACCAGCGCCAATGCCGTCCAATGGCAAATATGGAGTGCCATGTTGTTGTATGTGCTCTTGCGCTTTCAAGCTTTCATTCATGGTTGGAATCACAGTTTCACTCGTCTCTTTACATTGATCCGAGGCGCGGTCTGGAGTCGAATTAATTTACATAGTCTGCTGCGTTTCTATGGGACAGCCAATGGGCATTTCAAATTACTATGCCGCCCGGATCAGGCATATTTACCCGGATTCCGATAATTCCTATGGGACAGCAACCGATCGTAGATGAAGCGAAAGAACAAAGATGAATTGAAATTCTGAAACTGACTTTCTAGGTCATCACACAAAACTCGAACTATTCTTCGGGTTTTGCATGGGTATGTCATCCTTATGGGATGGCAGTGTTTGCGAATAATATAGTGATAGGTGGTATCATGACGAAGATCAGTTAGTTGCAACATGCCTTCTGAATTCGTGCTGCCGCTGCTTGGATTGTCACCACCGTGAGAGAAATTGTTTACACCGGTCTGTTTGCCTGCAAGATGAATTGTCGCGCCTTGAACCGGTTTTCCTGTTTCTCCCGAGATGACATAGATAGAAACCGGTTCAGCCCGGGTCATTGTAATATCAGCGATTTTATTGGGATCCAGACGGAGGTCCACCTGATTTTTCTTCTCATAGCCGTCGGCTTGAATGTTGAAATAGAATGGAATCAGAGGGTGAGGGAAAAACGACGATGCCATCAGGGTCCGTAGTGGCTTTATGGGCATGCACACCGAATTTGCCCCGGATCCCCAGGGCAAACGTAACGGATGCATTTTCAATGGGCTTGCCTTCCGGAGATATTATGCGCACTTTTGCGTCAATTCTGGGTGAAAATTTAATCTCGATATCTTTAATTTCACCGTTGGAATCTGGTTTTAGAGGGCCGATGAAAACGGGAGAATACTTTCCTTTAGAGCGGTAAATGCTAACCCGTTCCATTGGCTTATTCCACTCGAATGAGCCATCTGGTTTGGTTGAAAACCGGATGTGCCTGAAACACCGGGTCGTTCCAAGTGCATGAAGAAGTAGAGTTCCTTGTCCTCAGGAATGGGGGAACCGTCCGCCAGGA
>DUCD01000148.1 GCA_012959985.1 Verrucomicrobiales bacterium | reverse complement strand
CCTCCACTCATGGGCCGACCTTAGCTCCGGCACTCGACTACTCGCCTGGTCACGTTGGATGCACAAAGGCGAAGCATTCGGTCGCCCGGGCCAAATAGTTGGGGGTTTTGCCTGCCTTATGATGCTGGTGCTCATCTACACAGGGTGGGCTCTCGCAATCCGTCGTATTCTGCGTCGTCGACAAGAAGTTAAAAATATACCTTAGATAATTCCCTATGGTGGTAATCATAGCAGGAATGCTCAATCGATTCAGAAACTTCTTGCTGATCTGACTTCAGATTCTCATAATTCCTATATGGATTCGAAAGATCGACGTATTGCGGAATTGGAGGAAGAAGTTCGGCAATTGAAAACGCTTCTCGAAGAATCATCTGTAATCAAAGTCCGCAAAAAGAAACCATTGCCACGGTCCGGCAGGATCCAAAGCGTCTATTCCATTGTCGAGCGTGCGCGACAACGATCCTGGAATGAAAGCTTCAGCGGCATGCAGTTCTCACTGGCTTTGATTTTTCTGAGCATGGTTCTGTTATTGATCATTCCGGTTGCAGGTTGGTTTCAGAATAATTGGCATGTCATCGAACAAAAGTTGTTCGGTGGGTAATACGAATTGCTCTGGGGAACAACTGATTTTATTGAGGACATGCCTACGAATTGATGAGACGGCCGGCCATTCTGAAAAAACCTGAAAACGGAATCCTACTGGGTCTGCTGTTGGTTCTCATGATCCAAAGCTGGCTGGTGGTGGTTGCTGTTCGAAATATGCAATCGGACCGGAAAGCAAGAGCTTGGTTCAACCATCTGTTCTCTTTGGTTCTGGAAATTCAGGATTTCCATGCTTCTCTGGGTAGTAGTGAAGCCGATATTGCCGCTTTCCTTTACACTGGAGATCCCTTGTTTCAAGAAGGGTATCGGTTTCAACTGTCAGAAATGAACGCTCATTTCAAAGTTGCACGAGCGCTGGCCGAAGCCATACCCGAAGGATTAGACTCACTGGATATGATCGGTAAGCTGGTGCAGCAGCGATTGGATCACCATCGAACCGTGATCACGACATTTGAGAGCAACGGCCTCGAACCGGCGATCGAGCAATTGAGGTTAACAGCTTCTCAGGTTCCCTTGAGTGGAATTCTGCAGGCCGTTTCCGATCTACGCGTGCGTTTAAACAATTTGCAACTCGCCCGGGAACAACAATTGTACCGGCTCTCCCAGTCGCGCCGGAATACCCTGATCGCCGGAACTTTCTTCAATGCGTTTCTACTGGCGCTCTTATTTGGATTGTCGCGTCGTGAATTCAGCATTCGTCGAAAAATGATCGGATTGTTGAAGCGAAGCACCCATCTTCTTGAAAAGAAAGTACGCCGCCGAACAAACGAACTGGCAGAATCCAATCAAAAGCTAAGGGAGGAAGTGATCGAAACCAAATGGGCTCAATCCTCCATGGAGCGTTCATTAAGAATTTACCAACAAGTAGCGGACTCCGTCTCTGAAGCCGTTTTCATTTCAGGTCCTCATGCAAAAATCATGAGGATAAACCAAGCTGTATGCACGCTGTCCGGGCTTGATCGAACGGAAATCGTCGGCAAGCCCCTGGAAGCAGTTCTGTCTCTGAGCCATCAGACTTCGTCAGACAGGGAATCTACAATTGAGTCGATCGCAGCACTGTGTCAGTTAAAGGAATCGAGAGAAGGCATTGGAATAGAATTCAAGAAACGAGGAGGAGGCTTCATTTCCGGAATCTGCAGGGTGGTACCGCTTATTGAAGAAAACGACTCGATTTCAACCTTCCTGATCTTTACTCCTTCTTAGGGATCACTAAAAATCGAACCGGAACTCTTGAACTGGTTTGGATTTCTTTTTCTCGAATCGGTAACCCACGTTGTGGGTCGGCCCGATGTCTTCGATTTCACCTTTATTTTTAACCAAAGTATTCAACAACTTCAGGCGATAATTCTCATAGCTGAATTCGGATACACTGGTCCACCGAGCATCCAGTGATCGAGCGACTTTGTCAGCGATCACGGGCAGAGACCATTTTGAAGGTTTTGTCGGACGAAGATAGACCCTGTTATTGTAATCAAGGTACACCTTAGGCTCCTCCAGGTAGCAGACAACATGATTGTAAGCCGTCATCCTGATGACCACCAGGCGTGGAGTGAATCCTTTTCGCTCTAAGATGAGCTTGGCGAGAATGGCATAATCATCACAATCGCCCTTTTCACGATTCAGAAACACCTTGGGCTTCTGAATTCGATCACGGTATTCATATTCAAAATCCTTGAAGAGCCGGGCAAATCTCCAAGGGGTCAATTTGCCCGGTTTCAGAAGGTCACTCAGTGTCAGAGCCTCCAAAGGCAAGGCAAAAACTACCAACAGGAGGGTGCACCACCCTGTAAAGCTATTTACCTTTCCAATTTTCATACCCAGCAACATGGCTCATTCGCTGACAAGCCGATCAATCTCCCGCTTCACCACCTACATTCCTTACACTATTCAGTCTGATAATTAAAGAACCAAAGTGAGGTTGCAACTCACAGAATTTATCGTAAGGTTCGGCGGGTTCATTAACAGGATTCTTGAAATTCCTTGTTTTGCCCACCAGAAATGGCATCTAAACAACCAACTATCAGATCCGGTTCCGATTTTCGGGATTTCCTTGAATTCGTTTATCTGCAATGAGTTCGGAAGAAGTGAAGACTCCACTTCGCGACTGGTTTCTGATGGGGTGTATCGTGGAAGGTGGTTTGGGAGGTGTAGCTCTGGCGCTAGGTTGGTTTTTCGACTTTTCACCATTTGAAAACCTATCTTGGAATTTTACGGACCTCTTACTGGGAATCTTCGTCACTACTCCCATGCTGGGGCTTTTCTGGCTGACTTTACATTCGAAATCAGGCCCCCTCAGTGAAATCAGGCTTTTCTCTGAAAACTACCTCCGTCCACTTTTCGAGTCATGGTCGGTGTGGAAACTTGCCGTGCTTTCAATTCTGGCCGGTATTGGCGAAGAACTTTTATTCAGGGGCTTTATACAGGGAATCCTGGACGGAACCACCGATACGTTTCTCGCCGTCGCCTTTTCAGGATTGCTCTTTGGATGTTTCCACATGGTGACACCGGTGTATGCCATAGTGACCGCTTGTATAGGTTGGTACCTGGGCTGGCTTTGGATCTGGAGCGGCAACCTCCTGGTTCCCATCGTGGCCCATGCAGCCTATGACTTCATTGCACTCGTTTATTTCTTAAAATTTCATCCTCCTATGCCCATGACGGATATGGATACTGAAAGCCATGCTGACGATTTCTGATTTATCAAAAGCCTTCGGAGGGCGAGTCCTTTTCGAAAATGTTTCACTACAGATCAATCCGGGGGATCGAATCGGCATTGTTGGACCCAACGGAGCCGGTAAGTCCACTCTGTTTTCCCTGATTATTGGAGAATGCTCTGCTGACGCCGGAGATATTCGCCTTCAGAAATCGTTAGAGGTCGGATTTCTTCATCAGGAAAGCGCCCCTGCAGGTGACGAAACTGTTTTAGAAACCGCACTCTCCGTCAGTAGAGAGATGAAGGATCTCCGCCGGAAAATTGCTGAACTGGAATCTTCGGAATCTTCGGATCATGCTGATTCCCATCATATCTATGCCCGGTTTGATGAATTAGGCGGTTATCAATTGGAACCGAAAGCCAAACGTATCCTGACCGGACTCGCCTTTAAACAATCGGATTTCAATCGCCCGGTTAAAAACCTCAGTGGCGGATGGGTCATGCGGACTCATTTAGCTCGATTACTGGTTCAGGAGCCGGATCTGTTGATGCTTGATGAACCGACGAATCATCTGGATCTCGAAGCGCTGCTGTGGTTTCAGAACTATCTCAAGAATTACGAAGGAGCGATTCTGATGATATCACATGACCGGGAATTCCTGAACCAACTGATCGGGCAGGTCTTGGAATTGAAGCATCGACGCATCATGAGGTATGTCGGCAATTATGACTCCTATCTGGTTCAACACGAATCTCGAATGAAGCAAATGGAGGCGGTCTACAAGAATCAACAGCGAGAAGTGGAACGTCTTGAACGGTTCATCAAACGGTTCGGGGCCAAAGCAACAAAGGCAACCCAGGCCAAAAGTAAACAGAAACAAATTGACCGAATGGAGACATTGGATGCTCCGGAATCGGAAGGCCGATCCATCCATTTCAAGTTCCCGCAACCTCGGCGAAGTGGACAAAAAGTCCTGAGCCTCAAGAAAATCCATCATGCGTTCGGTGAGAACGTCGTTTACCGGGACATGGATTTCCAGGTGGACCGGGAACAGCGGTGGGTACTGGTCGGTCCCAACGGAGCAGGTAAATCCACCCTACTGAAGATTCTGGCCGGTGTGCTTGAATTTCAATCGGGTGAACGAAACCTGGGACATCAAGTGGATACCGGGTATTTTTCTCAGTACCGTGGGGATGTCCTCCATCCGAATTTCACCGTGCTGGAAGAAGCGATGGATTCAGATCGCCCCACTACGGAACAGTCTGTACGCACCGTGCTCGGCTCGTTTCTATTCCAGGGGGACGATGTATTTAAACGGGTAAAGGTGCTAAGCGGAGGAGAAAAAAGTCGTTTGGCCTTGGTCAAACTGTTATTGAATCCTCCCAATGTTCTTCTGATGGATGAGCCGACGACTCATCTCGATATGGATAGTGTCGATGCACTCATCGGAGCACTGGAACAATTTCAGGGCACTCTGGTTTTCATCAGCCATGATGTGTATTTCATTCGGAAAATTGCCCACCGCGTCCTCCATGTTCAGGATGGCAACTTGACTGTCTATCCTGGAGATTATCAATATTATCTGGATAAGACCGGTTTCAAACCCGACGGCACATCCATGCAGGAAGAGGTTCGATCCGCACCTCGGGAAAAAACTTTTAGTGGCGGGAGCAAACTACAACGAAAAGAACAAAAAAGACTCTGTGAAAAAAATAAAATTAGGTTCAACTCAAGATTCTATACTTGAGCTTAAATTAGAAACCCTTCAGCGTCATTTTGCATGCTTTGGATCATCTGGAAGTGGTAAGACAGTAGCCAGTAAAGTACTATTGGAAGAGCTGGCCCGTAATGGGGTACC
>DUCD01000147.1:911-5126 GCA_012959985.1 Verrucomicrobiales bacterium | reverse complement strand
CGGCGCGCCGCATGTTCGTACATCATCACCCGGTGAAGCGACGCGCCGGGACAGCACGCCCTACCGCAATTCATTTCATTAAAGGGTGATTTTTTTGAGAGATCCAGCTTTAATCTCGCCCCCCCTCCACCTCTTTAGGCTTGCGTCAGGTCCTTCTACGAGTCTACTCTGTCGTCGCCGTGAAAAGTCAATTTCTTATTTGATAAACCCGCAAGTCTACCGATCCTTTCATGATTCGATTCGTTGTTTTAATCCACCTGATATTGTTAAGCAGCTCGACCGGACTCAGATCCGCAAACTCTCCTGATGCTCAAGTTTTTATTTCGGAATTCCTGGCGGTCAATAATCGTTCTCTTCAAGATGAAGACGGAGACAATTCGGATTGGATTGAATTGTTCAATCAGAGCGAAAACCCGATTGATTTAGAGGGGTATTCCTTAACCGATGATCCATCGAAGAAAAGGAAGTGGACCTTTCCATCGACCATCATCCCGGCTGCTGAGTATAGGGTCGTATACGCCTCCGGTAAAAACCGCCTAGAAGCCGGCGGAGAACTTCATACAAATTTTCGGCTTAATGAGGAAGGAGAGTATCTGGCATTAGTTCTACCCGACGGTGAGACAATCGTGCATGACTACGCTCCTGAATTCCCACCGCAGTTTTCGGATACTTCATATGGTATGGAACAAATCATCCCGGAAACGACCACTGAACTCAGCATTCCGCGACTCACGGGTGAAAAAGAATATTTCAGAACTCCGTCACCAGGCCAACCCAATATTTCAGGTGGTTTTAATCCAGGTCCTTTTATACGTCAGGTTGTTGATTCAGCTCCCCGCCCACCCGTCGGAACGGAAAGCCCTGGAGTTGCGATTACTGCAGAAGTCGACATCACCAGTGAACCGGTCCAATCCATAACACTTAATTACCGTATCATGTTCGGACCGGAATTGACCCTCCCAATGGTCGATGATGGTTTAGAAAATGATGCCATTGGAGGAGATGGGGTGTACTCCGCCTTAATGCCGACAGATCAATTATTGGCAGGTCAAATGATACGATGGCGAATTGTTGCGACCGATACCGGGGGAAGACAGACTCGGAAACCCGAACACCGAGACCGATTCGATTCGCCTCAGTATTTTGGAACGGTTGCTCAAGACGAGGTGCGTTCATCACTTCCGATTCTGCATTGGTTTGTCAGCCGTCCTCAGGGCGCCAACAGCAGAACGGGAACACGGGGATCTCTTTATTACCTGGACCGATTTTACGATAATATTCTAACGGACCTTCATGGCCAATCGACGTCTGGAAGCGCATTCCCCAAAAAGAGTTATGACATAGATTTCAATCGCGGAGATCGCTTTACCTGGAAGGAAGGTCAACCGAAACTCAGGGACATCAACCTGATGACCAACTGGGCTGATAAATCAAAGCTTCGGCACGTTTTGGCTTATGAACTTTTCCGCGACGCCGGCGTCCCGGCGCATTTTGCATTTTCAGTGCGCGTGCAGCAGAATGGTCGATTCTTCAGCGTATCGGATTTCATCGAGGATGGTGACGACAAATATTTGAAACGTGCCGGATTGAATCCAAAGGGCGTCCTCTACAAAATGTACAACAATTTGAGTCAAACCCGAACTCACCGAACTCAGGGCGTCGAAAAGAAAAATAGAAAAACCGAACCGAACAACGATTTGGGAGTTCTTCTCGGTGGAATCCATCGGACGGGCCCCCGGTTAAGGAACTACCTCTATGACAATCTGGATATTCCGAAAATCGTCAATTTTCTGGCCGCCAACTCTGTCGTCAGCAATACCGACCTGCACGCCAAGAATTACTACCTTTACAGGGATACAACAGGAACCCGCGAATGGTGTTTTTTACCGTGGGATCTGGATCTGAGTT
The DNA here is from genome assembly GCA_012959985.1 of Verrucomicrobiales bacterium. Lineage (GTDB taxonomy): Bacteria > Verrucomicrobiota > Verrucomicrobiia > Limisphaerales > DUCD01 > DUCD01. The sequence goes on along the minus strand of DUCD01000147.1, from coordinate 3,218 downwards.
GGGGACGTCAATGGAACAGTAGCGACACTTACTTCGATGACTCCATCTTTGTCGACCGCACCATATTAGCAGGTCGGGGAAACTTCCTTGTGCGTGTACTGACTGATATCCCGGAAATCCGCGCCATGGTTCTCAGACGAATCCGCAGTTTAAGCGATCAATATCTCCAGTCGTCCAACACTCCACTTGACCAACGTCACTTTGAGCGACGTATCTTAGAATTACAGGAACTGATCGACCCCCAAGATACAAACCCATCCGACGCTGATCTTGATTTCAGCAAGTGGCGCATCTGGGGAAACCGAAACAATATGGCAGCCGGGGTAAGACGATTACTGCAGGAATATCTACCGGGTCGCCGCAATTTCGTTTTCAACCGCCAGGCAACCGGAAGAGGGGGTGAGATACCCACGGCCCAAAACCCACTGAGCGTGATTCGTATCGGTGAAATCGATTTCAATCCGGAGTCGGGTAATCAGGAAGAAGAATACCTTGAACTGAGAAATCCGAATGCTGTTGCCGTGGATCTGTCCGACTGGACGCTCAGCTCGGCAGTTGATTTCACTCTGAAACCCGGCACGGTATTGCCCGCGAGAGGCAAAATTTTCATCAGCCCCGATGTCAATGCCTTTCGCGGTAGGGGCCGTTCACCCAAAGCCAATGAAGCTAACTTTATCCAAGGCGGATACAAAGGTCACTTATCAGCACGAGGAGAAACCGTGGAACTGAGAAACGCCGAGGGGAATCTTATTGATTCGCTGACCTATATCGGAACACCTTCTCCACTGCAGCAATACCTGAGGATCACCGAAGTTCTCTATGCACCACCGCCTCCGACCGAGGGGGAATTACTCCAGAACCCAAACGCAGTTGCCTCTGATTTCGAGTTCATTGAGTTTACAAATATCGGCCCCGAACCACTGAATCTCAGTGGCGCCGCGATCATCGATGGCATTGAATTCATCTTTTCACCGGAATCCCAACTCGGCTCCGGAGACTCCACAGTGATCGTCAGCAACCTGGCAATATTCAAGGCACGATACGGAACGGGAATGACACTATCCGGTGAATTTTCCGGAAAGTTGAACAATTCCGGAGAACAGATTCGATTACAGGATGCATCAGGAGAAAGCGTTCTTCAGTTTACTTATGAAGAAAATTGGCATGAACTCGCTGCCCAAAGCGGCCATTCATTAGTCATTCTGGATCCGGAGACCGAGTTTAATCGTTGGAGTGAGCAAGTTCGGTGGGGCATCTCTCTAAGCGCAGGGGGATCTCCGGGAGACATTCAATCCAAGAAAGGTCTGAATTTTGATGGATGGAAAAAACAATTTTTCACGGAAGAAGAACAAGGTGATTCCGATATCAGCAGTTCCCTGTCTGATATAGACCATGACGGATTGCCCAATCTTCTCGAGTACGCCTATGGTCTTGATCCGAAAAGCCCCGACTCAGAAGCAATTCTCACCGCAGCTATTGTCCAACAAGACGGAGACCTGTTTTTGGACATAACATATCGTCGGCAGAAGCACCCACTGGATCTAAGCTATACTTTGGAATTCTCGGAAAACCTGTCTGACTGGGCAACCGTTCAAATCAGCATAGTTGAAACCAACGATAACCCCGACGGCACGGAACGAGTGACTTTCAGGTCGAACCTGAATAGAGAGTCATATCAACACCGATTCATCCGACTGAAAGTGCAACGGACTCCCTAAGAACCCCATGCCTTTTTCTCTGTGCACTCTGTGTCCTATCTCTGTGGGTCCCTTTTCTTTCCGACTGGCTCAATCCTGCAGCTCACGAATCCATATATTGCGAAAGCGGACAGGATTCCCGTGGTCCTGAATTTGAAAAGGGCCCTTATCCGCATGTGCTGCGTATTCCGATACGGCGTCGCCACCTCGCCAACCGGTCCCTCCTGAAAGCACGAGATGATCCTGAATCAACACCCCATTGTGAAAGATCGTAAAAGTTGCCCGCGTAATCACTTTTCCGTGGGCGTCGAAATGAGGGCGATGAAAGACGATATCATAACTCTGCCATTGGCCCGGCTCCCGACTTGCATTGACCAAGGGCTTGGAACGACCATACAATGCCCCTGCCTGACCATCGGGGTAGGTCGTATTGTTGTAGGAATCGAGCACCTGCACTTCATACTGTCCCATTAAAAATACACCACTGTTCCCCCTGCCCTGCCCAGATCCCTTGACGTCTTTAGGAGAAGCCCATTCAACATGGAGCTGACAGGAACTGAAGCTCTGTTTACTCTGGATATACCCAGCGCCCTTCACCGATTCCAATGCC
>DUCD01000147.1:0-901 GCA_012959985.1 Verrucomicrobiales bacterium | reverse complement strand
GATCCCATTTTGTCGCCCCCCCTTTGGTATCGGTCCAATTGTCCATGGACTTTGAAGTTCCGTCGAAAAGAACAACCGCATCGGAAGGAGCCGTCCCCACTCTATGCTGATTGCTTTCTGTCCCCGAAGTGATGATCTTCGGTTGAGGTTGTTTGTTCGGATCCGTTTCGTGAACCTTAATCCCATCGATCGTCATGTAGAGATGCTTTTTCCCATCGATACTCTGGATTTCCGTTTTGATGACCGGCTTGCTTTGGTCATCATGAGCTTGGAGCTGACAGACAAAAGCCATCAGGCAAAAAAGTGTGGTGACAAGCTTGAAATTGGATTTCTTCTTCATGATTTTCTTCTGTATTCAATTGAGTTTCCCAAGAACACGGATCGTAGTAGGTGTATCCAACATTTGCAAGGTCGAGATCTTTCTCCTTTGTTTTGTTAGATGTCATTGATCAATGATTTCCGCTATTCGGCGCGCTGAGACAGCGAGCCCTACCCTATACACCTTGGTTTGGCATCATCTTCAGCCAGATGAGTGAGGTCGTTTTCCTACAATATGTTGGAAAGAATTTACACATAGTGCCATCTCCGTCATATTATCAACTCAATGAATCCCAAATTCCGTCTGACTCTCTTTAGGGGTCGCCCATTAGCGGATAATGTCAATAAACAAAAAGACTCCCATCTCGCATCGTTACACAATGCAAGTTTTTCAGGTTGAACAAAGTTACTCTTGATGGCGATTTCGAATCCATCATTTCAATTGTTGATTCATCGTCCCTTCTGTTAAAAAGGGATTCGTTCAGTCACCCATCTGGATCCAGCACAATACGCAGAAAAGTTGGGTAACTTTCCCCGCTGCTTTTCAGGCAAACGCCTGAAAGCCCGTGCCCTCCTCCGCAGA